>NZ_JBYHFQ010000010.1:0-105433 GCF_057669665.1 Sporosarcina sp. Y1004 | reverse complement strand
TGGCTTATCGCGGGAGGCATCCACAAAGCGCCGAAGCGGTATTAGCAGGATTACTTATTCATTCTCCGGCGCCTTACGCTTTTCTGAATACAAAAAGACCACTTTCCTGGTATGGAAAGTGGTCTGTCATTGGCATTTGAATGCACTGAAAAGAAGACACGCCACTTCCCTACGCAGGTACAAACCCGTTCAGGTGATAAGGGTAGCGGAGTGGAACTCGTTTCTCAGTCCTTTAAAAGGATTCCCCTAATGGTCGAATATGTTATGAAATTGTCAATCTAAGAGTAGCATAGCATGACACTTGAAGGAATGAAAGAGCGAATAATTAAATTAGTCGTCTAGGTGGACGTTGTGATGTACTTGTTGAACATCTTCCAAATCATCCAATGTATCAATCATTTTTTCGAATTGTACTTGTGCTTCTGGTGAAAGAGTCAAGTCATTTTGTGCAAGCATTGTTATCTCTGCAACGGTAAATTCTGTAATACCGGTACTTTTAAGAGCTTCCTGAACAGCATGGAATTGGTCGGGAGCCGCATAAATAATGACGGATTCTTCTTCTTCCAAAATGTCACGCACTTCGACATCGGCATCCATTAACAGTTCGAGAATGTCGTCCGCCGATTTACCTTCAAGTCCGATAACGGCTGTCGCTTCGAACATATAGGCAACGGATCCGCTAACGCCCATATTGCCGCCATTTTTACCGAAAGCAGCACGCACTTCCGATGCGGTGCGATTGACGTTGTTTGTCAGTGTGTCGACAATAACCATCGAGCCATTTGGTCCGAACCCTTCATAACGAAGCTCGTCAAAGTTTTCTTCTGAACCGCCTTTAGCTTTTTCAATCGCGCGGTCGATAATCGCTTTTGGGACACTATATGTTTTTGCGCGTTCTACTACAAACTTAAGCGCTTGATTCAATTCAGGGTCAGGCTCGCCTTGCTTAGCCACTACATAGATTTCACGCCCGAACTTCGCGTAAATACGGCTTGTATCTGCATCTCTTGACGCTTTCTTTTCTTTAATATTATTCCATTTACGACCCATAAAGTTCCACTCACTTTCGAATGTGCATAGATTTACTAGAATAAGTATACAACAAATAGGGATATATAGACGAGTGGGAATTTAAAAAAGTGGGCAGTATGGGGAGGAAACTTTGCAGGCAGTCGATCAGTTACCAGAAACCGTCGAACAGTATTCACGATCAGGCCAGCAAAAGTGCATCCATGTCTATGGCACGAGGCGTTTGGTGGTATGAAACCCTGACCTATCTCACGATAATAAAAAAATTATTGTTTCTTATTGTAAAAGTGACTTATACTAATGATGGAACTACATTTTCTTATGGAAGGAAACGTGGACATGAAACTTATTTATAAAGGGAAAACCAAAGATGTATACGAATTGGATGGCAGCAATGTCCTGCTGAAATTTAAAGATGATGTTACTGGAGAAGACGGAGTTTTTGATCCGGGCGCTAACACAGTTGGGTTGACGATTGAAGGTGCGGGTCAATCCGGGCTGCGCATGACGAAATTCTTTTTTGAGAAAATGGCTGAGAAAGGCATTCCGACACATTACGTCGATGCTGATATCGATGAAGTAACTCTGACGGTTAGATCCGCCAAAGTTTTCGGACAAGGTCTTGAAGTCATTTGTAGATACCGTGCAGTCGGAAGTTTCTTACGCAGATACGGCGCGTATTGCGAAGAAGGACAGCCTTTGGACGCATTCGTTGAAGTAACGCTCAAAGATGATGATCGCAACGATCCGCCGATTAACAAAGATGCACTCGCGCAACTTGGATTATTGACAGCGGAGGAATATATTATACTTGAGGCATTGACGAAAGAAATTTCAGACGTAGTCAAAGCTGAGCTTGCAGTGAAAGGTCTGGATCTGTACGACATTAAACTTGAATTCGGACGCGACAGTGAAACAGGCAACATCATGCTGATCGACGAAATTTCAGGCGGCAATATGCGTGTCTACAAGGATGGTATTTATATCACACCGATGGATCTAGAAAAACTCATACTCGCGTAAATGAAAATCGCTGACAACTCCATGGAAATGGGCTGTCAGCGGTTTTTTATGAAATCAAATAAGTGTACTTTATGAGTACTGTAAGATAAAGTTTGATAAAGAGGATAATAGATATCCACATTAGATTGATAAAAGAGGCGAACTTTATGCAAATGAAAACTGGCGTTGAGCAATCTGTTTATGCGATTCTGATTTTAAATATGCTGCCGGATAGGGCAGTCCTACCAGGAGAAGCGATTAGTCAGCAACTGGGTACCTCACCAACGTATTTTCAAAAAATGTTGAGAAAACTGGTCAGTGCAGACTTGATTACCTCCGTGCCGGGTGTAAAAGGCGGCTTCAAATTAAAGAAAAAGCCTGAAGAGATTCGAGTATACGATATTTATCTAGCTATTGAAGGGCAGCAATCCTTGTATTCTGCGAGTGGTATCCTTGACGACATGCTTGATTTGGAAAAAGAAGATAGATGCTGTTTGTTAACGGATTTAATGGAAGAGGCTGAATCGGTTTGGAAATCTGTACTGAAGCGTGAAACAATCGCATCCCTGTCAGAGGGAATTCAGACAGAGCGCTTTCAACAGAACGTGGATTCACTACAAGAATTGATTCGTGAAAAAATGGTCTTGTAAGAGCAAGGAAAAGAGGAAGATAAAATGATTAAAGGTTTAGATCGCATTAATGAGCTAGCTAAAAAACAACGCGAAGAAGGTTTGACAAACGCTGAAATGGTTGAACAAACAGTATTGCAACAAGACTATTTACGAGAAATTCGTGGTCAAGTTCTCAATACCGTTTCGGGCATTACTGTAATCGATCCACTTGGAGAGGACGTTACACCTGAAAAGATTCGTCAACAAAGAAAAAGAGATGGAGAAGGGACGATAAAGATATGAGATTAAGCATACTCGATCAAGCTCCAATAACGAGTGGTAATACTGCACCTGGTGCCTTGAAAAATGCAGAAGAGCTGGCAATCTTGGCAGATGAATTAGGCTATCACCGCATGTGGATGGCAGAACACCACGGCACAAAAGCATTTGCAAGCTCAGCACCTGAGGTAACAGCAGCTCATTTGGCCGCTAAAACGAAAAAAATTCGTATCGGTACAGGCGGTGTGATGATGATGCATTACTCACCGTTGAAACTCGCTGAAGTATATAAAACACTAAGTGCTCTTTCACCCGGACGGATTGACTTTGGTGTCGGTCGTGCGGCTGGAGGCGATAACCATTCTATTTATGCGTTATCCGAAGGGCGCCAGCCGATGGTCAACGATATGTATGAAAAGTTTGAGACAGCACTGCAATTAATCAACGATGAAGTGCCTGAAAATAACTTATACAATAAAACAATTGCAACGCCCTCTCACGTTGTTTTACCGGAAGCTTGGTTACTTGGTTCGAGTGGCAATAGTGCCGTTCAGGCAGGACGAATGGGCGTAGGGTATTCATTTGCACAATTTTTCAATGGCGGCATGACGAAAGAAATTTTGGATGCTTATAAAAACAACTTTGAGCCATCGGTATTCCTGGAGAAACCAGAAATCAATGTATCCTATATGGTAACGGTAGCTGAAACGAAAGAAGAAGCGGAGTTCGAAGCAGTCCCTCAGGACATTTCACGCTTATTGCTGAGGAGGGGGCACTTGGGGCAGGCATTAACGCCTGAAGCAGCTCAAAATTATCCGTTAACTGAAATGGACCGCATGACGATTAAAGAGAATCGCAGTATTCATTTAGTGGGAACCGCAAAAGAAATAGCACTGCGATTGCAGGAAGAGCAAAAAACTTACGGATTTGATGAAGCGATGATTTGTAGCATTCCCCACTCGCAAGAGAAGCGTTTAAATGTGTATCGTTTATTGGCGAAAGAACTAATTTAAGTTTGATGAGCGCTGTTGATTCCATTGATTGGAGTTAGCAGCGTTTTGCTATGTATAGAATTTCACCTGGAAGCCATCCTCCTAAAGAAGAGATAATAGGGAGGAATCGTATTGAAACGAAAATTAGGAATATCTTTAATGCTGTGTGCTTTAGTAGTTGTTGGTGGGTGTGGGGGAGGTGGTTCAAAATTGCAGGTCAGTGGAGAGATCGTCCAATCGGTGAAAGCACCGATTGTGAATACACAAGGTAAAGAAATTGGTGAAGCCACCTTTGTTGAAGGGGATGGCGGTGTGACGATCAATATTCAGGCAGAGGGGCTGTCTCCCGGAATGCATGGTATCCATATACATGAAACAGCGGTATGTACTACGCCTGATTTTAAATCGGCTGGAGCTCACTTTAATCCAGAAGATAAAGAACACGGATTTGATAATCCAAAAGGGTTTCATCTAGGTGATTTACCAAACCTTGAAGTTGATGCGCAAGGTAAAGCGGTCGCCGAAGTGACATCAGCCTTTGTAACATTAAAGCCTGATTTAGATAATACCCTTCTAGATAGCGATGGCAGTGCGCTTGTCATCCATGAAAAAGCAGATGACTATAAAACGGATCCAGCGGGTAATTCAGGTGACCGAATTGCTTGTGCTGCGATTGGGAAGAAATAAGGTGAAGTGTGAGGGGCGTTTAATTCAAGGCGATACCACAAAACAATCATGTAACTTCTCACGCCTGTTGATTAAAAAATAACCAAAAAAAACATGGTCAAACATTGAGGAATACGTTTAGTGTTGTCTTTGGAGCGCTTTGAATGGAACAACTTCTATACCATTATCGAGACGTTTTGATTAGTAGGGATGCGACTTCGTCGCATCCCTACTAATCTTTTCGGTAATCTTATGGTGGTTGTCCATCCGTCGCTCTCCAAAGACACAATTACAAGAAGTTCCGAAGCTTTTTGGGACGAAAGAATAGCTTGCTTCTGACCTGGAGAGAAGCGGCTTAAGATATAATTTTAGCCGCTCAAGCCTTCTACTATAGTTCCTCTTATTTCATTTTAGGGAAGTGTCACTTTCTATATAGATTCACATAGTCCTTGCTAAAAGTACGTAGAGAGCACAATGTACAATGTGCTTAAGTGCCCGAAGTTTCATTTTCTAGCACTTATAATCCCTATAGAATGGCATCTATTCTTTACTCTCAGAGCAACTGCATTTTTTACTTGGATATTGTAGGAACGCGACAGGCTAATAATCACAACAGTAAAACTGAAAAGAGTGTGGCTAGAAGTGACGAAGTCACTTCTAGCCACACTTGCCCCCCGGTAAAACTTTCGTGATTAATTCGCCGAAAGCGGGCCGGAAATAGACCAGTGAAAATACCAGTTTTCATGCCTTTCTCGCTAGCGTTTTTAATATTAAGGTTTCAAAATGACTTTTATGCACTCATCTTCGTGGTCGTGGAAATGTTGATAAGCGATGGGGGCCTCTTTAAGCGGAACCACATGGGAAATAATTTCTGTTGGATCGAATTCACCTTTTGTGATTTTATCAAACAGCATTGGCATGTAATGAATGACGGGGGCTTGTCCCATTTTAAGCGTTATGTTGCGCTCAAAGAGTTTGCCTAGGGGAAACATGTTATAAAGAGAACCGTAAACGCCTGTCAGTTGGATGGTCCCGAATTTACGGACAGCGCTCTGTGCTATATTGACCGCACTTAATGTGCCACCTTGAAGCTTCAGTTTCTGCCCGGCTTTTTCGAACATATTCTTTTTACCATCCATTCCTACGCAGTCTATGACAATATCGACTCCGCCGCGAGTGATCTCTTTAATATGACCGCCAATGGAATCAAAGTCCTCGAAATTTAACGCCTCGACCTTATTCATTTTAACCGCGTGGTTCAGGCGGTACGGCACGTGGTCAATTGCTATCACACGTTTGGCGCCTTTCATCCATGCAAATTTCTGGACCATGAGGCCGACTGGACCGCACCCAAGGACGGCGACAGTATCTCCTTTTTTAACCCCCGCATTTTCTACACTCCAATAAGCGGTTGGCAAGACATCCGACATGAAAAGAAGTGCTTCGTCGGGCAGTTCACACGTTTTTGGAATGACGAAAGGGGTGAAGTTGCCGTACGGAACACGTAAATACTCGGCCTGTCCCCCGGGGTAGTTACCGTAACGTTCTGTAAATCCGAGATATCCGCCCGTGTCTACATGTGGATTGGCGTTCGAATTGTCACACTGGCTTTCCATTTCATGATCACAATAAAAACATTGACCACATGCCAAGTTGAACGGAATAACGACTCGGTCTCCTTTTTTTACTTTAGTCACATTTGGGCCGACCTCCTCAACGATGCCCATTGGTTCATGACCGATCACATAATCCTTATGCGTTGGCATAGCGCCCAAATAGATGTGCAGGTCTGAACCGCAAATTGCTGTGGAAGTCACTTTGACAATAATATCATCGGGTTTTTCGATATTAGGGTCGTCTACTTTTTTCACTTTAATGTCTTTTGGACCTTGGTAAGTAACGGCTTTCATTGGATTTTCCCTCCTAGTTGTTACTAGTCTATCCAATTCCCTAAATTTGACTCACAAATTCTAATAGGTGTTTATTTAAGCAAGAAGTTTTCTGTGTAATAAGGTTGCAGTTTATCATTGAACGAAACACCCGTACCAAGATGGCTGTATGTGTCGAGCAGAATGTTTTCACGATGACCGGCAGAATTCATGAGACCTTCATGTGCAAAGATGCTGCTGGATTGACCGTAAGCAAGATTTTCACCTGCTCCACGGAATTTGACGCCGTCGTCTTCCATCCTGTCAAACGGGGACTTGCCTTGTTTGTTATCGTGACTGAAATAATTATTAACTGCCATATCGGCACTATGTTTGCGTGCTGTTATAGCTACGCTAGGCTCCCATTCTAGAATGCTCAGGCCATGACGGACGCGCGCTGCATTTGTCAAATCAAATAGTTGTTGCTCAAAACCGTCACGCAAATCTGAATCACCTCTGGCATAGATTGCGCTTTTTTTATCTTCCAATGAATCAGCGATTAGCTGGATGGCAGTTACTTTTGAATTCTGATGCAGGTCATAAAAAACATATGTGTAGATATCACCTGATTTAAAGACATCAAAACCATCGCTTTCCTGGAGAACATAAATAGATAAGCCTTTACGAATTTCTTTGATAGGTTCACCAAGTGTTTCGCGAACTGTGGATTTAAGGGAACCGTATTTAATGCCGGCGACTGATGAAATTAAATCATCATTCGTATAAATGGCATTCACTTTATGCTTTTCATCAAATGAAACCATAACGAAATTTTGATAGTTGTCGTGATAAGTAAACCATTCGGTGCCGTATTCATTCGTGGATTGACTTTTTGGCTGACCGAGTTCATCCGCAACGATCTTCTCTGTGCTCCCGAGTTCAATATTATGGATGGATAGGCGTGTTTTCTCCGGTTTAGCCAGGATAGGTTTTTTAACTGCAACAGCAGTTTCTTCTACTTGGGCAGTTTTAGAAGTTACAAGACTGACAGCTTTATTTATCGTTTCGCTAATATGCTGAACTGCAGTATCCAGTGATTCTTTCGTTAAAAGGGTTCCAATCTTTTCGTCAACAGGATCCAGAAAAGAGATATCAACATGTTGTGAGACTGGTTCTTCCCAGTAAGGTTTTGTGAAGTATAGTGCACTCAAGAAAAGAATGAAAAGGAATAATCGTTTCATGGAATCGCCTCCTATCTGCTATTGTAACCCCCAACAGTGGGTTGAATACAGCGATAACCTATTTGAATAATGAACGATTTGGTAGCGATAGGTAAAATTCACTCCATTTCCAGTCCCCGCAAAATAGCGGTATACTGTTAGTGTTAGTACAACTGATGATCGGAGTTTTAAACGTATGACTATATCGAGAAAAATGATAAATGCACAAGTAATGGAAGCCAATTCTCAGTTGTTCAGATGCCCCATCTGCTCATCTGGTATGAGTATGGCGGACAATGCGCGGCTTGTCTGCACAGATAGCCATTCATTTGACCTGTCAAAAAACGGCTATGTCAATCTGGCTCCACAAGCCCATATGACAAAGTACGACAAATCGCTATTTGAAGCAAGAAAAACGGTAATGAGCAGCGGTTTTTTTAAACCAGTTCTTGATTTTATGATAAATACAGTAATTACACATATCGAGGGACGGAATCGACCTAACATTCTCGATGCAGGATGCGGTGAAGGTACGCACTTATCGACGATACTATCGCAATTGCCAAACCATACAACTGGCGTGGGCATTGATCTTGCAAAAGAGGGAATCGCGGCTGCAGCCAAAGAGTATCCGGGAGCTGTCTGGAGTGTAGCGGATCTTGCAAATTGTCCTTTTAACGATAAGCGATTCGACGTTATTTTAAATATTTTATCGCCAGCGAATTACGCGGAGTTTACGCGTCTGTTGACGCCTGATGGACTATTTATAAAGGCGGTACCCGAAAGTGGTTATTTACAAGAGTTGCGATCTGTTTTTTATGAGAATGAAGAACGCAAAGAAGAAACAGATGCAGTCGCTCGCTTCACGGAACATTTCGATTCGGTCACTACTGAGCGGATTACCTATTTATTTCCGCTAGAGTCTGGCTTATTGGCGCCACTCATTCGCATGACACCACTTACATGGGGGGCCAGTGATGCTAAAGTCGAAGAAGCACTTAAAATGGATATAAAGAGCATTACAATCGATTTCACAGTCATTACAGGCGTGAAAAGGGCTAAGTAAAGAAAGGGACGAAAAACATGTTTGGTGGAATTAGCAGTGTTCCAAGCTGGTTTTATATACTTGCGATCGCGGTCATCATTTTAATTATTTTATTTACAGAATGGAAGACTCGCTAAAGGGGGATCTATGTTGACTAAAGAGAAAGCAAGTAAACGACAGAAACCGAAAATGTCAGTAACCCACAAGGCGATGCGGGTGGAAGAGATTCTGGACAATGAAGGATATGTTGAAAAAGTTCGAATTGATGGCGGCTTCATGACTGGTGCGGAAGGGGAGCGATTGACTTTCGATGACGTTGTCTTCAAAGATGTATCGTTTGCAGGAAGCGACCTATCAGGTGCGGAATTCGTTGACGTTGTATTTGACACATGTGATTTTTCCAATATCAATTTTCAAAGTGCCGTGTTTCACAGATGTGAAGTGGTCAATTCGAAATTGACGGGTGCAGATTTTGCGAATGCCAAAGTGGGTCATACGTTATTTAAGGAATGCGATGGCCGCTACATTAACTTCAGTTTCTCTGGCATGAAGGAAGTCGAGTTTGTGGAATGTAATTTAACGGATGGCGATATTTATGAAAGTTCATTTAACAATGTACAATTTAAGGTATGCAAGTTGGATAATATCAATTTCACTGAAACAGATTTGAATGGTGTTGATTTGTCAGACAGTACATATGACCGTATTGAAGTTACATTGCCGAAAATTGCCGGCTGTATTGTCTCAAAAGATCAGGCAATCGGTTTTGCACGTGTGCTTGGGTTATCCGTGAAAGAAGAATAATGGTATACTAAACGAAATCAGAGTGGAAAAGAGTGAACAAATATGCTGACATTTGAAGAGAAACAACAGATTATCGAAACAATTCCCGAACTAACACGCAAAGACGTGTCAATGAAACGGGTCAACTATCATTATGAGGAAAGCTTGTACGAAAAAACAGTCGTTGTTCAACATCTTCATCCGAACGGCAACGGTTTTGTCTACGTAGCTGGAATTCCAGGTTATGATGCGGATGAACGCGGTCTCGTCAATATACGTGAAGCATCAGAAGCGGAACTGCGCAAAATAATTGCAGATTCGATTAAAGCATTATCCGAAGGTGCGCCTGAACCGCAAGCTATTGTACAAAAGTTTGTCAACGATGAGGGCGAAGAGCTAATCCTTATGGAAGAGCAAGGTTTCTGGAATTTATATCACGGCTTGAATCTGGAAGAAAGTTTCGGTGATTATAACGAAGCAGACGTTTATTTGATTGAAGAGGAATTCACAAGAGTCGAAGACGAGGATGATGCTCGATGAAAGGCAAAACCCTCGTCATCGGCCTTGTGCTATTCATCATAATTGGCATTGCGTTAATTTATATCACAATGACAATAACTATGAACAACATTGAAAATGGGATGGCGCCGATTGTGAATATCGTTGAGTTATTAACTGAATCTGGAAAAGTATAATTGGAAAAGCGCATCAGGAATTATGATCCTGATGCGCTTTTTGCTGTCTAGTTTTCAGGTTTATGAGGACCTTTTCTGAAAGGGAGCCACCAGTTCCATTTGCCAAACAGTTTCATCAGGCTAGGAACAAGAAGTAGACGGATAATTGTAGCGTCAATAGCGACTGCAATAGCGATACCGACGCCAATTTGTTTCACAGGTAAAACATCCGTAAAGGCGAATGCCCCCGTCAAAACAATCATTATCAGTGCGGCTGAGGTAATAATTTTACTAGTTGTCGCAAGTCCTTCAACCGTTGCATGGTCGTTATCCAACGTCTTCGCATATTCTTCTTGCATCCGTGAAATTAGGAACACTTCATAGTCCATGCTCAGTCCGAAGACGAGGCTGAAGACGATGACAGGAATAATAAGCGCAATCGTGCCTGCTTCCAGTCCAAAATGTCCATACTGGAAAATATAAACGAGAATACCGAACGTTGCGGACAATCCGACGATGTTCATAAGAATCGCTTTAATGGGTATTAAAATGGATTTGAAGGCAATCATCAGGATGAAGAAAGTTGATACAATGATCACTAATAAAACATACAAAATTTTATCCGCGATTTCATCGAAGATTTCCTGATTGAACTTAGGGTTTCCTCCGATTGATAAATTCCAATCGGTTTCCTTGTTTGACCAATCACGCGCCCATTCCTGAGCTGCTTTGGAACTGCCATTGGCAAGAAGGGTTACTGGAATCATGAGTTGCGTATCTTTAACGAATGTGTCAACTAAAGGGGAAAGCCCCCCAGCCAGATCCGGAACTGTCATCGCTAGCTCCCATTGTTCTACGGAATCGATGTCACTGGCGGTGAAAAGTGTATTTACTTCATCCACCAAAGAGTCATTTGAAAGTTCGGTTTCAAGTGCCTTCATTGACTTAAGTCCTTCTGTATCTTCCCAGCCGCCAGTACGCTCTGCAATTACATAAACAGAAGACTGGTCACCAAGACCGAACGTTTCGTCCATCAGCTCAAAGGCTTGGCGTGTATCATACGACTCCGGTAATGATTCGATTTGCGGAATAGTTAAATCCATATTCTTTACTGGAAGTATTGCAATTCCGAGTAAAACAAATGCAATAATTGTGATTGTAACGGGACGTTTAATAACTGCATTGGCAAATTTGCGCCAGCCGTACGCTTCAGCAGGCTTTTCTTTCAACAGCTGCCATTTGTTAATCCGGTCACCGAGAACGATGAGTACGGAAGGTAGCAATGTTACGGAGGCGAAAACAGCCATTGCGACGACAATCATTCCGCCTATTGCGATGTTTTGGAAAAGATCGACACGAATAAGCAGCATTGCACCAAGCCCGATGAATACACAAAATGCGGAGAAGATAACCGATCTGCCGGCCGTTTGGATCGTTGTGACAATTGCTTCATGTATGTCGCTCTTCTTGCGCTCTTCACGATATCTACTGATGAACAGCAAAGCGAAATCAATACTGAGTGCAAGACCAAGCATTGGTATGATATTCAGAACAAAAATGGATAAATCCATTTTACTACCGAGAATTGTTAATACTCCAAATGAGGAGATGACCGTCACGATACCGATTAGTAACGGTACGAATGAAGCCACGACAGTCCCGAATGCGAATAGGAGGATAATGATTGCAATTGGTAACCCAATTGCTTCTGCTGTCATGAGGTCACGTTGGCTTGCTGTGTTGATGTCTTTGGAAATTGCTGAAGCACCAGTTAGTGTAATCCCTTTTTCATTACCTACTGCGTCGCGGATGTCCGTAACGATGGCGGACATATCTTCTGCTTCATTATCAAAATGTAGAAGTGCGTACGAAACGCCATCTTTGTATTGATTATAATTCTCCAAAGGGGAAGCGATTTCTGACGTGACGTTAAGTTTATCTATTTTATCGAGAGTTGACTTTATTTTGTCATTTTGGACGTCGTTGAAAACGAGAAACATCGTTTCGGCGGGCAACCCAAAATCCTCCGACACAATATCCATAACATCAGCATGCTCGCCGTCCATACGGAAGCCATCTCCTTCAAGGAGTCCTGGCAACTTAATTGCGAAAAATGCCATGACGAGGAAAATCGCAATCCACGCATAGATAATATATTTATGTGCACTTGTTACAAAGCGCGCTAGTGTAAGCATTAAACCAACCCTTTCTATCTATAGGCTAAATCTATTCTTCTATAATAACGGATAATCTTGGTAATGTCTTTAAATGGAGCGATATGGATATCAGGGTCAATAATATAATTTTAGACAAAGAAAAAAGCCAAACCCCGAGGGGCTTGGCTTTTGAATGGTTAATTCAAATTAGTTTTTGTTTACGTTTGTAGCTTGAAGACCGCGTTGGCCTTGCTCGATTTCAAACGTAACATCTTGACCTTCTTCAAGAGACTTGAAGCCTTCTCCTTGAATAGCCGAGAAATGTACGAATACGTCGTCGCCATCTTCGCGTTCGATGAAGCCAAATCCTTTTTCTGCGTTAAACCATTTCACTTTACCTTGTTCCATGTGTGTATCCTCCTCGTATGCTTTGTGCATACATTGTGTTACTATCCTTGCTCAAGTCTTGAAGCGGTCAAGATTTATTTCGAGACCATCATGCCGAACAAAAATAATTCTTCTTTATCATAACAGGCCCATCTGGATAATGCAAGGGAAATGTTTGAGTTAAAAAAACAACTTGAAAATTCGATAGATAATTGCTGCGATTAAAGCTGAAATCGGCAATGTAATAACCCATGTGACAACGATCCTTTGAGCCATACCCCAATTGACACCTTTCACACGCTGGGCCGAGCCTACACCCATGATTGCAGATGAAATTACGTGTGTTGTACTGACGGGTAAGTGGATGAGTGTAGCGCCGAAAATAATTGCAGCAGATGATAAATCTGCAGCTATTCCGTTCACTGGACGAATTTTCATTATTTTGCCGCCGACTGTTTTTATGATTTTATAACCGCCAATTGATGTTCCTAGACCCATCGCAGTTGCGGCAGCAATTCGAACCCATAGCTGAATGTCTTCCGACGATTGCATTTCTGCAGCGATAAGCGCCATTGTAATAATCCCCATGGCTTTTTGTGCGTCATTCGTTCCGTGTGTAAAGGATTGAAGTGCTGCTGTAGCAATTTGTATATAACGGATTCGTTTATTTGTTCCAAATAAATTCCTGTTTTTCAATGTTAGTTTGAATAGTGACATTACAAGGAAGCCGACCGCAAGTGCGATGAATGGTGAAATAAGAAGCGCTTGTAATATTTTTAAGAAACCACCGTAGTTTAAAATACCGAAACCTGCCGCTGAAATTGCTGCACCAGCAATTGACCCGATTAAGGCATGGGATGAACTGGACGGGATTCCGAAATACCATGTAACGAGATTCCAAATAATTGCTGACGTCAGTGCCGCCAAGATAACGAGTGGACCATTTTCGAGAGCGAAAGGATCAACGATGTCTTTGGAAATTGTTTTCGCAACGCCTGTAAATGCGAGCGCTCCAATGAAGTTCATGATAGCTGCCATCATAATAGCAGTTCGTGGCTTTAGGGCACGTGTCGAAACGGATGTTGCGATTGAGTTTGCCGTATCGTGAAAGCCGTTGATGAAATCAAAAGCGAGTGCGAAAATGACAACTAAAATGGTAAGGAGAAGAATAGTATTCATTTATCGGCTCCCTCTTATGCGTTGCGCATAATGATTGTATCGATTGTGTTGGCGACATCCTGGCAATAATCCGCGATATCTTCAAGTTGTTCATAAATATCTTTGAATTGAATAATTCGAATGGGATCTTTTTCGTTAATGAAAAGTTGTTTGATGGATGTACGGAAAACTTCATCACAAACCCGCTCGTATTCTTTAATGAGGATAGCGTGATCGTGCATGGCCTCAAGCTTTTTCTTTGCGAGTAGCTTCATTGCTTTCACTATTTCATCTGTACTTTTCACGATGTACTCCATGAATTTCTGCATATACTCATCAATTTCAGTAAGTGAAAACATTTCTAGATGGGCTACGAAATGTTCGATGCCATCAAGAACATCGTCCATTTTAATAGACAACTGCATAATGTCTTCCCTTTCAATTGGTGTAATAAATGATTTATTAAGCTTTGCAATGAGATTATGGATAAGCGAGTCACCCGCAGTTTCATAATTTTTAAGCTTAATGCTTACTTCTTTCAAGTCAACGGCTGTACCTACCTTAAAGTCGTTGGCGTAATGAGCTGCTTCTTGTACATTTTCAGCAATCATTAGTAGTGCTGTTAAAAATGGATCAGGTTTACGTTGACTAAACATTGTGTGCCTCCGTCCGTTTCCGGAATTAAATTTTTTGTATGCTCTTTACAAAATCTTAATAAAGCATATCATAGCAAAAACAAATTGAGACACCTATAAAATTTTCAAAACCATTAGAAAAGGAAAAGTGGTACTAGAAATGGTTGAATTCCTCATAAGTGGGAGGTGACTTAATATACTCAATTAAGTACCCTATTTATATTAAAGCTAACGTAAGATGTATGTGATGAAATTAACAATCTTGTTGCGGCGTTTAAATAAAAAGTGGAACAGAGTCAATTCACATTGTATGAAAATGTAAGCTAATAGATTCGAAATAAATTAATCAATTTTCAGTAAATTGAAACTTATGGGGTTGTTGGACGTATACATAGGTGAGGCAAAAAAGGTGAAGGCGGAGGTGCTGAAATGGAACTGTTTGGAATGCCAATTGTGCAAGTATATTTAATTACACTAATTATCGCGGGTCTTGCGACATTGTTATATATCCTATTTAGTGATATGGCTGAAGGGATTGGTGAAGTAAGTCCAGTATTGGATCCAGCAGTTATACTTGCATTCATTACGTTTGTAGCGGCTAGTGGTTATATTTTGGAACTTGTTACATCTTGGGGCAGTGGAATCATTTTAGTAATTGCACTTGTTACTGCTTTGTTACTCGATTTTTTATTGTACTTATTCATTCTTCTTCCATTAAGGTCAGCGGAAGTATCCCTTTCTTACACGGATGAGTCGTTGATGGGACGGGTTGGGAAAGTAATTGTACCTATTCCGGTTGACGGATTCGGCGAGATTGTCATCGAATCGGTAAATGGCGTAATATCAAAGAGAGCGGCGGGGTACGAGAACACAGCAATTGAATACGAGAAAGAAGTTTTAATCATCGAAGTGAGAGATGGGACATTCATCGTCAAGGAGTATGAACCGTTCCGCTTCAAATAAAAAAAGGGGGAAAAACAGATGGAAATTTGGATAGCACTTGGAGTAGTCGCATTTGTATTACTGGCAGTTATTCTCGTTTACGTTACAAAGTATCGTACAGTGGGGCCAGACGAAGCACTTATCGTGACAGGAAGTTACCTAGGAACTAAAAATGTACATACAGACGATTCAGGCAATCGTATTAAAATTATACGCGGGGGCGGAACGTTCCTGTTACCGGTATTCCAGCAAGCAGCACCGCTTAGTCTTTTATCTAGTAAACTTGAAGTGACAACGCCGGAAGTATACACAGAACAAGGTGTTCCAGTTATGGCGGACGGAACAGCCATTATTAAAATCGGCGGCTCAATAGCAGAAATTGCAACAGCCGCGGAGCAATTTTTAGGAAAATCGAAAGCAGACCGTGAAAACGAAGCGAAAGAAGTGCTCGAAGGTCATCTGCGTTCGATTCTAGGTTCCATGACAGTAGAGGAAATTTACAAAAATCGTGATAAGTTCTCACAAGAAGTACAGCGTGTTGCGTCACAGGACCTTGCGAAAATGGGACTCATCATCGTTTCATTCACAATAAAAGATGTACGTGATAAGAACGGCTACCTCGATTCTCTCGGAAAACCGCGTATCGCACAAGTGAAACGTGATGCAGATATCGCAATGGTTGAAGCAGAAAAAGAAACGCGTATTAAAAATGCAGAAGCATCCAAAGAAGCGCAAAAAGCGGAAATCGAGCGTGCGACTGAAATTGCGGAAGCCGAAAAAGAGAATCAATTGAAAGTTGCGGATTACCGACGCGAACAGGACGTTGCGAAAGCACGTGCCGACCAAGCATACGAACTTCAAACGGCCGTTTCTAAACAGGAAGTTATGGAACAAGAAATGCAAGTTCAAATCATTGAACGTCAAAAGCAAATTGAACTTGAAGAGAAAGAGATTCTGCGTCGTGAAAAGCAATACGATTCCGAAGTAAAGAAAAAAGCTGATGCAGACCGCTACGCAATCGAACAAAATGCAGAAGCTGAAAAGTCTAAACAAATTACTGAAGCCGATGCCGAGAAGTATCGCATTGAAGCGCGAGCGTCTGCCGATGCAGAAAAAGTCCGCCTCGATGGGCAAGCAAAAGCGGATGCCCAACGTGCACAAGGTGAATCAGAAGCAGATATTATCCGTTTGAAAGGTCTTGCGGAAGCAGAAGCGAAACGTAAAATTGCTGAAGCATTTGAACAATACGGTCAAGCTGCCATGCTTGATATGATCGTTAACATGCTACCGGAATACGCGAAACAAATTGCAAGCCCGCTTGCGAATATCGATAAAATCACAGTCGTTGACACGGGTAGTGGTGAAGGTGGCGGAGCAAACAAGGTTACGTCTTACGCCACGAACCTCATGGCGACATTGCAGGAGTCATTGAAAGCTTCATCAGGCATCGACGTTAAGGAAATGCTCGAGAATTATTCGGGCAAAGGCACTATTCGCCCAAGTATTGACCAATTGACAAATGAAGTGAAAGCAGCAAATACGAAGCCACCGATACAACAACAGATTACAGAAAAACAAGTAGCAGCCGATAAAACTGAATAAATTCATAGGAGAGGGTCCAAGCGCAATTATGCGATTTGGACTCTTTTTTTATGGAGCAGGGGCTATCTCCGCATGTAGATGAGGTCGATCGACCATATAAGGCTACTTACCAATCATATAAGTGCTCCAACCAACCAAATTCTAAGAACATCTTAAGAAATTCTTCATATCCATCCTTACAAAGCCTTAAGAATCTCTCCTTATAATGAAGGGAGTAAAGAAATTTGGAGGAGATTGCATGATTAGTGTAAGAAATTTAAACCATTCATTCAAAATTGGCAAGAAAGGTAAGGAGAGGCAGGTGCCTGTGCTTAAAGGACTGAAATTTGACATAGCAGATGGTGAAATCGTATCGATTGTCGGAAAAAGTGGTTCGGGCAAATCAACGCTTCTTCACATAATGGCAGGATTCCTGACGCCTGAAAGTGGAGAAATTCACGTGCAGGGCGTACAGACGTCTTCATTTAGCGAAGCGGAAAGTGCAAAATTCAGACTGGATCATTTCGGATTCGTTTTTCAAAACTTCCAGCTCATGCCTGGCTTAACAGCGTTTGAAAACATTGAACTACCGCTGACATTGAAAGGTATCAGCAAAAGCGAGCGGCAGCAGAAAGTGCAAGACCTCATGCAAATCGTTGGTTTGGCTGAGGTGCAAGATCATTATCCGAATGAATTATCCGGGGGGCAGCAGCAACGGGTCGGTATCGCGCGTGCGCTTATCACCGATCCGCCAATTATTTTTGCCGATGAACCGACAGGTAGTCTTGATTCGGAAACAGAGCAGGATGTCCTTTTGCTAATCCAGTCGCTCAATAAAACACGGGGCATCACATTCGTCATCATCACACACGACGATGAAGTGGCTCAAACGGCGAACCGTGTGTACAGAATGCACGACGGGGTATTAACGGAAGGTAGTGAACAGCATGCAATTTAAAGACCAAATCAGTTTCGTGCGGCGACATATAAAGAAAAACAGAATGCGTGTCTTTATGACCGTGCTTGCAGCAACAATGGGTACAGCATTTCTGATTGTGCTTGCGTCAGTTGGGTTCGGATTACACGATACAATACGCAAAGAAATTCTGTCGAACCGACTTGTGACGCAAATTGAGGTGTACTCAAGTGAGATGAATGAAGAGAAAGTTGCTGAGTTAAAGAAAAGGGAGCATGTAAATGCAGTTGTATTCCGCCAAAGTTTAGGTGCAGAAGAGCAGACGTCAATAGGTGAATTCACAGGGAATAATTCGCTTACGATAACGGACTTTACAGAAGAGAAGAAAGCAAATTTCGAACTTCAGAAAGGACGTTTACCTGAAAAATCGAACGAAGTCGTCGTGGGAAGCGATTTTGCAGAAGCCTTATTGAAACAACCAGTTGAAAATGGAGAGGGCGAAAATAAAACCTACGACGGTAAATTGATTGGTGAACAGTTCATTTATCAAATTGGTGATAATAAAGGGGGAATAATTGAAGAGCAAATACCACTTACAATAGTAGGTATCGGAAAAAATCCTGCAAAAGATTGGGTTCAGGATCAAAAAATATATGTGGATGCTACGATCATTCCAGAGTTAGAAAAAATCTATTATTCGCATGTAGAGAGACCTGTGGATGAGGATGCCGAGGTAGATTCCTTATTTTATGGTGAAGTAAACATCTATGCGGATAAAATAGAAAACGTCAAAGCACTTTCTACTGCATTGAAAGAGGATGGATACAGCGTCTATTCCATATCGGAGGAACTCGATCAGCTTGACGTCTTTTTCCTGGCGTTGAAAGCGGGGCTCGTATTCGTCGGGACAATCGCGATTTTGATTGCATCCATCGGTATTTTCAACACGATGACAATGGCCGTGACAGAGCGGACGCGGGAAATTGGTGTTATGAAGGCAATCGGGGCAGATCCGAAATTAATCCAACGATTGTTCTTGATGGAAAGCGCATGGATTGGCATATTGGGAACGGTGCTTGCTGTCGTCATTTCGTATGGAGTGAGTATTGTATCGAATTATATCTTACCAATTATCGTCACAGCAGCACTTGGCGAAGAGGACTTTGGTGGAATGACCGTCACGTTCTCCATTATTCCATGGCAGCTTGTAGTCATTGCTTCCACAATCAGTATTGCTGTTGCCATGATTTCAGGATGGCGTCCGGCACGTAAAGCAACAAAAATTGATGTTATTAATGCGTTGAGACAGGAACTGTAATTGCTAGAATGCGTTGCTGGAAAACAGGTATTTCATTTAAAAAGCGTTCTTCCAAGACGAGGTACATGAAATAATAGTGCCAATCATGCGATAATGGGAATACTTACAATTGAAAGAGGGATGGATAATGGATTATCGTATTGAGCATGACACGTTCGGTGAAATTGAAGTACCATCGGACAAGTTATGGGGTGCACAAACACAACGTAGTAAACAAAACTTTAAAATTGGCGGAGAAAAAATGCCGATTGGTGTTATACATGCATTTGCTCACTTGAAAAAGTCAGCAGCCATCGCGAGCCATGCACATGGTGCTCTATCAGAAGCAAAAATGAAGGCGATTTCTGCAGCGGCGGATGAAGTGATATCCGGAAAGTTGGACGACCATTTTCCACTTGTCGTTTGGCAAACAGGTAGCGGTACGCAGTCAAACATGAACATGAACGAAGTACTGGCACATCGTGGCAATCAACTTCTTGAGGAGTGGGGCGAGGAAGAAAGCCTTCATCCGAACGACGATGTGAACAAGTCACAAAGTTCGAATGACACATTCCCGACAGCGTTGCATGTTGCAGGCGTCATAGCTGTACAACAGCAACTTGTTCCGGCAATTAAGGTATTAAAAGAAACACTTGGCAAGAAATCAGAAGAATTCATGGATATCATTAAAATTGGTCGTACGCATTTACAAGACGCGACGCCTTTAACGCTAGGCCAAGAGATTAGCGGCTGGCACCGTATGCTCGAGAAAACGGAACAAATGATTACTGGCAGCGTCGAGTCGATGAAAGAACTTGCGATTGGCGGAACAGCTGTTGGAACAGGACTCAACGCACCTGCTGGATTCGGCGACCGTGTTGCTGCTGAAATTAGCACAGCGGTGGGCATTGAGTTTACGTCTGCGATAAACAAATTCCATTCACTCACGAGCTATGACGAAATTGTTTACGTTCATGGTGCCATCAAAGCGCTTGCGGCGGACTTGATGAAAATTGCCAATGACGTACGTTGGTTGGCGAGTGGACCGCGTTCAGGCATCGGAGAAATAACAATTCCCGAAAATGAACCCGGCAGTTCTATCATGCCAGGAAAAGTGAATCCGACGCAAAGTGAAGCATTGACGATGGTTGTTGCACAAGTCATGGGGAATGATACAACAATTGGCTTTGCGGCGAGCCAAGGAAACTTTGAACTGAACGTCTTCAAACCGGTTATCATCTTCAACTTCCTTCAATCGGTGACGTTGTTGAGTGATGCGATGATCAGTTTCAACGATAATTGTGCAATTGGTATTGAACCGAATCGTGAAGAGATTGATCGTAAAGTTCAAAACTCACTCATGCTCGTAACGGCACTTAATCCTTATATCGGTTACGAAAATGCAGCAAAAATCGCGAAAACTGCACATGCTGAAGGTACAACGTTGAAAGAGGCGGCACTTAAATCAGGCTTGCTGACAGAAGAACAGTTTGACGAGTATGTCGTTCCGTCGAAAATGATCGGCAGATAAATTGGATAGACAAAAGGAGGTTCCATCAGTCCGCGTCCTGGCTGATGGAACTTTTTTTGATGAAAACGGGGAAATTGTTATGGTTGTAGAAGTAAGGTTTGCATTCCTAACATTTACTTATTAATCTTTCTGGAAATTTTAAAATGAAGATTTCGGAATCGAAAAGTACAGTGGAACGCGGTCTTAAAAGGGCAGTTTTGAAGCTGCTACAGTACTGATTTTACAGATAGGGGAGTGGACAAGATGAAAGGTGTATCATTTGTAGCATCATGGAGCGGCGGGAAAGATTCTGCCATGGCTTATTACCGTGCAATGAAAGCGGGCGGCATTCCGAACCGGTTGTGGACGATGTTTGAAGAGGATGAAGAACGGTCAAAATCACATGCATTGTCTTTTGAAGTTGTGGAAGCCCAGGCGGAAAGACTTGGCGTGCCATTAATGATTCGTGGTGCAAATTGGACAAGTTATGAAGGGCAATTCTTGGATGCGATGAAGGAGTGTGTTGAAGCGGGTATTAATCACGGCGTATTCGGTGATATCGATCTCGAAGATCATTTGACATGGGTACGACAGACATGTGAAAAAGTCGGCATGGAAGCGGTACATCCCCTTTGGATGGAGCCGCGACGTGACATATTGGAAGAGTTCATAGAGGCAGGATTCGAAGCATATATTGTTGTTGTCAATACAAAAATGATGCCGGCACATTTCATTGGCCGTAAATTTACTGTGGAACTGATGGACGAACTGGAAGCGATAGACATCGATTCGTGTGGAGAATCGGGCGAATTTCATACTGTTACCGTAAATGGTCCGATATTCAGTGAAAGAGTACCTGTTGTATTTTCTGGAAAGCACGAACGGGATGGGTATGTATTTTTAGATGTAGCGTTGGAAGAAAAGAAGTGAGTGGCAACGGAATAGAGCGATATCTTTTTGGAAACCTCACATTCCGCCATCTTCAACATCTACCAGGAAAATTTGCTCGTCAAAACCACCGCGTTTCTCAGCTTTTTCGACTCTGACCCTTTCCAAATCTTCAAATGATGCACCGTAATGGCCTAACGCTGCATGGATAAGTTCCAATAAATCAGCGAGTTCTTCAATGGCGTCATCTGTCGTTTCAGTAGCATCGTATTCATCAATTTCCTCATACATTTTTTTATTGATTTCGATTATGTACTCGTCTTCAGTCAATAGGCGTGTAGTGCACGTTTTACCAGACATTTCGATAATTTCAGGAATCCTATCGCGCAC
Source organism: Sporosarcina sp. Y1004 (assembly GCF_057669665.1). NCBI lineage: Bacteria > Bacillati > Bacillota > Bacilli > Caryophanales > Caryophanaceae > Sporosarcina > Sporosarcina sp. Y1004. The sequence continues at coordinate 83,404 of NZ_JBYHFQ010000010.1, read as the reverse complement.
GAGCTTGTTGTATATCGGCATATGTATCATCTCCTTTTCAATCACATAACTAATTATTCTAAATGATACCACGTAATCCTCCGAATTGAAAAAACCATCCACACTCGCTTGGAGCGAACGTGGACGGTTTTTAGTCATATATTCAATAAATCTCCTAGTTCCTTCTCTAAAAATGGATCTGCATGCAACAGAGTCTTGAACGCAGTGTACCGAGTTACTTCATCAGCAGTAGCCTTACGTCCGGTCTGGTATGCACGTATTAAGATATTCTTTGGTGTATGCTCCATGTCGATAAACTCAAGAAGCTGTGCTTCGTAACCAACGAGTGATAAGAGCTCCGCACGAATCGAATCGGTAGCAAGCGCAGAGAACCGTTCTTTGATAAGTCCGTGCTGAAGCATGACGTCGAGCGCGGGGGAATTGACCTGCGAGAATAGTTCATGCTGGCAGCAAGGGACGCTCAAGATGACTTTCGCGCCCCATTTCACCGCGCGTGCGAGCGCCATATCTGTTGCAACGTCGCATGCATGAAGTGTAACCACCATGTCGACGGACGTTTCTTCATTGTAGTCATTGATATCACCTACAAGAAATTCAAGATTCTCGTAACCAAGATTTTTGGCAATCAAACTGCATTCCTCAATCACTTCTTTTTTTAAGTCAAGACCAGTTACTTTAATATCCAGTCCCTTTTCAATGCGCAAATAATGATAGAGAGCAAACGTCAAATAGGATTTACCTGAACCAAAATCGAGGATGCGGATAGTACGGTCTTTTGGCAAGTGAGCAAGTGAATCATCAATGAACTCAACGAATCGGTTAATCTGCCTGAATTTGTCGTGCTTCTGCTTTTTCACTTTACCATCGGGTGTCTGGACTCCCAGTCGGACTAGAAATGGATAGGCAGTATTTTCATCGAGCAAATAATTTTTCTTACGGTTATGTGTTAAGTCAATCACTTTTTCGGATGTCGTTTTCTCTGATTTCCACATAACTTTAAATTTCTTAGTCAACTGGACATGGATTTTTTCGTTGGAAAACTCAGCATGCACTTGTCTAAAACGCTCAAGTAGCTGTTGTAAATAAGGAAGTAATCCATCAGGTGTAATGTTTTCATGATTTAACACGCGTTCATACTGATACTCGAATTGAATATGCAGTTGGCCTTTTATTTCAACAGGCTTCACTTTCACTCGCTTCAAATCATCCGTCTTCGTGCGTGGCTGGCTGATTGTAGCACCAATGAAAGCGCCATCTGTCATGCGACGTGCCAGTTCGTCCAGTAATTCCTCGAATTGCAAATTCATCACTCCTAGTTAAACTCGAATCCCTGTTTCTTTAAAAAGTCTTTCATATAAGTTCGGCGAGGCGCTCCAAGGAAGTCAGCCATAGAGTCGGACCAGGCTGCGTCTTTGCGATTTGAGCCGCGATTTAAATAATACTCGTTCATTATTTCATCGTATTCCGGAATGATTTCGTTGTATTTTTCAGCATCATATCCGTTTTCATGAATGATTGCATCTACGGGCAAGCGGGGTTTTACTTCATTTGCTTCATCGGGAACTCCGATTGTCATAGCGAACATTGGTGCAACACCTACTGGAAGTGCCAGCAAGTTACTGATTTCTTCGGGTGCATTACGCACGCCACCGATATAGCAGATGCCATATCCTTTCGATTCAGCCGCAATTGCAACATTTTGTGCGAACAAAGCCACATCGATTGAACTGACAAGTACATTTTCAGCTGAGGAAAAGTCAATATCCTTCCCGACTAATTGTGCCGCCTTTTTCAATCTACAATAGTCTGCACAAAAAACAAGGACAGCTCCCGCGGATAAAATCTGCTGCGGATTTTTTGCGAGTTCAGCAAGTTTCTGCCGTTTTTCAACGTCCGTGACATAAATAACGGAATAAGCTTGTACAAAATGTGAGGTGGCAGCGTGTTGACCGGCATGAATGAGCTCATGCACTTCTTCTTTTGTTAAGGGGATGTCTTTATACTTTCTTACGGATGAGTGTGCTGTTAATAATTTAATAACCATTGAATCCCTCCAAAATGTGTTTAATGAATTAAGATTAACAGACTTAGATAGTGGTAAACTACCTTTAAAGCTTGAAAAGGGGTGTAGAAATGAATTGGATGGAGAGTATTTCGTTGACGACGACTTTATTAGTCCTATTTCTAGTTATCATACCAATCACGATTGCCATCTTTCTTTTCTTTTATGACAAAAGACAAAAACAACATGCTATTCTTCGGAATTTTCCGATTTTAGGGCGGATGCGTTATGTGCTCGAAAAAACGGGGCCTGAACTTAGACAATATCTTTTTGACGACGATAACGATGGCGAACCATTTAACCGTGAGGAATATTTGCGCATGGTGCTGCCGGGGAAATATTTGAACAGTGTTATCGGCTTTGGATCGAAGCGGGATTTTGAGGAAACTGGTTATTATATACGAAACGCAATGTTTACAATGCAGAATGAGGAAATGCGCGTGGATAATGAGGACCTTGTAGATACGATGCGTTATGTTATGGATGAAGATCATTTGTTTTCCCGGAAAGAGCATCGTGAAGAAATCCCGACATTGCCATGGCTGTTGCCGGAAGAGGACGCGATCGTAATCGGACCGAACTGTGAGCAGCCGTTCCATGTACGCAGTATGCTTGGTCAATCAGGAATGAGTTACGGAGCACTCGGAGAAAAGGCCATCACTGCTTTGTCAAAAGGGATTGGCCTGGCTAAAGGCGCATGGATGAATACCGGTGAGGGAGGTCTTTCCTCGCATCATCTGGCGGGAGGTGCTGATATCATTGCTCAAATCGGTTCTGGTCTTTTCGGTTTCAGGACGGAAGAAGGAGAATTCAGTTTTGAAAGGGTCCGTGAAAAAGCGGATATTCCTCAAGTGAAAGCATTTGAGATTAAGCTTGCACAAGGTGCAAAGATGCGTGGAGGGCATGTAGAAGGATCCAAGGTAACGGAAGAAATTGCTGCAATCCGCAATGTTGTTCCTTATGTTTCCATTAACAGTCCGAATCGTTTTCACCAGTTTGATGATTATCCAACACTATTTGAATTCATTGATCAAATTCGCCAGCATTCCGGTAAACCGGTTGGTATTAAAATCGTCATTGGTGGTAAAGAAGACGCGGAAGAATTAGCAGCGTTCATGCATGAAACTGGTAAGGGTCCTGATTTTATATCGCTGGATGGTGGAGAAGGTGGCTCTGGAGCTACCTACCAAGATCTTGCAGACAGCGTTGGGTTGCCGTTACGTTCTTCGATTATTCTTCTAGACGATGCGCTTAGGAAATTTGAAGTGCGTGACCAAGTAAAAATCATTGCCTCGGGTAAAATAACGACACCGGACCGGGCAGCAATTGTGTTGGCAATGGGGGCAGACTTAGTTCAAATTGCACGAGGTTTTATGATTTCCGTCGGTTGCATTATGGCGCACCGTTGCCATACGAATGATTGTCCAACGGGTGTAGCGACAACGGATAAGAAGCTACAACAAGGTCTCGTCGTTGAGGAGAAAAAGTTCCGTGTTACAAATTATATTTTGACAATGCGAGAGGGACTTTTCCGAATCTCCGCAGCTGCGGGACTGGATTCTCCGACGAAACTCACAAGGCATCATATAGTTTACAAGGATGACCGAGGACGTGTTTATCCGGTTGAATGAAATGAAGAATACCGTTCTGCCTACAAAGGGTAGAACGGTATTCTTCATTTTTGGATGATTAATCCGAAAACAGTTTCACATTAATTTTCCAACCTTTAGAATGTTGTGATAATATATAAGTATATGAATCAATGAGAAAAGGGGAATGGATATGACGTTGTTACACAAAACAGTGGGGGAAATTGTAAGAGAGCAGGCACGGCTTTATCCTGCGCAGGAAGCGTATGTCTATCCGGAACATGGGATTCGTAAAACATATACAGAATTTGACGAGGAAACAGATATACTTGCGAAAGCGTTCATGGGCATGGGCATCGGAAAAGGGGAAAACGTTGCCATCTGGTCGGATAATAAACGGGAGTGGCTGCTCAGCCAGTTTGCAACAGGTAAAATGGGGGCAGTTCTTGTCACGGTGAATACGAATTACCAAGCTTCAGAGTTGGAGTATTTATTAAAACAATCTGATGCAACTACACTTATTCTGGATGAAAGCTTTAAGGGGACGAGTTACATAGACATCCTCAAGAGAGTTTGTCCGGAGCTGTTAATAGGTGAAAAAGGTTCTATAGCAAGCGAAAAACTTCCTCATTTTAAACGAATCATTTTGATGACGGAGCGAGAAGAAGCGGGTATGTATAAATGGTCTGAATTTTTATCGTATGCGGAAGGTGTATCTGATGAACAGCTGGATAAGCAGTTCCATTCGCTAAATCCTGATGATGTCATCAATATTCAATATACATCCGGCACGACCGGCCAACCGAAGGGAGTTATGCTGACGCATAGAAATGTCGTCAATAATGGTAAATTAATCGGTGATAATATGAAACTGACTGAGCAGGATCGGGTCTGTATTCCAGTACCATTTTTTCATTGCTTCGGTTGTGTACTGGGTACGCTTGCAGCTGTCACGCACGGTTCCGCGATGATTTTGCTTGAACAATTTGATCCTCTACGCGTACTTCAGGCGGTGCAGGAAGAAAGATGTACAGCACTTCATGGGGTACCTACGATGTTCATTGCTGAGCTAAATCATCCTGATTTTAAAAAGTATGATACATCTACGCTTCGTACCGGAATAATGGCAGGCTCCGTATGTCCAATTGAAGTTATGAAACGGGTTATTGAAGATATGGGTGCGAGTGAGATTACGATTTGTTACGGCCTGACGGAAGCATCTCCTGTCATAACTCAGACAAAGACAGATGATCCAATCAGTAAAAGGGTTTCGACAGTCGGTATGCCGCATCCAAGTGTAGAAGTCAAAATCATTGATTCCATCACGGGTGATGAGATGCCTGTTGGGGAACCCGGGGAACTTTGCACGCGCGGATATAATGTCATGAAAGGGTATTATAATAACCCAGAGGCGACAAAAGAAGTCATTGATGCAGAAGGATGGCTCCATACTGGAGACATCGCTGTAATGGACACGGAAGGATATATTGATATTACAGGGCGCATCAAAGACATGGTTATTCGTGGTGGTGAAAATATCTATCCAAAAGAAGTAGAGGAGTTCCTATATACACATCCTGACATCGCTGACGTACAAGTCGTAGGCGTACCGGATGCAAAGTATGGCGAGGAACTGATGGCGTGGATTATTCTGAAGCCAGGAGTGAAAATCGATGAAGAGGCAGTACGCACTTTCTGCAAAGGAAACATTTCTCATCACAAAATTCCGAAGTATATTGAGTTTACGGAAGAGTATCCGATGACTGCATCCGGTAAAATACAGAAGTTCAAATTGCGTGAAATGTCTTTTGAGAAATCGTCCACATAATCGTAAGCGTATTCCATACGATATTGTGGGATACGCGTATTACAAACCATTCTAATTAGCCAAAAGTTCAGCTTGAGCAGAGGGGATAGTGTGAAAGGAACAACATTTGCATCTGTTTCGACAATATTATCGTTTTTCACAACGCTTGCCACAATGAGTTAGCCACCTATTTTTTGTGTTCGAACGCCGTATCTTTTGTCGCCATCAGCAAATGTTCGTATGTCAATTGCAATCTATCTTGTCGAAATAACAATATTTCCTGGGAAATGTAGCAGGAATAAACTAATCATATCGTTCCTTGCCAATATTTACTTCAAGAGTTATTGGAAAGTATCAATAATACTGATTTCCATTCAATATTTAGATGATATAATGAAGATTATCTATTTTGAAATGGAGGAATTCGCTATGTCAGATAATGGTTTTCAGTTAATTGCAATTATTATATACATGGCAGCCATGGTTTTCATCGGATGGTATGCATTCAAACGCACTTCAAATCTGACAGACTACATGCTTGGTGGACGAGCACTTGGTCCAGCTGTTACTGCGCTGAGTGCTGGAGCGGCTGACATGTCGGGTTGGTTGCTGATGGGGCTACCTGGAGCAATCTATCTTAATGGACTGGTTGAAGCTTGGATTGCCATAGGATTGACAATTGGAGCTTACTTGAACTGGGTGTTCGTTGCACCGCGTCTTCGCGTGTATACACAAGTTTCAAGTGACTCTATTACAATTCCGAGTTTCTTGGAAAGTCGTCTGAAAGATAAATCAAGACTCTTGCGGATTGCTTCCGGTGTAATCATTCTTGTCTTCTTCACATTCTATGTATCTTCCGGAATGGTTGCAGGTGGGAAGTTCTTCTTAAGTTCATTTGGGTTAGATTATCATTTAGGTTTGTTAATTGTTTCTGGTGTCGTTATCTTCTATACATTATTCGGAGGATTTTTGGCGGTCAGTTACACGGATGTTGTTCAAGGTATCATTATGTTCCTTGCCCTCCTTCTTGTACCGATTGTTGGCATATTCATAACAGGAGGCTTTACAGAAACGGCTGCAAGTATCCGTACTGTTGATCCTCAATTGCTTAACTTCGTATCGGGTGCATCATTCCTCGGTATAGTGTCAGCGGTTGCTTGGGGGCTCGGTTATTTCGGTCAGCCACATATTATCGTCCGTTTTATGGCTCTAAATTCGCACAAAGAAGCGAAAAAAGCACGTCGAATCGGAATTGGATGGATGTTCTTGAGCTTGTTTGGTGCAGTAGCAACAGCACTAATAGGGATTGCATATTTCCAACAAAATACGGATGCTACATTGGTAGATAACGAAACTGTATTTATTGTCCTTGGGCAAATTATCTTCCATCCGTTCATCGCGGGAATAATGCTGGCAGCTGTCCTCGCAGCTATAATGAGTACAATTTCTTCACAACTGATTGTTTCTTCTTCAGCACTTGTTGAGGATTTATACAAAACGTTTATGAAGAAAGACGCAACGGATAAGCATTATGTGTTTTTAGGTAGAATGGCTGTTCTTATCGTTTCCGTAATTGCGATGGTACTTGCATGGCCTAACAATGAATCCATTTTAAGTATCGTATCGTTTGCGTGGGCTGGATTTGGAGCTTCATTCGGACCAGTTATTCTTCTATCTCTATTCTGGCGCAAACTTACAACTAAAGGAGCGCTATGGGGAATGATTGTCGGTGCCGTAACAGTTATGGTTTGGGGGAACATTGATTCTTTATCGGACACGCTTTATGAAATCATTCCTGGTTTCTTCCTCTGTCTAATAGTCGCGGTTGTGGTAAGTAATATCACATACAAACCGAATGCAGAGATTGACAAGGAGTTTGCAGAAACAGTTAAAATACTAAACGAAGGCAAGTAATTTGAAAGTCTGCAGTTATTACTGCAGGCTTTTCAATTGCATTTTTTCAGTAAGGAAAGGTTGACGGGTGTTGCCATTGGGCAAACTAAATAACATTGACGGTTTGATACTGCATTTCGTTCGGAGACCAGTGCTTCACCGAATATGTTAAACTGAATATACTTAAAAGTTGTTCGGAAGGGGTAATTCCATGGAAGAATTAATAGAACGCGCAGTAATTGTAGGGGTCCATGAACAAAAGGACGATCACTTTGAATATGGTATGGAAGAACTGAGGAATCTTGCCAGTGCAATTGAAGTAGAGGTTGTCGGGGAAGTCACACAAAACATGGAAAAAAGAAACCCGTCTACGTATGTCGGGAAAGGCAAAATAGAAGAGATTAAAAGTTTTTACGAAGAGTTGGATGCCAATCTTGTTATCTTTAACGATGAACTGTCTCCTTCCCAAATTCGTAATCTGGAACGGGAACTTGATTGTAAAGTAATTGACCGAACTATGCTCATTCTTGATATTTTCGTAAGACGTGCAAGAACGAGTGAGTCACGGATGCAAGTAGAACTTGCTCAGCTACAATACATGCTTCCCCGACTTGTTGGACTACGTGCATCCTTAGGTAGACAAGGTGGAGGGACTGGCGGTGGTGTCCAGAACAAAGGAGCCGGAGAAACTAAGCTCGAACTCGATCGCCGGAAAATTGAAGACCAGATTGCTAAACTTGGCCGCGACCTAGATCATGTGAAGGATCAGCGAGAAACACAGCGGAAACAGCGTAAAAAGAGCGGTATCCCTGTAGTTTCGATTGTTGGTTATACGAATGCGGGCAAGTCAACAATTATGAATAAATTACTACTGAAAATGGATGTTGACAATGCGAAACAAGTATTTGAAAAGGATATGCTTTTTGCAACACTTGATACATCTATCCGCAAAGTGAAACTAGAGGATAATAAAGAATTCATCTTAACGGATACGGTTGGTTTTGTTTCAAAACTACCTCATCACCTTGTAAAGGCTTTCCGCTCAACATTAGAAGAAGCACGTGATGCAGACTTACTATTACATGTTGTGGATGTATCGAATTCGGAACACGATTATATGATGGAGGTAACAAATGATACCTTGCAAGCGGTAGGAGTAGAAAATGTACCAACGCTTAATATTTACAATAAATCCGATCTGGCTGGAATTCCATATCCAGCAGTAAGTGACAATAGTGCCTGGATTTCTGCTAAAGAAGGAAAGGGGTTGGATGAACTCATCAAACTGATTACGAAGAAGATTTTTGAGCAATACATCACGTGTAAGTTGCTCATTCCATTTGACCGTGGTGATATCGTTTCCTACTTGAATGACAATGCAAATGTGAAAAATACGGAGTACGAAGAGGAAGGAACGCTTATGACAGTGGAAATGGATATATCAGAGCGTTCAAAAGTTGAGCAATTTATAGTTAGCCATTAAAAAAACAGCACCGCCTGACTTGGGGAAGTCAGGCGGTGCTGTTCCTTCTATCTAAGAGAAAGGGGGTGGGATAATTGTAGTATGCCCGCTTTTACAATCATTAAACCTCTTGAAATTGATTATTATGCAGGCGGGCGAAAATCCCACCTTTCTTCACAAGTTCATGGTACTTTCCGTCCTCCTCGATTCCGTTTTCGGTGACAACGATAACGCGGTCGGCATCACGAATTGTGGCCAGTCTATGAGCGATGACAAGTGTTGTACGGTTTTCAGCAAGTTCAGCGAGCGACTGTTGGATAATTCGTTCTGTCTCTGTATCGAGAGCTGATGTTGCTTCATCCAAAATAAGAATTGGCGGGTTTTTTAAGAACATGCGAGCGATGGCAAGACGCTGTTTCTGCCCACCTGACAGTTTCATACCTCGTTCCCCAATCTGTGTTTCGTAACCATGGGGAAGCGCAGCAATGAAGTCTTCTAAATGCGCTTTTTTTGCTGCTTCAATTACTTCTTCAACTGTCGCATCCAATTTACCGTAGCTGATATTCTCTTTAATGGTACCGGTGAACAAAAAGACGTCCTGCTGTACGATGCCAATCTGCGAGCGCAAGGAATGCTGCGTCATATTGCGGATATCAATGCCGTCGATAGCAATTGAGCCTTCTGTGACATCGTAGAAACGTGGAATAAGTGAACAAATCGTTGTTTTTCCAGCACCGGACGGACCGACGAAAGCGACTGTTTGACCTGCGCGGATATTCAAGTCAATCCCATGGAGTACCGCTTTATTGTCGTCATAATTGAAATGTACATCATCAAAGAGGATATCACCATTTAAATGCGTGACAGCTACCGCTCCTGGACGATCTCTAATTTCAGGTTCCTGGTCGATTAATTCGCGGAACCTACGGAATCCCGCCATTCCTTTCGGATACAGTTCCAGGAGAGCACTGATTTTGTCGACAGGTTTGATAAGAACATTAACGAAAAGGACAAAACTTACGAGCTCGCCGTATGACAATTTGTTATTGAATGTGAACCATGCTCCGACAACTAGTACGATGAGTGTCATGAGTCGGGTCATCATGAACATACTGGAATGGGTCCATGCCATCACTTTATAAGCGACTAACTTAGCTGTTCTAAAATTGCCATTGTCTATTCTGAAACGAGCAATCTCAAAATCCTCGTTCGTGAATGATTTGACAACGCGTGAACCTGATACGGAATCTTCAACACGTGCATTGACATCTGCGATTTTGCCATACATATTTTTCCATGCAGCATTCATTTTAATATTACAGAATGTCACGACAATGATTAGGAAAGGCACCATAATTATTGCGATTATGGCAAGTTCCGGATTAATGCTATACATAATTGCGAAAGCACCAATAAGCGTCATGATGGCGATGAAAATATCTTCAGGGCCATGGTGGGCGAGTTCACCAATGTCAAACAGGTCATTGGTGATGCGGCTCATAATGTGACCCGTTTTGGTATTATCGAAGAAACGGAATGATTGTTTCTGTACATGGTTGAACAATTGTTGGCGCATATCCGTTTCAATATTAATGCCAAGTTTGTGACCTAGATAACTAACGATATATTGTAGGAATGTACTTAGTAAATAAATGAGCAGTAGAATAATGCTGATTGTTATGATCTGCCCCCAATTACCTTTAGGCAGCAAATCATCAATGAACCATTTGACCGCTACCGGGAAGGCAAGGTCAAGCAGCGCTACAAAAATAGCGCTTGAAAAGTCGATAACGAAAAGCCGCCTGTGCGGTTTATAGTATGAAAAGAATTGTTTAATCATTTTATGCAATCCCCTTTTGTCTGATAATTGCAAGTATAGCGGAGATGAAGACAAAAAACGATTTTTAATTTCAGAAACCGAAATAAAAGGCATGTAGTTCTATTTATTTATGGTGAAGCATGAGTACTATGATTCAATTTCACCGAATCATGAAACTCTTTGCGAATCGGGTCGTATGAGTATATGTAAAAGAAATCTGGAAATGGAAGGAAGCGAAGGATATGAAAAAGTGGATAAAGGGTATAGCGACTGGTGTTCTAATCCTCGGTCTTGGAGCATGTAGTACAACAGCGGAACCGAAAACCGATCAAGAGACAGGAAAGAAAGGAGAACTTCAAAACAAAAGTGAAATGACAGTACAAGAAGTATATGAAAAAGCAATGGAAGTTACGGATGAACAAAAGAGTATGCATGCAAAAATGGAAATTGATCAGCTCGTAAAGATGCCAAGTCAAGAGTTGGAAATGGACAGCAAAATTAAAATGGACATGGATATGATCATTGAGCCTCTAACTATGTATCTGAATATGAACGTGGATATGGGCGAGCAAGGTAAGATGGACATGGATATGTACATGGCAGACGATGGTTTCTTCATGAGTAACCCTGAAGCAGAGGGGTGGATCAAGTTTCCGGATGATATGTACGAGGAAATGGTTGGTCAAATGGCTGGTGGGGCAGACCCAACACTTGATATGAATATGTTCAAAGAGTTTGTAGATGAATTTAAATTTGAGCAGACGGATGACGAATATATACTTAAACTTTCTGCATCAGGAGATAAATTCAATGAGTTGTTTAAGAAAGTAGCATCTGAAAATATACCTGCTGGTTTGGAGATGGACGAACAACAAGCGGAAGTGTTGGAAAATATAGACGTGAAAGTACTAGAATATGAAATATTTATCGATAAAAAAACCTTCTACACAAACGCATTCAATGTGAATATGGATATGGTAATGAAAATTGAAGGCGAAGAAATGCATATCGACCAAAAAGCAAAAGCAGACATCAGTAAAATTAATGAAATTGAAAACATTAAAGTTCCACAAGAGGTAATTGATAACGCAGTCGACATCAATGAAACAATGGGTCAGTGAGATAGATAGAGGGCGCCAGATATTCAATCTGGCGCCCTCTTTTTATTACTAGAAATGTAGAAAATGGATTGAAATCTAGGACTCGAAGCGTTCTATGATTTAGTACTTCAATTCTAATTGATAATGATTTTCAGTTAATCGTTGACACTTATTTCTGACATGTTATAATTGAATTTGTAGCCAATTGATAATGGTTTTCATTAATGAATTCTCAATTAGCTGCAAATAATTGATATCGAGGCTTCCTATGAAGATACGTTACTTATTCATCGCACTTATCATTCTTTCATTCCTATCGTTATTCGTAGGGGTGAGTCGTATCACGCCAATGGCTCTGCTAGATTTTGATTCGGAAGCAACAGAAATTTTCTTGATCAGCCGTTTGCCGCGACTAGTTGCCATTCTCCTTGCAGGAGCAGGTATGAGTATCGCGGGACTCATTATGCAACAGCTGAGCCGGAACAAATTTGTTTCTCCGACGACAGCGGGAACTTTGGATGCAACGCGGCTTGGGATTCTTGTCTCTATGCTGTTATTCACAAACGCATCCACGATTGAAAAGATGATTGTCGCATTTGTATTCGCGCTTGCCGGCACGCTACTGTTTATGCAAATCCTTGATCGTATTAAATTCAAGGATGCGATTTTCATTCCACTCGTCGGGCTTATGTTCGGTAATATTTTGTCATCGATTACGACGTTTTTTGCTTATAAAGCAAACGTTATTCAAAATATGTCGGCATGGTTACAAGGTGATTTTTCGATGATTATGAAAGGACGTTATGAACTTCTATACATAAGCATACCCGTGCTAATCATTACTTATCTGTATGCAAACCGATTTACGGTTGCAGGAATGGGTGAGGATTTCTCGAAAAACCTCGGGCTTGCTTATAGGAAGATTGTCAATATCGGCCTCATTTTAGTTGCACTGATTACGACTACGGTCGTTTTAACAGTCGGAATGATTCCATTTCTAGGATTAATCATTCCGAATATTGTATCAATCTATAAAGGTGACCATTTACAGAAGACATTGCCACACACGGCACTGCTCGGTGCAATATTCTTGCTCCTCTGTGATATTTTAGGCAGAGTGCTTATCTATCCTTATGAGATTTCAATTAGTTTGATGGTCGGCGTTATCGGCAGCGGAATCTTCCTATACTTATTGTTTAGGAGGAAGGCCTATGCGTAACTCGACGAAACTCATCATTCTTGGCGTACTGGCTGTTATCTCCTGTGCTTTGTATCTTTTTCAAGGATTAAACGGAAGTTTTGACTATGCATTACCACGCCGTGGCATCAAAGTAATGGCGATGGCCATTACGGGCGTCGCCGTAGCGTATTCAACTGTCATTTTTCAGACAATCACACATAACCGCATTTTGACACCGAGCATTATGGGGCTGGACTCACTATACTTATTGTTACAGACCGCCATTATTTTCTTCCTTGGTTCAGGGCATATGGCCATTGTCAATACACATGTGAATTTCATATTATCTGTTTCTGCAATGGTTGTATTCGCGCTTCTCCTCTACCGCTTTTTATTCCGAGGAGGCAAACAGCCAATTTACTTTCTGTTGCTTGTCGGAATCATTGTCGGAACATTTTTTGGAAGCATTTCGACGTTTCTGCAAGTGCTCATTGATCCGAATGAATTCATGCTCGTACAGGATATGATGTTTGCAAGTTTCAATAACGTCAGCGGAGACCTCGTTTGGTGGGCACTTGGGATTGTTGCTATCAGCTTACTAATTGGCTGGAGGTATATTAACGAACTCGACGTGCTCTCGCTTGGAAGGGATACCGCCATTAACTTAGGCGTATCTTATGACAAAGTCGTCAAAACGATGCTTGTATTGTCCGCTGTACTAATCGCGGTTTCTACTGCACTTGTCGGACCGATTACATTCTTCGGTCTGATTGTCGCGAATTTGTCTTATCAGTTTTTTAAATCATATAAGCACACCGTTTTAATCGCTGGTGCTTCTATTATGAGTATCATCGCCCTTGTAGGTGGACAATGGGTTGTCGAAAGAGTCTTCACTTTCTCTACGACACTCAGTGTGATTATTAACTTCATCGGTGGCGTTTACTTCATCTACTTACTATTAAAGGAGAGTCGATCTACATGATCCAGGTCCGTGAACTGTCAAAGTTTTATGGTAAAAAAGCGGTCGTTGAAAAGGTGAATGTGAATATTCATCGCGGAAAGATCACATCTTTCATCGGTCCAAATGGTGCGGGTAAATCAACGCTCCTTTCAATGGTTAGCCGTCTTCTCGATGCAGATACGGGTGAAGTACTCGTTGATAAAGATAATGTTAAACAGATGAATTCAAATGAGTTTTCAAAAAGAGTTTCCATATTAAAGCAATCTAATTTCATGAACGTTCGTTTGACAATCCGTGAACTAGTATCGTTCGGTCGTTTCCCACATTCCAGGGGCAAACTAACTGCAGAAGACTTACGGCTTGTCGAGCAAGCAATGGATTATATGGATTTAATGAGCATGCAACACGATTATCTGGACGAATTATCAGGTGGCCAACGTCAGCGTGCATTCATTGCGATGGTTATCGCCCAGGATACGGATTATATCTTGCTTGACGAACCGCTCAATAGTCTAGATATGAAGCATTCCGTTCAGATTATGAAGATATTGAGAAGACTTGTAGACGATCTTGGTAAAACAGTCGTCATCGTGCTGCACGACATTAACTTTGCATCCGTTTACTCTGACCGCATTGTTGCGTTAAAAGAGGGACGCGTTGTCAAAGATGGTCCGACCGATGAAATTATCACTTCCGATTCGTTAAAAGATATTTACGATATGGATATTCCGATTAAACAAATGGCTAATTGCCGAATATGTGTGTACTTCGATTCTTAATAGGAAGAACGAAATGCGCCCGGAATTTAGGCATCAATCTGAGTCGGAAAAATTAAACTAACAATAAAACTAAAAGGATGGTTTTTGATGAAGAAACTACTAATGACAATGATGATGTTCGCATTAATTGCTTTACTTGCAGCTTGTGGAACGAATGATGATGCTGCGGACGATAAAGCAACTGGAGACAAAACAGAACCAAATGTTGAAGAAACCGAAACAGCAGAACAAATGGTAATTACGCACGACCTAGGCGAAACTACAGTGGAAAAAAACCCTAAAAAAATTGTCGTATTCGATTTTGGTATGCTAGACACGCTTGACGAGCTTGGCGTTGAAGTTGCAGGTGTCCCACAAATGAACGTTCCTTCATACTTGTCTCAATACGAGGATTCAAAGTACACGAACGTTGGAGGTCTTAAAGAGCCTGATTTTGAAGCAATCCATGCAATGCAGCCAGATGTGATTTTCATCTCAGATCGTCAATCTGCTATGTATGAGGAATTGAGTGAAATTGCTCCAACAGTCTTTGTAGGTGTAGATACAGCAAACTATATGGAGTCATTCAAAACCAACATGGAAACGGTTGCAAAGCTCTTTGATAAGGAAGATGAAATGAAAGCAGAACTTGCGGACATTGATGATAGAATTGCAGCAATTAATGAAGAAGCAAGCAAGAGTGATGCTAAATCATTGATCGTTCTTGGAAATGAAGGAAAAGTAAGTGCTTATGGACCGAGTTCACGTTTTGGTATTATTCATGACGTATTTGGCTTTAAAGCAGCTGATGAAAAACTTGAAGTTTCGACACATGGTCAAAGTATCACATTCGAATATATCCTTGAAACTAACCCGGACATTCTCTTTGTTATAGACCGTGACGCTGCGGTTGGCGGAGATTCAAGTGCAAAAGATTCGATTGAAAACGACCTTGTTAAGAAAACAAATGCTTATCAAGACGGTAAAATCATTTATCTAGATCCGAACTATTGGTACCTATCTGGAGGCGGACTTCAGTCTGTGAAAGAAATGGTTAAAGAAGTCGAAGAAGTATTGTAATAAATAATAGTAAGAGGGCCAGCACACTAAAAAGTGTGCTGGCTCTTTTTTGTCTAGAAGTGTTCTATTATTGAGAGAGAATAAATTCAGAGTGCACATTTTAGATCGCTTGGCGCTCTGGGGATGCCTCTGGCCGTGAGCCTGGATTAGCGCTTCACATCCAGTCTCACGGCTTCGGCTACCCCTTTGCCGCGCCTGCGCTAGGGTGTCCATTATTGAAAGTGATTTTGAGATGTATAGACTGAAATTATAATGTGATTACTATTTGATACTAATTTCGTTGAAGAATGACTCACTACAGGCTACAGGTCTTTTCCCAGATAACGAAACGTGCTTCCCTACATAGTGACCATTCAGCGAAGGCGCGACTTCGTGGTAGCCGAAGCGATAAGACTGAAAGTGGTTTTCTTTCTGGCTTATCGCGGGAGGCATCCACAAAGCGGCGCAGCGGTATTAGCAGAATCTCTGATTCATTCCTCCCGCATTTGGCTTTTTCAGTGACCTCTCCTACGTCAAGAAGCGTCCACTAGCTCCGCGAAAATTCAACGGAATACTATATCTCGAAATATATATTTAATAAGATTCGTTAAAATGTTGCGTAAGGGAAACTTATAGCATACACTAGTTTTAACTTAGAAATAGAAAGAAGATGTGCAAATGGACGGAACTGTAGTATTTGCATTCGCCCTAACACTATTTGCAGGGCTAGCAACTGGGATTGGAAGTTTACTTGCATTTTTTACGAAAAGAACAAATACGAAATTTCTCTCAATAGCACTTGGTTTTTCTGCAGGTGTAATGATTTACGTTTCACTTGTTGAGATATTTGTAAAAGCTAAAGACGCACTTGTATTAGATCTTGGACTAACCAATGGCTATTGGGCAACTATCGCCGGTTTTTTCGGGGGAATGCTACTTATCGCCTTAATTGATCGTCTCATTCCTGCAATTGGAAATCCGCATGAAGTGAAGAGTGTTGAGGATGTTAATGCGGGTCCAACGAATGATGAATATGCCAAACTGAAGAAAATGGGTATGTTCACGGCACTAGCCATTGCAATTCATAACTTTCCTGAAGGTATTGCGACGTTCACATCTGCATTGCAGGATCCAACGCTCGGTATTGCGATTGCCATCGCGGTTGCAATTCACAACATTCCCGAAGGTATTGCGGTTGCTATCCCCATTTATTTCGCGACGGGTAATCGGAAACAAGCATTCAAATTATCCTTTTTGTCGGGATTAGCTGAACCTCTTGGTGCTATAGTAGCATTTCTAATTTTAATGCCTTATTTAAACGGTGTAATGTTTGGCGTCATTTTTGCCGCGGTTGCAGGGATTATGGTATTCATCTCTATCGATGAACTGCTACCGGCAGCGAGAGAATATGGCGAAGCGCATTTATCGGTTTATGGCTTTATGGCAGGAATGGCAGTAATGGCAGTAAGTCTTGTTCTAGTGATTTAAAAAACATTGTGTCACTTTGTTGTACGGGGTATAATGACAGGTGTAAAGACACTTAAATAAACCGGACAACGAGGTGCAGGGGATTGTGAAAAAGAACAAACAGGGGATTTCAAGAAATAAATTATTAGTACTTGCTGGAACGGGCTGGATGTTCGACGCGATGGACGTCGGAATTCTCTCCTTTGTTATAGCAGCACTTGCATTGGAGTGGCATCTGACACCAACTGAAATGGGTTGGATAGGAAGTGTCAACTCCATTGGGATGGCTTTCGGTGCATTTGGTTTTGGCCTGCTTGCAGATCGGATTGGACGAAAAAACGTCTTTATGATGACGTTAGTTCTATTCTCAGTTGCAAGCGGTTTATCAGCTCTGACAATGACGCTTACTGCATTTCTCATTCTGCGCTTTTTTGTTGGAGCAGGTCTTGGCGGAGAATTACCTGTCGCATCAACGCTAGTATCTGAGAGTGTTGCGGCGCACGAGCGAGGGCGAGTTGTCGTGCTCCTAGAAAGCTTCTGGGCGGCAGGATGGTTGATAGCAGCATTAATCGCCTATTTTATCATTCCAGACTATGGTTGGAGAGTCGCTTTGATAATTACAGCACTTCCAGCTTTTTATGCCATTTACCTTAGAAGGAAATTGCCAGATTCTCCAAAGTTCGTGGCAGATGGAAAACCGAAACAGTCAGCTGGCGAAAAAATTAGGATAATTTGGTCGAAGAAGTATGCACGAAGGACGCTTATGTTGTGGATTGTCTGGTTCACGGTCGTATTCTCGTATTATGGTATGTTTCTTTGGTTACCGAGTGTCATGGTAATGAAAGGCTTTGATTTGATTCACAGCTTCAAATACGTTCTCATTATGACGCTTGCACAGTTGCCGGGCTACTTCACAGCAGCTTGGTTAATTGAAAGAGCAGGCCGGAAATTTGTTCTCGCTACATATCTTATTGGAACTGCGGCAAGTGCGTTGTTTTTCGGCAATGCAGAGACGCTTCCGCTGTTACTTATTTCGGGCGCATTGCTATCTTTCTTTAATTTAGGGGCATGGGGAGCATTGTATGCATATTCTCCAGAACAATATCCCACTGCAATCCGTGCAACGGGTTCTGGAATGGCGGCTGCGGTAGGACGTATCGGCGGTATTTTTGGGCCGTTGCTCGTAGGTTCACTACTTGCAGCAGGCTACGGTTTCGAAACGGTATTTGGTATCTTCTGCGGTGCCATAATTATTGGTGTAATAGCTGTTGTGTTTTTAGGGACAGAGACGAAACAAATGGAATTGGAATGAAGTTGGACCTGCCTTATGTTAGGTAGGTCTTTTTTAGTTCATACTATTAAAACTTCCTTCTATATCTGTAAGTAAGAGGGTACGGATAAAGTGGATGGGCACTATAGGTTCGTGAACAATGTAAGGTGAATGGTATTTTGACGGGGTTGTATGAATAGATCGATTCTACTGTCATTAAAGCATCGGGGCTAATTTGAATACTAAACAACACGACACGCCAATAGCGATAACGTACGGAGTCTTTCCTTTTGAAGGAAAGGCTTATTTTGGTAGAATGAAAACACAAGTTGGAGGTGTTTAGATGTTTCGTATTCCTGAATCAATTGCGAGTCTCGGTAGAAAACGGATAGAAGGTTTTCCTGTAGAGGGGTTTATTTACGGAGAAGGTCCCAGAAATCCCGAACTGATGCTAATCGGTGAAGCGCCTGGAGAATTTGAATTGGTCGATGGTATTCCCTTTATAGGCCGTGCAGGGAAGGAATTGATGAAGTCACTTGCGACAATTGGATTAACGCGTGAAGACGTTTATATTACAAGTGCGGTCCGAAGCAGGCCATATAGATGGGGAACAAAAAATAACCGTGATGGAACAACGACAGAACGGAAATATAATCGACCTCCGACGATAAAAGAAATTCTGGCACATGCTCCCATTCTGGATTATGAACTGGCAAACATTGAACCGAAGCTCATTGTCACGCTTGGTAACGTCGGGTTGCAGAGGTTACTTGGAAAAGGCATGAAGGTGACCGAACTCCACGGACAGCTGTTGGAGCGACCCATTCAGTATTTAAACGAACTGGATGACACGACCTTCAACAAGACAAAAAAGTTGTACAAGATTGTACCGACATTTCATCCCGCATCAATCTTTTACAGGCCTTCACATAGACCTTCACTAGATGCAGATTGGTTGAAGATTGGTCATATTTTGAAGGGAATGAACTAGTGGAACGATTCATCAGAAAGTGAAAGCGGGTGTCGTACTGTTGAAGACCTCGCCGCAACGAACTACAAAAGGAGGAGTTCAATGATTCGCTTTGATAATGTAACAAAACGTTTTGAAGATGGAACAAAAGCGTTGAAGAATGTATCTGTGACAATCCCAACAAATAAGTTGACGGCTATTATAGGGCCTTCCGGTTGCGGAAAAACGACGCTTATGCGGATGATCAATCGGTTGGAAGTGCCAACTGAAGGAGCCGTCTATATTGATGAGCTGCCAATTATCGAACGGGATGAGGTGGAGCTACGACGTTCAATTGGCTATGTCATCCAACGAATCGGCCTCATTCCTCATATGACGATTGAAGAAAATATTGCTCTTGTTCCTGAATTACTCAAATGGGATAAAAAGAAAATTGCTGTTCGTGTAAATGAACTACTTGACATGGTGGATCTCGATCCGGCGGTATTCAAAAAACGCTATCCTTTTGAATTATCGGGGGGACAACAACAGCGAGTCGGCGTAAGTCGAGCACTTGCGAGCAATCCCAATATTATATTGATGGACGAGCCGTTCTCTGCACTCGATCCAATTAGTCGTGAACAGCTGCAAAAGGAATTGAAAAAGCTACAGCTGAAAATTAAGAAGACAATTGTATTTGTAACACATGATATGGATGAAGCGCTCGATATCGCAGATCAAATTATTGTCATGCGGGACGGGGAAATTGAGCAAATGTCTTCGCCTGCCGATTTAATAGAAAACCAAGCAACTAAGTTTGTTCGTGAATTCATTGGACAGGGACGTATTGACAGGCAACGCAATTTTGGTCAACGACCTATTAAAGAGTTCATTAAGTTCTACGATGAGACATGGGCTGGTGAAGTTAGGAAAGTACCTTCTGCGTTGACGGTCAATGAGGCCATTGCAGTATTGGATGCGCATCCATCGAACCGACTAGCAGTTACGGAAGATGATGCAGTGATTGGATATATTGGTCACCATTCTTTGTTACAGGCGTCGATGGAGAATGGAAGGTGGGTGAAAGAATGAAGAATTTTATTGAAACGGTGACAAGTCGTTCAGATATGATTACAGAAGCTTTCCTCCAACATATTTACCTCTCTTTTGTTGCGCTAGCTGTTGGAATACTCATTGCTTTGCCAGCTGGAATACTTATTGCCCGTCACCGCCATTTCGCAGAACCGATTATCGGTGTAGCGGCTATTTTACAGACCATACCCAGTCTTGCGTTGTTTGGTTTTCTTGTCCCATTAATTGGAATTGGTTCAAAAACTGCTCTTATTGCACTTATTATTTATGCATTATTGCCGATTGTTCGAAATACATATACAGGTCTCACGAGTGTGGATGAAGCAATTATAGAGGCGGGGCGTGGAATGGGGATGACCCCAAATCAAATCTTGAAGAAAATTGAGTTTCCGATTGCGTTGCCAGTCATCATGGCAGGTATACGGACAGCAACTGTGCTGACTGTCGGTATTGCGACGCTCGCAACGTTCGTAGGGGCTGGAGGGCTGGGTGATGTCATTTACCGAGGATTACAGTCCTATAACAACGCACTCGTCCTTGCTGGAGCGCTGCCGGTCGCATTACTCGCCATTGCTTTTGATTTCATCCTGAAGTGGGTAGAGAAGAAGGTAACACCAAAAGGGGTACAACATTAAAGGGGGAAGAAAGATGAAAAAAGGTATTGGAATTATTTTATTGACATTAACGCTGCTGCTAGGCGCATGTGGTGGTAAAGATGAAATCGTAATTAGCGGAAAACCGTGGACGGAGCAATTTATATTGCCGCATATATTAGGTCAATATATTGAATCTGAAACAGATTATAAAGTTACGTACAAAGATGGGTTGGGTGAAGTTGCAATTATGACGCCCGCTCTTGAAAAAGGCGATATTGATTTATACGTTGAATATACGGGTACTGGTTTGAAAGACGTTTTAAAAGAGGAGTCTGAAGCAGGGGAGAGTTCTGAAAGTGTATTTGAACGAGTTAAGAAGGGCTATGAAGATGAATTCAAAGTAACATGGCTTGAGCCGCTCGGTTTCGAGAACGGTTATACACTTGCATTCACGAAAGATAAAGAATACCAAGCGAAAACGTATTCTGATCTTGTTGCAATTTCGACGGATGAAGAAATGATTTTCGGTGCACCGCATGCTTTTTACGAACGAAAAGGTGACGGCTACGATGACATGGTAAATTCATATCCATTCACATTCAAAGATACAAAAAGCCTAGATCCCAATGTAATGTATGAAGCGGTGAAAAATGGAGATGTTGATGTTATACCGGCTTTCACAACGGATAGTCGTATTCAAATGTTCGAACTTGCAACGACAGAAGATGATCTCGGATTTTTCCCGAAATACGATGCAGCGCCAGTTGTACGTCAAGAAACATTGAAGAAACTCCCAGATCTTGAAAAAGTATTGAATAGCCTTGCAGGTAAGATTACAGAAGAAGATATGTTGAAAATGAATGCCCGCGTTGATTTGGATAAGGAAAAACCGGAGGACGTTGCAAAGGATTTCCTGATTGAAAAAGGATTAATTAAGAAATAAGAGTAAACCGTTCCCGCTGGACTGGGAACGGTTTACTCCATTTATACAGAATATTTCTCTGTGTGTTATTGAAAACCCGCATATTTAAGTTTGCAGTTTTTCCAAATTCATTTCAACCATTTTAATATTGTGATTCCGGGGAATAGTAATACTGATGTGGAGGACGATTACTATGTATAAACCTATAGACAAATCTTTTTTTGAGGCACCCGTACTTGAACTTGCACGAAATCTGCTAGGGCAATATATCGTTCACGAGCAACCCGAGGGAACAATTGTTGTCCGTATTGTGGAAACGGAGGCATATCACGGATCTGAGGATCAGGCGGCACATAGTTTTGAAAATAGGCGAACGAAACGGACTGAAGTGATGTTTGGAACTGCTGGGTTAGTCTATACGTATCAAATGCATACACATACATTGATGAATGTTGTGGGGGGGCCGATTGGAACACCTCATGCTATTTTAATCCGGGGGGCGGAACCTGTGACTGGATTAGAAATGATACAGGAAAATCGAGGGGGGATTTTGAAAATGACTGATTGGACGAATGGACCTGGTAAGTTATCGAAAGCACTTGGTGTGACCATGCAATACTATGGTCATCATTGGACAGATAAGCCGTTATTCATTGCTGAAGGCGTTGTTCCGAGAGAAATTATGGCAGGTCCGCGAGTCGGTATTGGAAACTCCGGGGAAGCGGTCCACTATCCATGGCGTTTTTTCGAAAAAGATAATCCCTACGTTTCAAAGTTCCGATCCTAAGTTTACTATTCGCAATGAGAGGTATTGTATTAGAGTAGACACAAAAAAGGGAGTGCATTTAAATTGGCTAAAATAGCAACTTTAATCACGGATCTGTTTGAAGACTCGGAGTACACGGAACCGGCAAGAGCATTTAAAGATGCCGGTCATGAAGTGGTTACAATTGAAAAAGAGGCAGGCAAGGTAGTGACAGGAAAGAAAGGAAATGTAAAAGTGACGACGGATTCCGGTATTGAAAACGTGAAACCAGGAGACTTTGATGCATTATTCATTCCTGGAGGTTTTTCGCCGGATCAGCTACGTGCAGATGATCGATTTGTAAAGTTTGCAAAAACATTTATGGATGATAAAAAACCTGTATTTGCAATTTGTCATGGGCCTCAATTATTGATTACTGCTAAGGCATTAGAGGGAAGAGATGCAACCGGCTATAAATCGATAAAAATCGACATGGAAAATGCTGGTGCGAAATATGCTGATAAAGAAGTAGTTGTTTGTCAAAATCAGCTCGTTACAAGCCGAACGCCTGACGATATTCCTGCGTTTAATCGAGAATCTCTGAAACTTCTAGAGAAATAATAATCCATATAAAAAACAAAATTTTCTTCAAGGCCATCTATTGGCCTTTTTTGTTGTTGAAAATGTTTCACAAGAGTGATAAGTTAGAACAGTACTACAACACACACGGTTGAAATTCAGACTATTTAGTGTAATTGCTAACTTTATGTGTGATGAAATAATGGGGGGGACATCATGAAAAACGTAATTAAAATGGGAAGCGCTTTCATCGGAATTATCGTTGGTGCAGGATTTGCTTCTGGCCAGGAAATTCTACAATATTTTACAAGTTTCGGACTTCTTGGCATCGCGGGGGCAGTTGTTTCGACAGCATTATTTGCATATCTCGGAATGATCCTAACTCGCCTTGGAAGCCGTATGCAGACTACTTCACATAAAGAAGTAATTTACAAAATTAGTGGTCGATACTTAGGGATTCTTATTGACTATATAATTATTTTTACATTGTTTGGTGTTGGTGTCGTTATGATAGCTGGAGCAGGATCGAACTTAAATCAGCAATTCGGCTTACCACCATTTGTCGGTAGTCTCCTGATGATTGTTCTTGTCATGTTGACGGTTATGCTTAATGTCGATAAAGTCGTGGGCATTATTGGCAGTATTACCCCATTCTTGGTTCTGGCAGTTGTTCTTGTGTCCATCTACAGTTTGGTGACAATGGATAGTTCATTCGCAGATCTTAATTCAACTGCACTTGCAGTGAAAACGACTTTGCCGAACTGGTTCATTTCCGCCATAAACTATGTATCGTTTAACATTGCTGTTGGTGCCTCTATGACCCTCGTCATGGGTGGAGCAGAGAAGAATGAGAAAGTAGCTGCGTGGGGTGGATTGCTCGGCGGACTAGCTCTAGGGATCCTTATCCTATTAAGCCACTTAGCTATTTTCGCGAAAATTGAACTGGCCGGAGATGCTGAGTTGCCAATGCTGGCAATTATCAACGAGGTATCACCTATATTAGGTATTTTGATGGCATTCGTTCTGTACGGAATGATTTTCAATACAGCTGTGAGTATGTTCTTTTCATTCGGAGCACGTTTCATACAAATCAATACGAAGAAATTCAATTACTTTGTTTTAGTAACGCTTGTAATCGGATTTGTGTTGAGTTTCGTTGGCTTTACGAAGCTTGTGGCATATTTCTATCCACTAATCGGTTATCTTGGACTATTGCTTATAGCAGTCTTAATTTACAGTTCGTTCAAGCTCCCGCCTAAAGCTCAAAGGTGATTCATCAAGAAGAATAGATTCAGGGAACCCCTTTCACTAGAGTATGTATCCAGTGAAGGGGGTTCCTGGTTTTCAACTAAATTCTTCCATAACAAAAGCCGCTACCCAAGTTGGATGGCGGCTTTTGTTGTTTGTTTAGTAATTCATAGAATATATTTCCTAGCTAACTTCTTAGGTGGAGATTTTGTGCTTAGCTCATTATTTTTATCATTTTTAAGAAATTATACGCTTACCAGGTCAAGCTCTTGGGCTGGTCCAAAGAATTCAAAGTTGACTTTTTCTTCTGAAATTCCCATTGCGTATAAATCTTTAATGACAGACTTCATGAACACTGTCGGTCCGCAGACGTAGATGTCGCTTCCTTCTATGACATGGGCTGCAAGGAAGTCACGGTTGATAAAGCCATCACCTTCATCAGAATACAGCACAGCATAAGTTGACGAAGGCATCGATTCATTCAACGTTCGTAGTTTTGCATCAAACGCCTGGTGTTGGCGCGTACGTGCAGAATGCAAGAACGCAGCGGGACGGTCAGGTGTGTTTTTTGCGATTGCGTCAAACATACTCATCATTGGAGTGATACCCACACCACCGCTAATCAGTGTGACGGGAGTCGAACTCTCCGTGTCGAGGTGAAAGACACCCGCAGGAACACTAACTTCAACTGTATCTCCGACGTTCATTTCCTGGTGAAGGTTAACAGACATCTTGCCGTTAGGCGTGTTTTCATCTTCACGTTTAACAGAAATACGATAAAAATCGCCTGTTGGAGCTTGTGACAAACTATACTGGCGGTTCAGAATGTACTCTTCACCAGGGATTGTAACGCGTAAAGTAATGTATTGCCCAGGTTTGTAAGAAGGAAGTTCTATTCCGTCAACGGGTTTTAAATAGAAGGATGTAATGACATCACTCTCAACTACTTTGTCTGCAATGACGAAGTCTTTGAACGTTTTCCATCCGCCGTTCATTTGTTCTGCTTCTGCATACATCTTTTTTTCGATTCCGATGAATACGCCTGCGATAACTTCGTAAGCTTCTCCCCAAGCACCAATAATTTCGGGAGTAGCTGCATCGCCCAATACTTCTTTAATGGCGCCTAATAGATAATATCCAACAATGGGGTATTGTTCTGGCGTAATGTTAAGTGATTTGTGCTTGTGAGCAACTTGAACGACAGCTGGCAATACAGCCTCGAGGTTATCGATGTTAGCAGCTGCTGCGTAAACAAGACCTGCAAGAGCACTTTGTTGGCGCCCTTGTGATTGGTTGGCATGATTAAAAACGTTGAGAAGTTCAGGGTGAGCCTCAAACATGTTTTTGTAAAATACTGTTGTAATTGTTTTCCCGTGTATTTCTAAGACAGGTACTGTTGATTTGATAATCGTAATGGTTTCTTGTGATAGCATTCGGGACACGACCTTTCAAAGTTGTTAGTACAAGCATAAACGATGATAAGTATTAAAGATAGATATATAATGCATCTTTAGGAAGAGTTAATAAATTAGTAGCATTTCTATCACCTTCTTGCCACAAACGCTATAATAGTATCGGAAAGAGTGGTGAAATTATGCGTCTAACGATGTATACAGATTTTTCTTTACGTGTATTAATTTACTTGGGTGCGAAAGAACACGGGGAACTATCGAGAGTTCAGGATATTTCAGATACTTACGGCATTTCGAAAAATCATTTGACGAAAGTTGTACACGAGCTTGGAAAAATGGGATTGATCGAGACGATTCGCGGTCGAGGCGGCGGGATAAGAATGAAAGAAGAGCCTGAAAATATCAATGTCGGAGAACTTGTTCGAAAGACTGAAGATGATTTCCACCTCGTAGAGTGTTTCAATCTCCAATCGAATAGTTGTATACTATCACCGGTCTGTCGGCTGAAAGGTGCATTACATGAAGCATTGAATGCCTATTTGACAGTTTTGGATAATTATACGGTCGCTGATTTCATCGTTAATAAAGATGAATTAGCAGCGATTTTATTTGACCGTCCTTTATGATAAAATGAAATAGAATATAAAATGAGCAGGAGGCTATTTAACATGGAAAAAGTTTTTGTTTTTGGACATAAAAATCCGGATACCGATTCAATCTCTGCTGCTATCAGTTATACATATCTAAAACAGCAATTAGGGATGAATGCTGAAGCAGTGAGACTTGGTGATATTACGAACGAGACAGCTTATGCACTTGAATATTTTGGTTTTGAAGCGCCGCGCTTTATTGAAAAAGCAGCGCCTGAAGTAGCGAAAGTCATTCTTGTCGACCATAATGAGAAACAACAAAGCGTGGATGATATCGATGAAGTGCAAATCATTGAAGTGGTGGATCATCACCGTATCGCCAATTTTGAGACTAATGAACCTCTATATTATCGTGCAGAGCCAGTTGGTTGCACGGCGACGATTCTAAACAAACTATTTAAAGAAAACGGTATTGAAATTCCGAAGAACATCGCAGGGCTTATGCTTTCCGCACTTATCTCAGACTCACTATTGTTCAAGTCACCAACGTATACTGATGAAGATCGTGCAGCTGTCGAAGAAATGATAGCCATCACGGGCGTGGATGCACAAGAGTATGGACTGGCTATGTTGAAAGCTGGTGCTGATTTGAGCAATAAAACGCTTGAAGATCTTGTGAAACTGGATGCTAAAGAATTCGCAATCAATGATGTGAAAGTTGAAATTGCACAAGTAAATGCAATCGACGTAAATGATGTCATGAACCGCCAAGCGGATCTAGAAGACCTTCTGTATCGTGTCATTGCTGAAAAAGGACTTGATCTATTTTTGTTTGTCGTTACCGACATATTGAATAATGACTCGATTGTCCTGGTGCTTGGCAAAGAAGCAGTTCGCGCAAGTGCAGCTTTCAATGTGACACTTGTAAACAATACAGCAACTTTAAAGGGTGTCGTTTCCCGGAAGATGCAAATTGTCCCAGTATTGACTGAAGCGTTAAAATGAAATAAATAGGAAAAGGTTGTGATCCGCGAACAAAGTGGATTGCAACCTTTTTTTTGTTTTGTAACAATTTATTGATCACTTAAACAAATGCCGCAAATATCTCTCCGGATCATTCAAAAAGTCTTTCGTCATACTAACATGCCTGATTTCATTGAACGAAACATTCACCAGTTCGCCGTCTTGAATCTCATACAAATCCGCACCAGGATATGCCATAAGCATGGGTGAGTGGGTGGAAATGAGGAATCGTGCACCTTCGGCAACCATGTCGTGGAGAATTGCCAGCAATGTTAGTTGTCGATTCGGTGATAAAGGTGCCTCAGGCTCATCGAGGATATAAAAGCCGTTTGGTTGAAACTGTGCTTGAAACAAGTCGAGAAAGCTTTCCCCGTGCGAACGTTTTTCCAATCCTTCGCCGTATAAATTCCGTAGTTCGTTATACGTTCTAGCGTAGGGGAGTACTTCCAGGCTATTCGGATTACGCCTTTTAATCTCTTCTATTTTTTGACGTGCTTCTTCACGGATGTTGGCGATGCTGCGTATATACGTAACGAAATCAGAAGCCCTGAAAAAGAAGCCGTTGCCTGTTTTCACTGACCAAATTAACTTGAATTCATCTGCCAATTCGAATGCGGGGGATAGTGAATGATCCATTTCCATATGCTCTCCGCTAATGAGTGTGCTACCGGCAGCTGCTGCAATACCTTCCAATAACGTCGTTTTACCGCTTCCATTATCTCCAGCGATTATCGTAATAGGGGCTTTCAATGTCAGGGATTCAAAATTTTGGATGATGTCTGGATTGAACGGATAACGATCTTCTTCAGACCTTCGAATCCGTCGAATTTCACGCAAAGTCATAGAAACACCCCTTTTTAGACAGTATACCTTAAAAAGAGGTAACGCTTTATTACAAATTCAGCGGTTTTGTCGCTGGGCCTTCTAGAACTGAGCCGTCCTTTCGGAAGCGTGAACCGTGACATGGACAATCATATGTTTCATCTCCGGCATTCCACCTCGTCCTACAACCCATATGCGTGCAAATAGGGGTGTCGGTACGAGTCAGGTGACCACCCGCAAATTCCTTTAAAACGATGCCGGTATTTTTTAAGGCTTGTAGTAAAAATGTCCCAAACCCCGTTCGATCTGGCGAATATAGTTCGGATGCGGGATTAGTTCTTCCGACAATAAGGTCACTAATTATCCGAGCACTCGCCATTGAATTCGATAATCCCCATTTTCGATAACCCGTACTCAAATAGACATAAGGCAGGCTTGCAGAAATTATTCCCGCGTACGGTATCAAATCCGGTGTCTGTGGATCTTGTGCGGACCAACCATGAGTGATTGTGTATAGCCTATATAAATCTCTTACTTCGGTATAAAGTCGATTGTAATATACTTGCGTATCGCTTTCCATGCCTGCCTGATGGCTTTCGCCTGATAGTAGGAAAAACGTTTTTCCGTCAATTTGCGCAGTTCGGATTGACCGTTTCGGTTCGTCGACTGAAATATATTGGCCACGTAGAGCCATATTACCTTCTGCTGAGACGATATAAGAACGGTCGACAGATAACTTCATGATTTGAAGTCCACGCAGTGCTTCTATTGGGTAGTGCGTACATATAATGAGTTCGGTGAATTTAACTTCGTGTCCAGATTTCGTGGAAAGTAGCCGTTTTTTTAAGTCCATCAATACAACATCCGAATTTTCGTAAATACGTGCGCCCGCTTCAACTGCGAGTTTTGCTAGATGCTGCCCGAAACGAACAGGATGAATCTGGCTTTCATTTTTTAAAGTGAGTGTTGCATCCATCTGTATCGGCAATTCTGAGTTTTTTCCGAATTCGCTCGGGATACCTAGTTCCTCATAGGCTTTCATTTCATAACGAAGCATATCAGTGCCAAGTTTGGATTGGGAGTAAAGAATAGAGTCCGCTATCTTAAGTTCACTTTTATTGGCAAAGTCTTTCCCGAATTGAACAGCTTCTTGATTCGCTTCAAAATACAATTTTGCATTGTCGCGCCCGAATTGTTTCAGTAGCTTTGCATAGACGAGGCCATGTTGGACAGTGAGTTTCCCTGTAGAGTTACCTGTAGCGCCTGCCAGAATCGTATCTTTTTCAAGCAGAATTACATCTTTCCCTTCCTTTGCTAGAAAGTAAGCGTTGGTAATTCCGCTTAGACCACCGCCAATGATGCAGACGTCACAAGTGATATCACTATCGATTTCAGGGGAGGCTTCTCGGGGGTGTGCAGTACTTAGCCATAATGAATTGGTCAAAATTATAACCTCCGTCAAGAATGTTCGAAATAGTAGTAAGCATATTCATTGTTCCCTTCTTGGATTGAATTTAAAATAGGGATATGAAAG
The DNA here is from genome assembly GCF_057669665.1 of Sporosarcina sp. Y1004. NCBI lineage: Bacteria > Bacillati > Bacillota > Bacilli > Caryophanales > Caryophanaceae > Sporosarcina > Sporosarcina sp. Y1004. The sequence goes on along the minus strand of NZ_JBYHFQ010000010.1, from coordinate 53,465 downwards.
GTGGTAAATATAATTTGAAAATCGAGATTTGGTCAGACTACGTTTGCCCGTTTTGTTATATTGGTAAACGCAGATTAGAAGAGGCACTGGAACAAACCGGACTTTCGGAAAAAGCTGAAATTATTTTCAAAGCATACGAACTTGATCCGAATTCAGCCCCTGAGTCCAATGAATCTGTACGGGTGGATCTAGCGAAAAAGTATGGTATGAGTGCTCAAGAGGCAAAAAACATGACGGATAATGTGGAGCTACAGGCAAAAACTGTAGGACTAGATTACGACTTTGATAAAATGACGCCTGCGAATACATTTAATGCACATCGTCTCGCGAAACTTGCGGAACAGGAGGGCCTCAGCAAGGTGGTAACGGAAAACTTACTGAAGGCTTACTTCATCGATGGGGAAAAGATTGGAACAGATGACGTGTTGCTCCGTATTGCCGAAGAGGCAGGACTTTCCCGCGACCGTGTGAAAGAAGTTCTCGATTCTGATGAATTTGCAGAAGACGTAAAAATGGATATAGGGGAAGCTGGACAACTTGGCGTGAAGGGTGTTCCGTTTTTCGTGATTAACCGTAAATACGCAATTTCAGGTGCTCAACCTGCTGAATCATTTGCTGAAGCTCTCCGCCAAGCTGACGAAGAATAAGTTTAACCAAAACCAAATTAAAATGGACCAAGAGATCATAATGATCACTTGGTCCATTTATTTGCTTAAACGATAGGCACTGGGTGCCAATTGCTATTATTATTGAGCAGGGTTAAGTTGTAAGTCGATTGTAATCTTAATATCATCGCCAACCAGAACGCCACCTGCTTCAAGTGCTTGGTTCCATGTAAGACCGAATTCTTTTCTTGAGACTTTGCCTTCAACTTCAAAAGCAGCGACATCTACACCCCAAGGATTTTTAGCAGTACCTTCGTATTCAGCTTCGAACGTAATTTCTTTCGTCACGTCTTTTATTGTCATATCGCCAGTAACGTCATATTCGTTGCCGCCTTTTTTAGTGATAGCTGTTGAAACGAATGTGATGCTTGGGAATTGCTCTGCATCAAAGAAATCGGCAGAACGAAGGTGATTATCACGGTCTTCACTGTTTGTGTGAATTGTATTTGCATCAATTGTGAAATTGAGGTTAGCGCCTGTCAAGTCTTCAGGGCTACCTTCGAGTGTACCTTCTACCCCTGTAAAACGTCCTTTTACTTTAGAAACCATCATGTGCTTTACTGAAAAACCTACGCTTGTATGTGAAGCGTCTACAGTCCATTTTGTCATTGTGAATAACTCCCTTTCATATTTGAATATGTTTCTACTATATTCCAAAAGTATCTTGAAGTCAAGGTATTTATTTGGATGGAATTGAGGAGGTCGATTTCAAATCAATTAGAATTCCTTGTCAAAAGAAAAGTTTCCAAGCATACTATTAAAGATGAAAAGCTTTATCTTTATTCAACAAATGTTTTTGTACTGAAAGCGAATCGTCAGCTACAGAAGATTCTCACCTCCATAGGTGGGTGATGACTGTGGTTTTGTATACCTGTTCAGCGGGTGTCCAAACGCCCGCTGAACAAGGAGGAATGAAGTTAATTCCTCCCTGATAAAGCCTTTGGCGGATGTCACAGATTTTGATAGGAGTCAATGAAGGCAACCTAAGATTGCCGCGTCCTGCGGCAGCGGAAGGATGGAGTTCAATCCTTCCCCCCTGTAGGCCTCAAGCTCGATTCAAAATCTGGACGCAATAACGCCGAGGCGTAATTGATATTGAAAGGATTGAATGTTGATGTCAAAACATCAATGGTTTAAAGAACTTCAGAAAAAAATTACACAAGGCACATTACTAATTGACGAACCACTTGGCAAATACACGATGACAAAACTTGGAGGAGCTGCAGACCTTCTCGTCATCCCTGGAACTATAGATGAAACAGAAGCCACAGTACGCTACGCATATGAAAATAAGATTTCGTTGTTATTACTGGGAAATGGGTCAAATATGGTCGTTAGGGATGGCGGTGTAAGGGGGATTGTCCTTCATTTGTCAGAGCTTAGTGAAATAAGAATTGAAGGTTCGCTCATACATGCAGAAGCGGGTGCACTGATTATTGATGTTTCAAAACGTGCAGCAGCAGCTAGACTGTCGGGCATCGAATTTGCATGCGGAATTCCGGGCTCTATCGGAGGTGCGATGGCGATGAATGCCGGTGCATACGGAGGGGAAATAAAAGATATTATTGTTCAGGCGACGGTGCTGACGCCAAAGGGCGAACGGCTAATCCTCACAAAAGATGATCTCGAACTCGGTTATCGTCAAAGTATTATTTCGAAAAATGGTTACTTTGTTCTGTCTGCTGAATTCCAGCTTGTACAAGGAAGTCAGGATGTCATTGATGCGAAAGTAGCTGACTTGACTTTCCAACGCGAGTCCAAGCAACCTCTTGAGTATCCTTCAGCTGGAAGTGTGTTTAAACGACCTCCGGGCTATTTTGCAGGAAAACTCATACAAGACTGCGGTATGCAGGGGAAAGGGCATGGAGGTGCAGAAGTATCATTGAAGCACGCCGGTTTTATCATCAATAAAAACAATGCGACAGCTTCTGATTACATTCAGACAATTGAAATGGTTAAAGCGGAGGTTAAAAAGAAGTTTGACATAGACCTTGAGCTTGAAGTGAAAATCGTAGGCGAAGAAATAGAGGAGTAACAAAAAGTGGATGCCCATAAATGGGCATCCACTTTTTGTTACTTATTTAAGTAGTTTTACAAGAGAACAAAGAGGGATCAGTCACTTGGTCATCTGTAATGTGTACTTGACACATTTTATTGTTACTCATAAATTTAAAAATCCCGTTGTTGAAATCAGTTCCGATTTCTTTAAAGAAAATACCTTCAAAACGGACTTCTTTTGATAATTTGAAATTGATACGGAAACCGTCCCCATCTTCTACTAAATAGGCACGAATTCCTTTTTCAAACATTCCATCGATTTCGTCACGGATGGCACGATCGACAGAGACGACATGGAAGTCAACAAAAGTGATTTCACGCAGGAGTACGTTCATGAACGACCCTTTTGTAATCTCTTCCCATCTGCTTTGAGCCGTTTGTCCGATAATTATTTGAGTAATGTTGTTTTTATGAGCTACTTCTTTTATCACTTTTGCAGAAGGTCGTTTTTCATTATCCTTGACGATGAATTCTTCTACATCCAGTTCCTCGGCAAGCTCTTTCCAACGATCGACATACTCAGACTTTTCCGCATCAAATTCATCGTAAGGCAATGGGTCTACAGTTAAAATATACATAGGACAATCCATGATTGTCGCGATTTTATGTCCACGTCTAATGAGACGTTCACCATTTGGACCGTAGTAGACACAAACGAGAATACTCTCGTCCATACGACCTTTTACTTTGCCCATGACGGTAGTCACCTCTTAATTATTATTTGTCTAATTATATATCTGTATATGAAGTTTAACATTAATTGAAAACCAAGCAATTATATATGAAACTGCTTCACTTGACAAGAAATAAGTAAATCGAATGCCTTCAAAGTGCTAACCATACTGTTATAGTGTATAATTTCTTGTATAAACTTATAGAGTTTCCCCTTCTGCTTGTTAGCTATAGCTCCCTATTATCCCGTCAGATACGACGCAGGTCAAGTGCACACTTAACTATTATGAAAATTTACATTCCCTACACACTCAGAGCTACTGGTTCCGTATACTTTCTAGGTGAATAAAATCAACGGGATTAATCTGTTTAGAACTGGAGGTTTGCATTTGTTATCAATTACGTTAGCCATTTTCACTCCGTTTTTGGCTGCTCTCTTTATCCCGTACATTTATAAGCGGGTCCCGAGCCGAAATATCGGATGGTTTGTCATGGTTGTTCCACTAACATTATTTATTTTTCTTGCTAGTTATATTCCTTCTGTTGCGGGAGGGAAAACGTATATACATACAATTAAATGGATTGATTCTGCAGGAATTAATTTTACGACGTATCTTGACGGACTAAGTATGATTTTTGCTCTACTTATAACTGGGGTAGGAAGTTTAGTCATTCTCTATTCCATATATTATTTATCCGAACGTGAAACGTTAGGGCGATTTTATGTTTATCTTTTAATGTTCATGGGTGCAATGCTCGGTGTGGTCCTGTCAGATAATCTGATGGTACTTTATGTTTTTTGGGAATTGACAAGTATTTCGTCATTCTTATTAATCGCGTTTTGGTATCACAGGAAAAAGTCCAGATCAGGCGCGCAAAAATCGTTGCTGATTACAGTTTCAGGCGGAGTGGGGATGCTTGCCGGTTTTATTATGCTTCATGCAATGACGGGATCATTTAGTGTGCGTGAAATAATTGGGACCATTGGCCAGTATACAGATGAAACTCTTTTCATACCGGCAATGTTGCTCGTTCTACTCGGTGCCTTTACAAAATCAGCACAATTCCCTTTCCATATCTGGTTACCAGATGCTATGGAAGCGCCGACACCTGTTAGTGCCTATTTACACTCTGCAACAATGGTAAAGGCGGGAATTTACCTAGTGGCACGCTTTACGCCTGTATTTGGTGGGGAATCGGTGTGGTTTTATACAGTGACTGGTGTAGGGATATTTACTTTGTTATGGGGTTCAGTTAACGCTGTTCGGCAAACAGATCTTAAAGCCTTGTTGGCTTACTCTACTATCAGTCAGCTCGGTCTGATTATGAGCCTCTTCGGACTTGGTTCTGCGGCACTGAACGAAGGCTACAGTGCGGACTCGGTTATTTACACGCAAGCTGGATTTGCAGCTTTGTTTCATCTAATTAACCATTCTACGTTCAAAGGCGCATTATTCATGGTCGTTGGTATTATTGATCACCAGGTCGGTACGCGGGATATCCGGAGACTTGGTGGACTAATGTCACTTATGCCTGTGACATTTACAATTGGGGTTATCGGAAGTTTTTCGATGGCTGGATTACCACCGTTTAATGGCTTCCTTAGTAAAGAAATGTTTTTTGAATCTGTATTAATTATTCGCAACCTCGATATTTTTGCAATGGGGCCAATATGGGGAACGCTCATACCGGTCGTCGCTTGGCTTGCGAGTGTGTTGACATTTGTTTATAGCATGATTATCGTTTTCCAGACGTTTCTTGGGAAACATCAGCCGGATCGTCTTGACCGGAAGGCACAAGAAGCTCCAGTGGGCATGCTTATTGCACCCTCAATTCTTGCATTACTTGTCCTAGGAATCTTTTTCTTCCCGAATGTCGTGGGACGTTATTTATTGAGTCCCGCGATGGCTTCAATCTATCCACCATTTGAAGGGGCAAAAGGGCTTGTTCCGCATATATCCGCTTGGCACGGATTTAATATGCCATTACTGATGACATTCGGTGTCGTCATACTGGGCACGTTACTTTATACATTCCTCCGATATTGGCGAGGGATTTATACGATTGTCCCGATGCGTTGGAATCTCGATACTGCATATAACGGTCTATTATCGCAGTTGGAAAATGGGTCGGCATTCCTGACACGGACTTATATGACAGGCTACCTTAGGGATTATCTTGCCTATATATTTATATTCTTCATTGTGACGGTTGGTGGAGGATTATTATGGACAGGCGGGTTTTCCATTGATTTCTCTAATGACGCGCCTATTACAATTAATGAATTCATCATCGTTTTCGTAATGATGGGTGCGAGTATAGCGATTATCTTTGCAAAATCGCGTATAACTGCAATTCTTTTAAATGGTGTTCTCGGTTATTCAATTGCGATTCTCTTCGTTGTATTCCGAGCGCCAGATTTAGCTTTAACACAAATTATCGTAGAAACCGTGACTACGGCGTTATTTCTTTTATGTTATTATTTCTTACCGGAATGGAGCAAAGAGAAAGCAACCCGTTCATCAAAGATTACAAGAGGCATTATAGCGGTATCAGTTGGAACGGTTGTAACGGTTCTGGCATTAATCGTCCAGGGAAATAAAATGTTCGATTCAATTTCCAGCTATTTTGAAAATGCTTATGAGCTCACGGGTGGAAAGAATATTGTAAATACAATCTTGGGTGACTTCCGGGCATTCGATACAATGTTGGAAGTTGTCGTTCTTTTCATCGCGGGAATCGGAGTGTTTACATTAATTAAACTAAAGGCGGGGAAGGGGGACAAGGACGTTGAAAACTAATGATGTCATTTTACAAACTGTGACGAAAATCGTTGTCTTCATCATTTTGACGTTTGGTGTTGAATTGTTCCTATCTGGCCACAATAATCCCGGAGGGGGTTTCATAGGCGGTCTTGTCCTTTCTTCTGCTTTCGTCCTGCTCTATTTGGTATTCGATATCGAAACAGTTCATAAGGGAATTCCATTCGATTTCAAGAAAATTGCAGCATTCGGTGTCTTGCTCGCTGTGGGAACGGGACTCGGACCGGTTATCTTCGGCGCTGAGTTCCTAACAATTACGGCTAGCCATGTCAATTTACCAGTGTTCGGGGAAACAGAGCTGTCGACTATGGTTCTTTTCGAGGCTGGGGTGGCGCTGACTGTTGTCGGCGTCGTCGTAACAATTATATTAAGTATTAGTGAGGATGTGTAGCTGATGGAAACGTTAATAACGATACTCGTTGGAGTGCTGGTAACGGTTGCTGTCTATTTGTTGCTATCCAAAAGTCTGGTTCGGGTTATTCTAGGTACTGCTATTTTGTCACATGCTGTACATTTGCTCCTAATGACGATGGGTGGACTGAAAAAAGGTGCTGTCCCACTATTAGGTGAAAATGCAGAAAGCTATACGGATGCTCTCCCGCAGGCGCTAATTCTCACAGCAATAGTAATCAGCTTTGCGGTGACTTCGTTTTTACTGGTACTAGCTTACCGAACATACAACGAGACTGAATCGGACAGTCTGACTGCATTGAGAGGGTTCGAAGATGAATAATATTGTTGTAATGCCGATGATTATCCCTTTATTGACGGGGATTTTACTAATATTTCTTAGACGCAATATAAAAACTCAACGGGGATTCAGTCTAGTTTCCATTATAGTGACCATCGCCGTGAGTATATACATATTGAATCTGATTCAGGCGGATGGGATTTTACGGATTGATTTCGGTGGCTGGTTGCCGCCTTACGGGATTTCGTTCGTTGCGGATTCATTTTCCATGCTACTCGTATTGACGACCGCGATTGTTACAGGAATCATTCTAATTTATGCGTTTTCTTCAATCGGAAGGGCACATGAAAATATGTTCTTTTATCCATTCGTGTTTTTTCTCATTGCTGGTGTAAACGGCTCGTTCTTGACGGGTGATTTATTTAACTTATTCGTCTGTTTCGAAGTGATGTTATTAGCTTCCTACGTTCTTATTACACTTGGGGGTAGGAAGGTACAACTTGTCGAATCGATAAAGTATGTCTCCATAAATGTGCTGTCATCTTGGTTTTTCCTAGTCGGCATCGCGTATTTATACGGCACAGTAGGAACGCTCAATATGGCGCATCTATCCGTTCGTATTGCAGAAGTCGGACAAGGGCCACTATTGACAGTGATTAGTATTATATTTTTAATAGTCTTCAGTTTGAAATCTGGACTACTTCTTTATTTTTGGCTACCAGGATCATACAGTGCACCGCCGACAGCAGTTGCGGCCTTGTTCGGTGCGTTACTTACGAAAGTGGGTATCTATGCTATGTTCCGCGTGTTTACACTCATCTTTTATCACGAGCCGGGTGTAACACATTCGATGATTGGCATCATGGCCGCGGTAACGATGATTGGCGGATGTTTCGGTGCAATCGCCTACAATGATATTCGACAGATTGTTTCCTACAATGTCGTCATTGCAGTCGGATTTATACTTGTTGGACTAGCTGTTTCGACAGAAGTGGCAATCCAAGGGTCTATCTATTATCTGATTCACGACATGATTATCAAAGCACTGTTGTTCCTGATTGCAGGAACGATGGTTTACTTGACAGGAACAGGCAGGATTGAAAAAATGAGCGGCTTGATCCGAAATTATCCGTTGCTGGGCTGGCTATTTTTCATCACGATGCTGTCGCTTGCCGGAATTCCACCACTTAGCGGATTCATCGGCAAAGTGTACATTGGACAGGGAGCGATTGAAGCAGGTTCATTCATCTTGCTGGCCATTGCCTTCCTATCAAGTATATTCGTGCTTTACTCATTACTGCGCATATTCTTGAACTGTTTCTGGGGTGAAACAATCATTAATGAAGATGACGATGTCCCGCTTAAAAAAGGGATGCTGATTCCACTCGTGCTGTTCGGTATTTTGACTATTGCATTGGGAGTTGGAGCAGAGGGACTTGCACCATACGTTTCTGATGCGGCACGCACGCTGATGAATCCTGAAATTTATATCGACGCAGTTTTGAAAGGCAACGGATAATCGAGAACACTCCTATCCATTAACCGTAAAGAAGAGGTGACCGTTTATGCCAGCCCAATTATTGTTGAATTTATTTATAGCTTTGCTCTGGATGCTCCTAATGGATGAAGACGAGTTGAAGTTTACGACTTTCTTTGCTGGCTTCCTAGTAGGGATTGGAATCATATTTTTCATGCACCGATTTTTCGGTACCCGATTTTACTTGCGCCGCTTATACGCAACCATTAAGTTGCTCTTCATCTTCATTTCGGAGTTGACCAAATCCAGTGTCGTCGTATTGAAACAAATTCTTAGCCCAACGCTGAAAATTAAACCAGGTATTTTCAAATATGAAACTGTATTGAATAGTGATTCGGAAGTAACGTTGCTATCATTGCTTTTGACATTGACCCCGGGTTCTGTCGTCATGGAAGTATCCCCTGAGGGAAATGTACTTTACATCCACGCGATGGACGTCGAACAATCACGTGATGGACTCTTAATGCAGTTGCATAACTTTGAAAGAGCGATCATGGAGGTGACCCGCTAATGATTCAAGTAATGCTAACAACTTCGCTCATATTATTTTCGATAACAATAGCCATTGCTGTCATACGGATTATTCTCGGACCATCTATGCCGGACCGGGTTATAGGTCTTGATGTCATAGGTGTCAATTTAATTGCGACGATAGCTGTCATTTCAGTAATGATGAACACAAAGTCGTTTTTAGAAGTCATCCTCATAATGGGAATTCTATCGTTCATCGGAACAATCGCCTTCTCGAAATTCATTGAGAGGGGTGTTATTGTTGAACGTAAACGCGATCGGTGAATTTCTAGGTGCATTTCTAATCTTGCTAGGCGGAATTGCGAGCGTAATCAGCGTGTTCGGACTGCTTCGGTTACCTGACGTTTATACGAGATCCCACGCAGCTACGAAAAGCTCGACGCTCTCAGTTTTGCTGACTTTGTCGGGCGCTTTCATTTACTTTTTGTTTAGTCAACACTTCGTAAGTGTCCGTCTATTGCTAGGAATTGTATTTGTTTTTCTGACTGCACCGGTTGCAGGACATGTGATTGTCCGTGCAGCTTACCGTTCGAATGTAAAACTTGCAGCGATTTCTACTGAGGATGAATTGTATGATATTTTACATAAGGATAAAACAGATGAGGATGGGACCGGCCACTAGAGTCGGGACTATCCTTTTATTTGTCTACCGAAAGGAGACTCCACTTATCACTGGGCTACACTCTTTTCGTGATTGAAGCGAGCGTCTTCTATCGGTAAATAGATAAATTACCTGTGATTACAACGACGAGAACGGTCACCACAAGAACAAATATAGGATGTTTTTTTAAGTATCCTATTCAAATTCAAATCACTTCAACTTTTGAATTATAGTATCATCCCTAAGACAATATTTGCGGTTTAGTCGTGCCACGTTTTATCAGAAAGTCTGATTTTCGTACGTGCAAGTATATTGATACATCGATGAACAAATAATCATTCAAACCACCGTTTGATTAACCTTGCAACTTCTCGGAATTTTGCATATACTAATTACAATCAAACAAACATTTGAATGAGGTGTATATAGGATGATAAAAGAAGTGTGTGAAGTGGTATCAGTTCATGAAGAAGTCGTTGAAGGTGTACAGAAAGCGCTCCCGGATTTAGGAGCTGCAGTAGGAATATTCAAAGCGTTGGCAGATGAAACAAGATTGAAAATCGCTTATTCCTTGACGATAGAAGAAGAAATGTGTGTCTGCGATGTTGCGGCAGTCATTGGTTCTTCAGTCGCTACTGCATCCCATCATTTACGGTATTTGCGCGTTCAAGCACTTGCTAAGTCCAGGAAAAAAGGGAAAATGGTCTACTATTCACTTGCAGATGATCACGTCTACAAACTTGTGAAGATTGCACATGAGCATGCGATTGAAGGTGTTGAATTTGACAACGGTTGAAAAGAAAGAATATCGACTTGAGAATCTGACTTGTGCCAGTTGTGCGATGAAGTTCGAAAATAACGTCAAAAAGTTACCCGCTGTACAAGACGCGCAAGTGAATTTTGGTGCTTCTAAATTAGCATTCAGTGGTACTGCAAGCATAGAAGACCTTGAAGCAGCGGGTGCTTTTGATGGTATTAAAGTGGTTTCGTTACAGCGTAAGGAAATTGAAGCGAAGATACCTTTCTTTAAACGCAAGGAAAATCTTGTTACACTTTTTTCGCTTGTCTTTTTAATAGTAGGGATGGCTATCTCATTCCTCTACTCAGAAACGCATCCGACGGCAATACTATTTTTTGCCATTGCAATCGTAGTTGGCGGAGCGGGGATATTCAAAACAGGATTGCTAAACCTTGTTCGTTTTGAATTTGATATGAAAACACTAATGACCATTGCGATTATCGGGGCTGCAATCATTGGGGAATGGCGTGAAGGCGCGGTTGTTGTCTTTTTGTTCGCAGTCAGTGAAGCCTTGGAAGCTTATTCAATGAACAAAGCTCGGCAGTCAATCCGAAAGTTAATGGATATTGCACCGCCCTCTGCTTTGGTAAAACGCGGAGTAGAATTCGTAGAGCTTTTGACAGAAGACATCCGCGTCGGAGATATCCTCATCGTGAAACCTGGACAGAAGATTGCCATGGACGGTGCGATCCTGACGGGGGCATCTACAGTGAATCAAGCGGCAATTACAGGTGAATCTATTCCTGTTCTTAAAAAGCGCGGTGATAATGTATTTGCAGGAACGCTCAATGAAGAAGGAGCGCTCGAAGTAACGGTCACGAAGCTTGTTGGGGATACAACAATTGCAAAAATTATCCACCTTGTAGAGGAAGCGCAGGCAGAAAAAGCGCCTTCGCAAAAGTTTGTCGATAAATTTGCCAACTATTACACACCTGCTATTATCGTGATTGCCATTTTAGTGGCTATCATTCCTCCTTTACTTGGTGGGGATTGGAGCGCTTGGATTTATCAAGGACTCGCAGTACTTGTCGTCGGTTGTCCGTGTGCGCTTGTAGTTTCCACGCCGGTAGCGATCGTGACCGCGATTGGAAACGCTGCGCGTCAAGGCGTACTTATTAAAGGCGGTATCCACCTTGAAGAGACGGGAAGGCTTAATGTTGTCGCTTTCGATAAAACGGGCACGTTAACAAAAGGCTATCCGGAAGTAACAGATTTCATTCCTAGTGATGAAGGAAGTCGAGTGCAATTACTAAATGCAATCGCAGCCGTCGAGTCGTTGTCGCAGCATCCGCTTGCGAAAGCTGTCGTTGATTATGCTCATGCATTCGGTGCGCAGAAAGTCCAGGTTTCAAATTTTCAATCGGTAACCGGAAAAGGAGCCTATGCTGAAGTTGGTGGCGTGAGGACTTATATCGGTAGTATCAGTTGGGCGCAGGAGCTGTCATCGTTGCCGGAGTCAGTCTTACACCAAGCAGCATCTCTTCAACAGCAAGGGAAGTCAGTGATGGCTATTGTATCAGGATCGGTGTTCGGTGGATTGCTGGCAGTAACGGATCCGATTCGCGCGGAAAGCCGAGAGGTTCTTCAACAATTGAAGAGTATTGGAATCCGTCATTCAGTTATGTTGACAGGAGATCATCAGGTGACGGCAGAAGCAATTGCTGCTGAATTGGGCGTTACGGATGTGCGTGCCGGTCTGATGCCTGAAGACAAACTGACAGCAATTAAACAATTGAGCAAACAATATGGCCGTGTCGCCATGGTTGGTGACGGAATCAATGACGCCCCTGCTTTAGCGGCAGCATCTGTCGGGATTGCCATGGGCGGGGCAGGAACGGACGCCGCTCTTGAAACAGCTGATATTGCACTGATGGCAGACGATTTAGAAAAACTGCCCTATACAATAAAACTTAGCCGGAAAACATTGCGAATCATCAAAGAAAACATTATGTTTGCATTAGGCTTAAAAATTATTGCGCTGCTCCTTATCATTCCCGGTTGGCTAACATTATGGATTGCCATCTTCGCGGATATGGGTGCGACATTACTCGTTGTACTGAACTCGCTTCGTTTGTTGCGTGTTAATAAGTAAGCAGGTTCTAAACGGAGGCGAAATTGAATGCATTTAAAAGAATGGACTATGGAAGAGCAGGAACAGTTAATTCATTTTATCACTACAAATACGTGGCCTTTCCACGGCAACTCTGATCCCGGTCGTCATCTGATTGAAAAAACAATTGAAGAAGGCGGATATGGGTCGGATGAAGTGAAAACATTCTGGGTAGAAAATGAAAACGAGGAAAAAGTGGGCATTGTGAAGATATACGATTTACAAGATACCATTCCGTTATTCGATTTACGAATAGCGGATATGTCGAGAGGGCACGGCTACGGACCCAAAGCACTAAGGCTTGTAGCAGAATATGTATTTAATTTATTTGGCAATAAAATACGTCTCGAAGGTCACACAAGGCAGGATAACTTAGCGATGCGAAAAACGTTTGAACGGGCAGGTTTTGTTAAAGAAGCGCATCTTCGGAAAGCTTGGTTTTCACCAAAAGAGAATTCCTATTACGATGCAGTGACCTATGGTATAACACGTGAAGACTTTATGGCGGGGACGACGACTCCTGTCATTTGGGAAGATGGTGAGAAGTCAAGGAAGCCTGCAAGGACTCCGTTTATACCAAGCTTTTCGGATTCATTCGAATCGGACCGGTTAGTTATTCGTGCTCCAAAACTTGATGATGCAATGGATGCCTGGAACGCAATACGAGATTCCTTACCGGCGCTTCGCAAGTGGATGCCGTGGGCGCAACCGGAACCTGAGCTGCATATGACAGAGGAGAGCTTACGAAAAGCAATTGCAAATTTCATCACGCGTGTTGACCTGCGCTTTCATATATACGAAAAAGAGACTGGCAAATTCGTTGGTTCCTCAGGGCTTCATCGAATTGATTGGTCGATTCCAAAGTTTGAAATCGGTTACTGGTTGGCTACGGAATTTGAGGGTAGAGGCTATATGACCGAAGCTGTGAAATCTATTGAGCAATTTGCATTCGAACAACTGGGGGCCCGCAGAATAGAAATACGCTGTGACGAAGAAAACATGAAAAGTCGGAGCGTCGCTGAACGTGCTGGGTTTACGCTTGAAGGGATATTAAACCAAGATTCCTTATCACCGGATGGTAATGTTTTACGAAATACATGCATCTATGCGAAAATAGACTAATGAAAAGCGTAAGTAGCCGTTTAGCCCCGAAAAGCGCTGGAGGTCTTACTGATAAAGGCGTTCTTTGCCTTTAACAGTAAGACTGAAGCGACTCGAGGGGCTGGCTACTGTAGCTAGACAATGAAAAGCGAAAGGCGCCGTTTAGACGCGACCGGCATAAGTCGGGAAGGATTAGCGGCGCCCTTTACCGCTCAGGCTTCCAGGCTTATGACCCGAGCGTCTGGCGCCTGCAGCTAGACAAGAAAAGCGAAAGTAGCCGTCTCGCTACCAAAGTTTGAAAGAGTGCATTAGAAAGGGATGCCGACTTGAGTCGACATCCCTTTCGTTACACGCTCCGTTTTCCAGTAATGAGGTTGAAGATAAATACAACAACCGCAATTACAAGAAGAATATGAATTAGTCCTCCACCAATTTTAAAAACTAGACCTAATAACCAAAATACGAATAGTGCTACAATGATTAACCATAAAATTCGACCCAAGTGCCTCACCCCTTTACTGTATGTATTCTAATATTTACCCCCTCTATCGATAAGTTAAACGCAGAGTTTAGGAGACAGGAGTAATTCGGATTGAGTACGGGCATACATAACGGAGGCGTTACAGTTGGCAACACCGGGTATGGAAGACTATCTAGAACAGATTTATTTGCATATTGAAGCGAAAGGCGTTGCGCGTGTGTCTGACGTTGCAGAATCATTGGCAGTTCTTCCTTCTTCCGTAACAAAAATGGCACAGCGTCTAGATAAAGAAGGGTATATTGTCTATGAACGTTACAAAGGTCTTGAGTTAACGGACAAAGGATCTGAATTCGGAAAAAGACTTGTACGGCGTCATGATCTTTTGGAACAGTTTCTTCGCATTATCGGGGTTGACGAAGTAAACATTTATGGGGACGTAGAAGGAATTGAACATCACCTTAGCTGGAATGCGATGGATCGAATAACAAATCTTGTTGAAGCGATGGGACAAGATGATGAGTTTGTTAGAAAGTTACGAGTAATGGATTTTGAGAAAGAGGTTGATAAGTAATGGAAGAACTTAAATCGGGTTATAAAGCAGAATTGGTAGTATTGGAGCAGGATGGTTCGAGGTGGGTATTGGATGGAGATGGCGATCATATTATGATGAACACATCCGATGCGGATGAGGACATTCAAGCAGGTGATAAAGTTAACGTCTTTCTTTATACAAACAGGCGTGGAGAACTTTCAGCGACCATGCAAATTCCACACATGACAGCTGACACTTTTGGGTGGGCACGTGTAATCAGAGTAGATGAACATGAAGGGGTCTACGTGGACATCGGCTCCTCTATCGAAGTGCTAGTTAATAAAAATGACATGCCAAAAGTGCGGGCGCTTTGGCCAAAAACGGATGATGCGCTGTATATGACACTTCGTATGGATTTGGGCGGCACGATTTTTGGACGACTTGCAACGGAAGAACGCGTATTGGAACAAATTGTCGAAGCACCTTCATCCGTGTTCAATATGGATATAAAAGCTAGAGCGTACCGTCTGTTGCCAGTAGGATCATTCATGCTTAGTGTTTCGGAAAATTACCGTATCTTCATTCACAATACGGAACAGGAACGCGAACCCCGTCTCGGCCAGGAAATGAAAGTACGTATAATTGGTGTCCGTGAAGATGGAACATTGAATGGGTCAATGCTCCCACGTAAAGAGGAGCGTTTAGGCGACGACGCTGAAACAATTCTTCGTTACTTAGACAAAGCCAATGGGCGCATGTCGTTTACTGATAAGTCGACACCAGATGAGATTAAAGAAGTGTTCAATATGAGCAAAGCATCATTCAAGCGTGCGCTCGGTAAACTCATGAAAGAGGGCAGAATTGAACAAGGTGAAGGAAAGACATTATTGAAATAACACTGAAGCAAGGGAACTTTTTTGACCCCGAATCGTATTTATTCATGTAAAGAAGGGGGAATGTTCATTGAAACGTCTACTAACAACAATGATTGCAGCCGTATTAGCTATCGGAATTCTGGGACCGGCAACTGTAAGTGCGGAAGACCCGATTATTAATGAGAAACTGGGTGTACCAATTGTCGTATATGGTGCGAACTTATCCGATGCAGAAAAAGAAAGTGTTAAAGAAAGTTTAGGCGTTGCAAAAGAAGCGGAAGTTGAAGAAATCACCGTTGACGGCAGTGACCTTGTGAAATATATTAAAGATGGAAATAGTCAGGCAAGAATGTATTCTTCAGCTAAAATTACGAGGCAAGAAGAAGGCAAAGGACTCGTCATCAGTATTGTTACTGAAGATAACATTACACAAGTAACATCAGAAATATACGCTACAGCAATGCTAACAGCGGGTATTGAAGATGCAATTGTTGAAGTGGCATCACCCAAAAAAGTGACGGGTCACTCAGCGCTTGTTGGTATATACAAAGCTTATGAAGTAACTGGCGAGAAGCTCGATACGGAGCGGACGGATGTTGCTAACGATGAATTGAATCTTGCGACGAAATTTGCAAAAGAAACTGGAGTCGAGAGTGATAAAGTTGCCGAACTTCTAACGGATATTAAGAAACAAATTGCAGAGAAAAATCCTGCGACTAAGGAAGAAGTCGAAAAGATTGTGGCTGAACAGCTGAAGAAATACAATATCGAGTTAAGCGAAGCTGACCGTCAATTGCTAATTGACTTAATGGATAGGATAAGAAGTCTAGATATCGACTTTAATAAGATTTCTGAGCAACTTTCCGATATGTCAACTAAGATTAAAGATACAATAGGTGACATCGATCCAGGATTCTGGGATAAAGTGAAAGAGTTTTTCGCGAATCTGATCGAATCTGTTCAATCGTGGTTTAAGTAAACATGTTCCGAATTGTGGTGAAATTTCAGTGATTTAAATTTATGGAAAAGGAGCAATTTAAATGGAATTCGAATTTGTGGAATTAGGTGGGGACGCATTCGCGTTCCGTCATGAAGAAGATGGAAAGATACTAGCCGAAATTACGTGGACTATTCTTGGTGACGTCATGGTAATGGACCACACTTTCGTTTCCCCAGATTTACGTGGCCAAGGGGTTGCAAAAAAAATACTCGATCGCGCAGCTGATTACGCCCGTGAACAAGAACTGAAAATGGAGCCTGTTTGTTCATACGTTGTAACTGCGTTTGAACGTTATAAAGACTACGACGACCTCAAAGTATGATGTGAACATATAAAAGGCAATCCATTTAGTTATAGTAACTACGGATTGCCTTTTATATTTTACCTAATGAAATTTGGTTCATTCGTATCCCTCACAGTAATGTAATGAAGTACAAAATACTCGTTAAAACTGAAGCACCGGCGATCGTATACATCATGTCGGCTTGACTGAAAATTAGTTTTTTCTCCATTTGTAACGTCCCCTCTCGTCAAAAAGTATAAATGGTGAATACCTATTTATTACCCTTTAAGACAAGAGTCAAACATATTAAACAGATAATGCGTGGGAGATGAAACTTATTCCCATGTAAAACGTATAGACATATACATAGCTATAAAGGAGGGTGTATTTCGTGAAACGCACAGTAGAAAAAGTATTATCGATTATTAGTGCAGTTCTAACAGTGTTAGGAGTTATTCTAAGCTTTGCGATACTGGCATTCTTGAATTTTATCAAGTCAGATCCTACGTTCCAGGATGAATTCCGAACGGAGATATTATTATTTGATCCTACGCTTAATCCTGCAGACATTGAGATTTTCCTTACAGCCTTTAATTTCTTGGGTGGTTTTATGTGGTTAATCATTATTGCCTTGATTATAAGTCTCGTTTTGATAGTTATCGGGGTCGTAAATATTTGGAATAACAAAAATCCAAAACTGGCTGGAATACTATTTATCATTGCCGGGGTGTTGGGAGGATTTTTAAACATTACTTCAATACTTCTCTATATTGCCGGAATTCTATGTTTCATAAAGAAACCGCCATTAACTCAAGAACCCCATTTTGTAGATGATCAGTATAACGGAAAGATGAGACCTTTATAATGAAAAAAACGCTTTCCTCCGTTTGGAGGAAAGCGTTTTTTTACTAAACAAGTACAGGCTGGCGAATACAATAGACATACTGCGCAGTTTCAACAGGATACCCTTCAAAATGCTCTTCGAAGACATCAATTAGTTGGAAGCCTTGTTTTTCACAAAAGGCGCGTCCGATAGCGTTGCGCCCATCTATATAGACGAACAGCTGTTGCGCGTCAGAAAGTAACGATAACATGTAATCGAATAGCCGTTTTCCATATCCATTGTGTTGATGAGAAGGTAAAATGTACATATCGGTCAATTCGGAATCACCATCTTCATCTTTTTTCGTGAAGTTTGCGAAGCCGATTGGAACACCTTTGTGTTCTGCTACCACTACATATGTTTTCTCCATACGCTTCATTATCATCGCATCCGAATAAGAGCGATGGATAAATGATTTTTGAACATCTTTGGGAATGGTCCCATTGTACATTTCGCTCCAAGTGTGGAGTACAATTTGTTGAACGTGCATACTATCCTTAGCTGTCATCAGTCGGATCATCGCACTGTCACCTCTGCATTTCTTTTTGTCATTATACCAAATAACAGAGTCAATAACTACCGATGTAATCAAATTGAAATATATGGGAGTGAGATTTATATGGAATGGATTTACAGAGAGTTTGAGAAATTAAGCGGTCGTGAAGTATACGAAATGTTGAAGTTGAGAGTTGATGTATTCATTGTTGAACAGGACTGTGCGTATCATGAAGTAGATGGTCACGATTACAAAGCAATTCATGTATTTTGCTTAGATGAAGGAGGAATCGCTGCATATGCGCGGCTTCTTCCGTCGAATGTGAAGTATCCAGAACCCTCAGTTGGACGCGTAATAGTCAGACAAGACAAAAGAGGGTCAGGGCTTGCGCATGAGCTCATGGAAAAGTGCCTTAATTACATTACAGACGAATGGAGTCCAGAAAAAATCCGTCTACAAGCACAGTCCCATCTTGCAAGCTTTTACGGAAAACATGGATTTGAAGCCGTTTCTAAGCCTTATGACGATGGAGGAATTCCACATATAGATATGATTTTATATATTGGTGATGAATGATAGTTTCTAAATGGGAAGATGAGGGTATACTCACTACATAACGCATCTTTATTATATTTGGGAGGAATGATTTGAATGGCTCGTAAAAAAAATAACAATTTACTACTTGCAACGATTGCAGCTGGTGCATATGCTTACTTCAGTAAAAAGGAAAACAGAGATAAGGCACAAGTTGCTTTCGGAAATATGAAGACAAAAGTTGATTCCTTTATTGAATCACAAAAGTTAAACCGCTCTTCCGACACAAAAGTTGGTCATTCGGATCCGTACGATCTTCAAGATAATAAAATGGTCAGTGAAGGTGCTCAAACAAGTGTCCATTATTATAACCAAGAAGTTGAAGACGACGTGAAGATGACGGCTGAAACAGACGGACTATATCACAAAAAAGAATCAGATCAACCAATAACGGAACAATCCAATAAATAGTATTGACGGATGGTACCAAAGGCACTTCCCAATAAGGGAGTGCTTTTTTTCGAATATATCAGATACAACTAACAATTGAACAACGAGGTGAAAAAATGAATACGGCAACGGAAAGTCAACACCAAACAAAGTATGAAATGCAAATTGATAAAAAGGGAAAAAGGAATACAAACAGAGAAGTAGAAAACTTTTTCCGCTTAGAAGAAAAGTTATTAAACCATCTAATCCGTTCTGAAAAAAAAGAAGCACAGCAAGTAGTGAAAGTAGTTCTGAATTGTGTTACAGCCCGTACTAAGACCAACAAATTTGATGCTGTGAAATATTACCTAATCACACTATCCTCGATGGTGGCAAGAAAGTTAGAGTGTACATCTCACTCTGCTAGTAAGGCGATAGATTTCAATTTAGAGTGTTTCATGTTGATAGCTGGTAAATTAAATGAAAAAAATACTGTTGAACTGGCATATGAATTGATTGAGTATTATATACATGTATTTTCGAAGAGAAAACAGCCAGTACTGATGCATAGTACAGTGAATAATGTCATCAAGTATATAAATGAAAACGTGGAAAAGTCTATGACTGTTGAGGAATTTTCGAAAAAGTACAGCATTAGTACGAGCCATTTATCTCGCATATTTAGAGAACATACTGGTATTACTCTAGTGGAGTACATAGCTATTCGTAAGGTCGAAGAATCTCAATACAATCTTCGTTTTTCTGAAGAGAAAATTTCTTGTATATCCGACAAATTCCACTTTTGCAATCAAAGTTATTTTACCCGTATGTTTAAAAAATATACGGGCCAAACGCCCAGACGGTTCCGAAGTAGTTTGGCGGGGGAGTATTTTCATTACAGTCTACCTATACAAGAAACTGATTCTTTAAAGGTCAAACATTGTAATTGATTGTGCTATTAGGGTATAATTTCAGTAGTTTGAAATAGTGAAGGTGAGTTTATTGAAGAAGAAGATTGGGTTACTAACGATGTTACTGACTACTGCCATATTTCTAAGCGGATGTGCGGCCATCGAGAACAAAGAAGGTACATTTTATAATCTTTTTGTTAAGCCAATGGATTGGTCACTTAGTTTCTTCAGTGACTTCTTCAATGGGAGTTACGGTCTAGCGATTATCCTGATTACAGTATTAATAAGAGTCATCCTTATGCCACTTATGTTGAAAAACTATAAGGCGCAACAGAACATGAAGATAAAAATGGATGCACTTCGTCCTGAGATGGAAGACATTCAGAAACGTTTGAAAGAAGCGAAAGAAAAAGAACTAAAAGATGAGCAAATGAAGCTTCAGCAAGAAATGATGGGGCTATATTCGAAGCATGGCGTCAACCCGCTTAACATGGGTTGTCTTCCGTTGATTATTCAGATGCCTGTCATCATGGGCCTCTACTTTGCTATCTTGAATTCCCCTGAAGTACAATCACACACGTTCCTTTGGTTTAACCTTGGGGAACCCGATATGATTATGATGGTACTTGCAGGTGCAGTTTACTTCGTTCAAGCACGTGTCTCACTTTGGACCATGCCTGAAACGCAGCAGAAACAGATGAAGGCTTTCATTTACTTGTCACCAATCATGATTATGTTCATTTCGTTTCAAGCGATGGCGGCATTACCCCTTTACTGGGCTGTTGGCGGACTTCTCCTTATCTTCCAAACGTATTTGGGGCGCAAGTTCTACTATAAGCATCCTGAGGTCGTAGTAGAAGGTGCTGAAGAAGTTATTATTGAAGAAAAAGAAAAAGAAGAAGTTAAAGAAATAGAGCTAGATAAAAAAGAAGATAAATGAGAGTAGGCTGAAGAGAAATCTTCGGTCTTTTTTTTGGAGGTATATACATGCAAGCAAAATGGTTGTTTGGAATCGGAATTGGGGCGGCTGCAATAGCCTCTATCTATTACATTATCAAACTGAATTTATACTTTGCTGTCCTATCGATGCTCGCACTATTTTCATTGACGAATGGAGCTCGTTCATTATCATTTCGTGACCAGGGTATGACGCGTGAGTCGAAATGGATGTTATGGATGTCACTCTTTTTTGGAACAGCATTTATTGTGGGACTCGTTGTTATTATAGTTGCTTGAAAAAGACGTACACTGGGAACTGAAATTTCCGGTGTGCGTCTTTTTATTAGGGCTACATCCAAAAGGCATATTTCTTCTTAGTCATCAGTACGATGAAAATGGAGGATGCTGAATAGACGACCATTTCATGTGCTGCCACGAGTTGTTAACTTAGTAGAATGAAATGATAGTTTACGCTGACTGCAAAGAAAAATGATGATAGAATATAGATATATATTGAGAAGGTAGGCTCGACAATGGGACGGAAAAACAATAAATATAATAAAAAAAATAGGAAACGTGGTAAAGCTTTGACGTTCACGCTACTTATTTCTGGAATCCTTGTGACTGGCATGGTGACTTGGGTTGGGTTGAATAACTGGGATGTAGAGAAAAGTGTACAAAAAGTCAAGGAAGTCATTGGCCTTCCGAGTTCGACGTTGAATGAAACTGTAGCTCCTGAAACGGAACCGAATGAACTGAACGATCCCGTGGAGAATGGCGACGATAAGTCAGAAGTGCCTGACGTAGCTGATCCGGATGCAGAGGGAAAAACGAATCAAAAACCAGTGAAGCCAACTACTCCACCATCCATATCCTCTGGAAACGACAATACAGATGCTGGCACTACAGAAAAACCGGCACTCTTGATTGACAAGGGTGGATATATTGCAGGGCAGGTACTTCCAAAAGAACCGAAATACGTTAAAAACATTTTGATAGCCAACAAAAAGTATCCGTTGCCGAAAGATTATGCGGAGGGTGAGAGTAAAGAAGCGCGCACAGCCTTTGAAAAGATGGCGGCAGAAGCAAAACTATCACAGTACATTTTGACGGCTTTCAGCACGTATCGTTCGTATGATTATCAGACTGTCCTTTACGAGCGATATGTTGCGCGTGACGGTAAGAGTGCAGCCGATACATACAGTGCGCGCCCAGGTTATTCCGAACACCAAACAGGACTCGCATTCGACATTGGTGAAGTGAATTTTGAACAGCATTTTGCATCATCATCATTTGGAGAAACAGGTGCGGGTAAATGGGTGGCAAAAAATGCGCATCGATTCGGTTTCATTATGCGATACCCTGAAGGAAAAGAACTTGTCACGGGTTATATGCATGAATCGTGGCACTACCGCTATGTTGGAACAGAAATTGCAACTGACATCTACAATAGGAAAATCACATTGGAAGAATATCTTGGTATACAGTAAAGTAAACTTACTCTGCATTCTTCAAAAAGGGACGTACCGAATTATCGGTACGTCCCTTTCATTCTAATTTATAGTATTGGCGATAATAAACGAGAGACAGATTCTTTTACCTTAATCATACGTGAACGTTCCAAATACATGTCATATGTCAATTCAGTTGATAATTGCATATCCTGTTCAAACAGCTCGGCTAATTCATGTGACTTTTGTCGATCATAAATGAATGCATTGACTTCAAAGTTCAATTTAAAGCTGCGTACATCGATATTGGCAGTTCCGACAGTCGAAAGTTCATCGTCTACGACAATCTGTTTTGCATGCAGGAAACCGTTCTCGTAAATATAAACACGAGCACCTGCTTTTAATAGCTTTCCAACATTCGAGTAGGTGGCCCAGTAAACAAACATGTGATCAGGCTTATTTGGAATCATTATTCGTACATCGATTCCTGAAAGACAAGCGATGCGTAGAGCATCCAAAAAGCTGATATCGGGAATGAAATAAGGTGTTTGGATATAGATATATTTTTTCGCAATGAATATCATTTTTAGATAACCGTCTTTAATTTGTTCCCACTCGGAATCAGGCCCGCTAGAAACGATTTGCATACCGACTGAACCTTTTCTTGGGATTGCCGGGAAAAAGTGTTCCGCATATTCAATATCATTTTTTTCAGATGCTTGGTTCCAGTCCAATATAAATCTTGTCTGAAGAGGATGGACCGCGCTACCCTCAATTCTAAGATGTGTATCACGCCAATAGCCGAACTTCTTGTTGTGACCCAAGTATTCGTCACCGACATTGAATCCGCCGACATATCCGATGCGTCCGTCAATAACAACTATTTTGCGATGATTCCTGAAATTCATCCGAGGGTTGATGAGTGGCATCGTAGCTGGGAAGAATGCTTCAACATCCCCACCGTTATCTATCAGTTCTTGCAAATGCCTTTTGCGAAGTCCCCTTGAACCGATATCATCAAATAACACCCGCACTCTAACTCCTTGTTTTGCCTTCCGAATCAAAACGTTTAATATCCTAGTTCCAAGGGTATCGAGTTTAAAAATGTAGTATTGAAAATGGATGTGATCTTTGGCTTGTTCAAGGTCATGAATAAGTGCGTCAAATTTAGCTGCCCCATCGTTAAAGACTTGAACGTCATTGTCTTGGGTCAACACAGCGTGGTTATTTCTTAGGTGAAGGTAAATCATATCTTGGTAATGTGCAGTGTCGTCAAGTCTAAATTCGAGGGTGTTTTCTTCGATTGCTTCAATTTGATAATCAATTAATTGATCGATTCCGATCTTACTCCGACCTTCCCAGCGAAAAAGATGTTTTTCCCTGAGCCGCCTGCCGAGTAAAAGGTAGATGAAGAAACCAAAGAATGGTATGAAAAATATGACAAGGAGCCATGCCCAAGTTGAGGTAGGATCTCTTCTTTCTAGAAAAATAAGAGCAATCGCAAGAAATATATTCAAGATAAAAACTGCTATCACTGAAATGCTGATAAGTTGACTCATTAGCTACCTCCTTCAGAAATGATGCCTATTTTATTAGTATAACGGATAACTAAGGAAAATGAAGATAATAGTGACAATTGCAACAATAAAACCTACTTGACTGGTTGGTATTAAAAGTATAGAGTGTAATTTGTACTTTACGCCATTATTAATAATAGGAGGAAAAAATGTGGATATATTATTGCTGATTTTGAATATCGTCGGCTTGCTACTGCTAGTCGGTATACTATATAGTATGCATCGCAAAAAGGTTTCGTTTTCAAAACGTGTTTTTACTGCACTCGGGCTCGGGATTGTATACGGACTTATTTTAAATTTTGCTTACGGGACAGAATCGTCCATACTGCAAGAGTCAATGCCGTGGTTCAACTTGATAGGAACAGGTTACGTCAAGTTGCTCCAGATGATTGTTATGCCACTTGTTTTCATATCAATACTCGGGGCATTCACGAAGATAACAATCGGTAAAAACTTCGGGAAAATGGCCGGATTAATATTAGGGCTTCTCGTTGGTACAACGGCGATTGCCGCAGTCATCGGGATTGCTGCGACAGTTCTATTTGGACTTGATGCATCTGAAATTGTGCAAGGGGATGCTGAAGTTGCTCGCGGCGTTGAGATTGAAGAACGTTCCGTTGATGTTGCAGATCGCGCATTGCCAGATCAGATAATCGACTTATTTCCGGCGAATCCGTTCCTTGATATGACGGGTGCACGACCAACATCAACAATTGGGGTTGTCATTTTTGCTGCATTTCTCGGATTTGCATATTTGACGCTAACGAGAAGAGACGAGAAAAATGCGGCTACCGTTAAAAAAGGAATCGATGCTATTTATTCTTTAATCATGGGCGTAGTAAAAATAGTATTGCGGTTGACGCCTTATGGGATTTTAGCGATTATTGCGCGCACTGTCGCAATGTCTGACTTTGCTGCCATCTTTAGTCTAGGTAAATTTGTACTCGCGTCCTATGTTGCAATTATTGTCATGTTTGGTATTCACTTAATTATTATTGCGTTATGTGGTTTGAATCCAATCACATACTTGAAAAAAGTAGCGGAAGCATTGATTTTTGCATTCTCCTCACGGTCGAGTGCAGGAGCACTTCCACTTAATATCGATACGCAGACCAAACGTCTTGGTGTGCCTGATGGAATTGCTAACTTTGCAGGGTCGTTTGGTTTGTCAATCGGCCAAAATGGATGTGCAGGAATCTATCCGGCGATGCTTGCGGTTATGATTGCACCGTCTGTTGGACAAAATCCACTTGAGCCGACATTCCTTATTACATTGATCGCGATCGTGGCAATCAGTTCATTTGGAGTTGCCGGTGTGGGTGGGGGAGCGACATTTGCAGCCATTCTAGTTTTATCGGCACTTAACTTGCCAGTCGTACTAGCAGGACTCTTGATTTCGGTAGAGCCGCTAATCGATATGGGCCGTACAGCATTGAACGTCAACGGTTCCATGATGGCTGGGGTTACAACTGCGCGGGTTACAGGTGAACTGGATAAAGATTTGTACAATGCGCCACTTAAAAAGCAAACTGTTGAAGTGTAAATTGTTGTACCATAAAATAAAAAATACCGCAGAAAATGTTAACGTCTTCTGCGGTAATAATAAAGGCAACCTCTCATTAATTTAGAGAGGTTGCCTTTATTATTTTTGCTAATTATTCAGTCGCCGTATCCAAGTTCCGCAACGATTTAGCAGACTTTCTATAAGCAAAGATTAACGCAATAGAAAGGAGAGCAAGAACTGCAGAGATGTAATACATATTGCCGGCTTCTTGTGTGAAAATCCATGTGAATAAGAGCGGACCGATAATGCGTCCCATATTATCCATGGAATACGTCATTCCGGCGGCGGTTCCATATTTACCACCTGATTCTTTTGTTGTTAATGAAACGAGTACTGTCCGTGCAAGTGCGTTCCCAGCAGTGAAAACGCTGAGTGCAAAACCTGCCCAGAAGAGACTCGATGAGAATGGGATTAGGAATAGTCCAAGTGCAGTGACAATCTGCGCCCCGATAATCCATTTCGTTTCTGTGCCGTTTTTCACCCGGCGGACGACCCCACCTTGAATTGCCGCATCGACAAATCCACTAGCCATAAACAAGTAACCAAGCTGTAGCGGTGTGATTTCAATTTTCGAGATTTGGAACAATTGGAACGTTGACTCGAGTCCCGCTAGAAGGAACGTTATCATGAAGGAGAACAGGAACAAATAGCGGATTCGGTATTGCCAAAGTGTTGCTGCTCCTTTTGGGAGGATTGCGCGTTTATTGGCCACACCACGCCGTTCAGGCTCTTTTAAAATAACTCCCGCATAAACCATAAGAAGTACTGTTAATAAACCGGAGGCTAGAAACGGTAATTGAAGGCTGACATTACCAAGTACACCGCCAATTGCAGGACCGAATATAAAACCGAGACCAATTGACATGCCAAGTAGACCCATGTATTTGTTGCGGTTCTCTTCATCTGTCATATCTGCTACGAACCCTGTTACGGCAGTGTAAAGTGCCCCAGAGAATATTCCACCGACAACACGCGAAGCATATAGCAACGGCAAGTTCTCTAGGAATAGCGCGAACAAGAAGAAGCTAAGACTAAAGCCCATAAGGCCTATCAAAATTAGTTTTTTTCTACCTGTACGATCTGAGAAAACTCCCCATAGTGGTGCAGTGAAAAATGAGGCGAGTGCGTAAATGGTCAGAAGTCCGCCAACATGCACTTCGGAATAACCTTGCTGCAAGATGACTTCGGGGAGAATCGGGATAATAATTCCAAACCCGAGATAAACAAAGAATTGCACGGACATAAGAAGAAGGATCGCTTTTTTCATGATTAAACCTACTTTCTCTCAAATCACTACTTTCATTTTACCCGTCATGCCCTAAACGTACAATGGATAAGTCTATTTCAGTTGTTGTAATACAAAACATGTTGATTGAAGATGATTTCAAATGGTGAGTTTCCAACAATAGTATCAAGGTGTCCAATGAACATATAGAACTGTCCAACGATGCAAATACAAAAAGGACACCGTTGAGAAAAATCCACGGCGTCCAACAAATAATTTAATCCCTTAATTTAACTCGCTGTAAACGGAGTGCATTCAGCACAACTGAAACCGAGCTAAATGCCATTGCAGCGCCTGCAACCCATGGAGCCAGAAGCCCAGCCGCTGCAATGGGAATCCCGACTGAGTTATAGGCGAGGGCCCAAAATAAGTTCTGTTTAATGTTGCGTACGGTTAACCGGCTCATTCTGATTGTATCAGCGACGCGCAATAAATCGCCGTGCATCAGCGTAACGTCCGCGGCTTCCATCGCAACTGCCGTTCCAGTTCCCATTGCCATTCCAATATCTGCGACAGCCAGTGCAGGTGCATCGTTAATGCCATCCCCGACCATTGCGACTCGCTTTCCTTTTGCCTGTAATTCGGCGATGACCTGCGCCTTGCGTTCAGGAAGAACACCGGCAACGACGTGATTGATACCTGCTATCTTCGCGATGGCTTGTGCAGTGCGTTCTTGGTCTCCTGTCAGCATAATGACGTCGAGTCCGAGCGCATGAAGTTCTGCGACTGCTTCCTTCGAGGTTTCTTTCAACGTGTCTGCAACTGCAAGTGTCGCCACGTGGGCACCAGAGACTGCCATATACATGACGGTTTTGCCATCGTTTTCAAGTTTTTCTGCATCTGAAATAGTAGTGTCCAGAGAGATTTCATTGTCAGCGAGCAATTTCCGTGTTCCCATGAAAACTGTAGAACCGCCTATAACGCTCTTAATCCCGTGTCCCGGAATTGCCTCGAAGTGTTCTACTGCTGGCAACGAACTACCTAAATTCAATCCGAAAACTGTAATAGCTTTTGCAACTGGGTGTTCGGAATCACTTTCTGCTGCTGCTGCAATTGCAATGAGACGATTTCGATCCATTTCATCTGCAACAATGAAATCAGTCACTTCAGGAGCACCTTTTGTAATTGTACCGGTTTTATCCAAAACGATGGTGACAATCGTTTTCGTGTTTTCCATTGCTTCTGCCGTTTTGAATAAAACCCCTTGTTCCGCGGCGCGACCCGAGCCAGCCATAATCGACGTCGGTGTTGCGAGTCCAAGTGCACATGGACAAGCAATAACGAGAACAGCAATCATGCTGACAAGAGCTTGTGCAAAGTTACCTGGAGCGACTGCGAAATACCAGACGAGAAACGTTAAGACGGCAATTCCGACGACAACAGGTACGAACACACCTGAAATCTGATCGGCTAGCCGCTGAATAGGCGCTTTAGAACCTTGTGCTTCCTCTACAACACGAATGATGTTTGAAAGGACCGTATCTTTGCCAATACTTTTCGCGCGAACACGCAAAACGCCATTCGCATTTACGGTGGCAGCATAGGTTGTGTCGCCCTCTATTTTATCGACAGGTAAACTTTCACCCGTAAGCATTGATTCATCCACGGCTGACAAACCGGAAATGACTACTGCATCGACCGGGATTGAAGCACCTGGACGGATGACAAGAATATCACCTACATTGACTGCGGAAATGGGTATTTCTTCAGTTACACCTTCACGTTCCACAATTGCCATCGTCGGTTGTAAGCCCATTAATTTCTTAATCGCATCAGACGAATGCCCCTTCGCGCGAGCTTCGAATACTTTTCCGAGAAGAATTAATGTTATTAACACAGCACTTGTTTCAAAATAAAGGCCATGTGGGAAACCGCTCAGAACCAGATAGACTGAATAGAAGTATGCTGCGGACGTTCCAAGTGCAACAAGCACATCCATATTGGCACTTTTATTGCGCAGTGAGAAGTATGCACCCCTGTAAAAGGTCCAGCCAATCCAAAACTGTACTGGTGTCGCAAGCGCCCATTGTACATAAGGGTTCATTAAAAATGCGGGTACATACATCCAAGACGTAAAGGTAAAGTGAGAGAACATTGTCCATAGAAGGGGGAAGGAGAGTGCAGCCGCGATGTAAAATAATCGTGTCTTCTCACGAATTTCCACATGACGGTGATCTTCTTGACCTTCCGGAATGTCGCCTTTTCGTTCTGCACTGTAACCCATGTTCTTTATTTTGTTAATAATGTCTTCAGAATTTAAATAGGATGGGTCGTATTTTACTTTCCCAGTTTCAAGTGCGAGATTGACGTTTGCTGAGAAAACACCATCCATGCGCGCCAATCCTTTTTCAATTCGAGTGGAACAAGCGGCACACGTCATTCCGGAAATTTGGAAATCGACCTCTTCTTTAACGACGTCATAACCGAGTGAACTAATTTTTTCTTGAATGGAATGCATGTCGACTATATCGTCATCGAAAGACACGGCTGCTTTTTCTGTCGCGAAGTTAACGGTGGCATAGGTTACACCATCCAGCCGTTGCAATCCTTTTTCTACCCGGTTGGAGCAGGCGACACAGGTCATCCCTGTAATTGCGATGTCGGTTTTCTTTTCAGTCATTAGAATAAAACCTCCTCACTTACCCTCGGGGGGTATAATTCAGTTATAAAAGAACTGCGGTAGGCCGCAGTTTGTTTTCTTATTGCTCGACGTCGTAACCTTGGTCCTCTATCGTGTTGGTAATTTCTTTTACATTGACCATGTCGTCTTGGAAAGCAATTTCGACACTGCCTGATTCGAGATTCACTTTCACTTTTTCTACACCGGAAAGTTTGCTAACGCTATCTTCTACCGCTTTTACGCAATGGCCGCAAGTCATTCCTGTAACGTTTAATGTTGTTGTCGTCATAATTAATGCCTCCTCATTTTTTTATTAATTTCATCATTGTAACTAACAATTCATCAAGAACTTCATCGTCGCCTTCAGTGAGCCGGTCTTTAACACAGCCTTTTAGATGACCATCGAGCAGTACTTTAGCCACGCTATTAAGAGCAGACTGGGTTGCGGATAGTTGTGTAATGATGTCATCGCAGTACACATCTTTTTCAATCATGCCTTTAATGCCTCTAATTTGTCCCTCGATCCGATTCAGTCGATGAACCATATTTGTTTTCACACTTTCAGGATGGTGGCTTTTCCTGCAAGATTGTATCGCGGACTCTTCTGAGAATTCATCCAGAATTACGTCTATTGTCATTTTATCGCCCCCTTATTGTTAATTTAAGCATAATGTACCCTTAGGGGGTATGTCAATAAAAACCCCTTTTTATTTTCTGTATGAATTATTTACAAAAAATCCACACTGTAACAGAAATGAAAGATTAAAAAGTGGACAATGGTGGTATGATTGTAGTATGAGCGAAATAGAACAACTTGTAACGATGAAAAGAAACTTTCTTCATGCGTTTTCGTCTATTACTAATAGAAAGGTCGGGGTGGAAAAGATGGCTAAAGAAGTTGATTTGAAATCAATTATCTCCAACTTGGCGAAGTTGGGTGTTTCGGCAACGATGACGAAATCTCGTCTGGAAATGCTGAAGGCCCTCGCGCCACCTGCACAAGGCCCGCAAGTTCAGTCGCAATAATGGAAATGATAGTATCCGTTTTATAAGAAAAACTCCACCGGAATTTCAGTGGAGTTTTTCTTATTCATCGTCGTCTGAACTAAACATATACGTCCTGTGGTGGAACTTCATACTGAATACCAATCCAATTGCGAGCATATTACCCATAAGTGAACTACCACCGTAACTGATAAAGGGAAGTGGAATGCCTGTAATCGGAAGAAGTTGTATCGTCATTCCAATATTTTCAAAGACGTGGAAAGT
The DNA here is from genome assembly GCF_057669665.1 of Sporosarcina sp. Y1004. Classification (NCBI taxonomy): domain Bacteria; kingdom Bacillati; phylum Bacillota; class Bacilli; order Caryophanales; family Caryophanaceae; genus Sporosarcina; species Sporosarcina sp. Y1004. Next base: position 22,749 of record NZ_JBYHFQ010000010.1, on the reverse strand, counting down.
AATCATCGCAATGATACCTGCACATATATAGGTACTGAAGGGATCTTTTAATTCAAGCGTAATTTTAGTCAAATGATAAATCAAGAAGAAATACAGACAAATGACGAGACTCGCACCAACAAATCCCCAATCTTCACTAATCGTTGTAAAGATGAAATCGGTATGGCTTTCCGCGACATATACTTCACGACCTTTATAGCCTTTCCCAAAAATTTCACCTGAGCCAATTGCATTGAGTGACGTAATTAAATGCCGTCCTTCATTAGATGAATACGAATAGGGATCGATCCAAGAATAAATTCGTTCAAACTGGTAAGAGGAAAAACCTAGTTTGTTTTGAAGGAAGTCCTGAGCGTAAAGAGCCATCCAAAGCAATGTTGCACCTATTGTTGCAGTCCCTGCAAAAACAGGTAAAATAATTCGCCATGAAATGCCGGAAACGATGACGAACACTGCTGTTATTGCGATAAAGACAAGTCCTGTTCCAAGATCAGTCTGCATCATGATGAAAAGCAAAGGTAAGATTAATACGGCAATTATTTTACCTAGTAAATAAAAATCAGTTTTTAAAGTCTTGTTCATAAATTTTTCATGATGTTTTGTAATCATGTGTGCCATCCCAATGATGAAGAATGTTTTCATGAACTCAGCGGGCTGAATACTCCCGACTCCAGGAATGTGGAACCAACTTTTGGCTCCATTCCTTGGTTCGACCAATTTCATGCCATCAGGAAGGATAAAGAGCATAGCTAATAAAAATACACCGCCCCCATAAATAATCCAGGCAGCTTTTTTATATTGGTCTGGTTCCAAAAACATAGTGATTGCAATAATGATACAACCGATAACGTACCATTGAATTTGTGAAGCTACGAAGCTAATGGGCATAGAGTTCATGTCCTTATATTGGCCTGTTGTTTGTGCTGAAGCTATCGCGAATAGGCTGACGAGGAAAAATAGCAAAAGGATAAATGCGAGAGTCCAGTCAAAACGATCTGCGGGTTTGTTGTTCATTTTCATCTATAGTCACCTTGGTTTCACTAAAATGGAGTTGCATTCTTGAAGAAAAATAAAACGAAAATAGAGGCAGGTTAGTATGATAGTCATTCAATCCTCATTAAAAAGAGTTTATTGGACTGTTTAATAATGTTAAATCTATTCACCTAAACTTCTATAAAATAATAGCACCTTTAGTATAACGTAATATGAGTACAGATGCATATCCTCATATTGGACGCATTTGTGTCCGCGAAGTTGCCCCAGTTAAGGCATGCATGTTAGACTTGTGGGAAATTTAAGGGTTATTCAGCCCTTCGCATAGAAAGGGATCATAAATATGGCGTGGATTTATTTACTGATTGCGGGTATGACCGAAGTTGTTTGGGCGATTGGTTTAAAAGAGGCACGTGGGTTCACCGTCCTTTTGCCTTCGGTAGTTACACTAATCTTCATAGTAGTTAGCTTTTTTCTCTTTGCAAAAGCGTTGGAAACAATTCCGATTGGAACTGCATATGCTATTTTCACAGGAATAGGGGCAATCGGAACAGCAATCGTAGGGATTATTGTATTTAATGAAGGAGCAGGCGTCGGAAAATTATTTTTTCTAGTGCTTCTGCTTGTTGGTATCGTTGGTCTCAAATTGGCAGATGGTCAGGAGGAGACGCAATAATGTCTTGGTTCATCCTCATTATAGCGGGACTCTTCGAAGTTGCGTTCGTGATTACGATGAAATTATCGGAAGGATTTCGCAATAAGAAGTATAGTATCCTTACAGTTTTATCAGCTGCCGTCAGTTTCTTTTTATTATCAGTTGCCTTGAAAGAATTGCCGGTTGGAACAGGGTACGCAGTTTGGGCAGGTATTGGTGCGGCGGGGAGTGTATTGATGGGCATGGTTTTCTTTCGGGAAAAGCGAAGCGCATTAAAGTTCCTATTTTTGTCCTTTATCATCATAGGTGTTGCAGGACTTAAGTCGTTTAGCTGAATAACTTACATATATTAATTATGACAGGGAGCCGTTCGTGGTAAACTAAAATAACGAAAACTACTAGAATGCGAGGGGAAACCATGAAGAAGAAGTTAGGTTTGGTTTATGGAGGGAAGTCGGCTGAACACGAGGTGTCTTTGTCAACTGCCCGTGCAGTGACGCAGGCAGTTGATTTTGGAAAGTACGAAGTGGTACCGATTTATATTACGTACGACGGCGAATGGAGAAAAGGTGAATCACTGGAAAGTCCTGTAGGGTCGATTGAAGAGCTACGGCTAAAAGGGGATGACGGCAGTAAACCGGATAGTATCCATGACTTCCTTAACGGTGGAACGGGTGCGCCAGATGTCATCTTCCCACTTCTTCATGGAACGAACGGTGAAGATGGAACGGTTCAAGGGCTTTTTGAAGTGATGAACGTTCCTTACGTAGGTAACGGTGTCCTTGCATCGTCCGCAGGAATGGATAAAGTTGTTATGAAACAATTATTCGCACAAGCGGGATTGAAGCAAGTGGCTTATGTGCATTTTATCCGTACTGGATGGGTGAAAGAACAACAACAACTAGTAGATAGAATGGAAGCGGAGCTCGGCTGGCCAATGTTTGTAAAACCTGCAAATCTGGGTTCTAGTGTCGGTATCAGCATGGCAACGGATCGGGAGAGTTTAATAACAGCGGTGGACCTTGCTTTGAAATTTGATCGTAAAGTTATCGTTGAACAAGCTGCAACAGCACGTGAAATTGAAATGAGTGTCATGGGTAACGATGAACCGCAATGTTCGGTATCCGGAGAAATCAAACCTGTCGCTGCATTTTACGATTATGAAGCGAAATATACAGATGGTAATACAACACTTGCCATACCTGCAGAAGTAACCGAGGACGTAATAAAGACAATGGAAGACATGGCGATTCGTGCATTTAAAGTGCTCGACTGTTCGGGGCTTGTACGCGCTGACTTCTTTGTCACGGCAGACAACGAAGTATTGATCAATGAAGTCAATACGATGCCAGGTTTCACGCCGACGAGTATGTTCCCGCTTTTGTGGCAGAAAACAGGTGTCACATATCCGGAATTAATCGATAAGCTTATTGAACTTGCGCTTGAAAGGCACACTGAAAAACAAAAATTACAATATACGATGGATTGAGTGTGATTAGAAGTGAAACGGATGTTAACCGAAATCGCTGAATGGATACAAGAGTCAGGACAAAATATGGGCGACAAGGTAGTGAGTGGTGTGTCCATCGATTCACGGACTGCTAGCAAGGGAGATCTATTTATCCCTTTCCGCGGAGAACATGTGAATGGCCACAACTATGTACAACAGGCAATTAAACAAGGTGCAGTAGCGGCGTTATGGATGAAAGACGAGCCGAATCCACCAGAAGACATAGCACTAATTTTTGTCGATGATCCAGAGAGAGCACTCCAGGAAATGGCACGTATCTACCGTGGGATGCTTCAATGTAAAGTTATTGGTATTACAGGCTCAAACGGGAAAACGTCAACAAAGGACTTAATTGCAAGTGTTCTAGCGCCTTATTTCAACGTTCGAAAAACAGAAGGTAACTATAATAATGAACTTGGATTACCACTGACGATATTATCGCTTGAAGTAGATACGGAAATCGCGGTTCTTGAAATGGGCATGAGCGGGTTTGGGGAAATATCCTTTTTATCGAAACTTGCAAAACCACACTTTGCTGTAATTACGAATATCGGGGAAGCGCATATGCAGGATCTTGGTTCGCGTGCAGGAATCGCCAAAGCGAAATTTGAAATTATTGACGGCTTACAAGAAGGTGGAAAGTTCTTTTACGATGGAGATGAACCGCTTCTGAGAGAACTAGTTGAACTACAGACTGTTGTAGAGAGCGTATCATTTGGTTATGGCAAGAACGCAGCGTTGGCGCTTGAAAACATTGAATCAGGAGATACGGGAAGCCGTTTCACAGTAACGGGCTTACTCGAAGGGGAATTCACTATTCCTGTTTATGGCGCCCATCAAGTGAAAAATGCACTTGCAGCAATTCTAATCGCCGATGCAATGGCTATCAGTGTCAATGATATCCGTGCTGCTTTAATTCAAGCGACTTTGACAGATATGCGTATGCAACCAGTGCTGATGGAAAGTGGTGCACTGTTCATCAATGATGCTTATAATGCAGCGCCGTCTTCTATGCGCGCGGCCTTGGCATTCATGAAAGAAACAGGATTACGGAAAGAAAAGTGGGTTGTACTAGCCGACATGTTGGAACTTGGTGACAATGAAAGGGAATATCATGAGAATCTTGCCGATGAAATGATGGCTATGGATTTAGAGGGTATCCTGCTCTATGGTCCACGGATGGAGTGGTTGTACGACGTCTTGAAAAAACGAGATAGCGAAACACTTCTAGTATGGTCAGAAAAGGATTATGTTCCACTCGTAGATATACTCGAGAAACAGACAGGTGAAAATTCAATCGTGTTATTAAAAGGTTCAAGAGGAATGGCTCTAGAGCATATTCTTAAAGGGCTGAATAGCAAATGAATCAGAAATTAAAGACAGGTGTGTTATTCATTCATGGATTCACAGGCGGTCCTTTTGAAGTTCGGCCGTTTGTACGTTTTCTAAAAAGGAAAACGGACTGGGAAATGTCTGTGCCGACACTTCCAGGCCACGGAATTATGCTGAATCTCAGAAATTCATCTGCTGATTCCTGGTTGATGGAAGCAGAAATAGCATTTAAAAAGCTGCAAAAAGAAGTCGACCGTGTGATTGTGGTCGGCTTTTCTATGGGTGGACTTATCGCCATGTATTTGGCACTTCGCTATAAAATTGACAAACTTGTCTTGTTAAGTGCGGCTGCAAAGTATATAAGTCCGCGTATCTTAATAAAAGATTTGGGAATCATGTTAGCGAAACCGATTACAAAAAGATTTCCGCCGAATACGTTTTATCATATTTATGATTATAAATTGGCACATACGCCACTGCGGGCGACATTCGAATTTTTGCGAGTGGTGAAAATTGTTAAGCCCTATTACCATTTGATAAAAATACCTGTTTGTATCGTTCAAGGTGGCAGAGACGGGATTGTTCCCGCTGGAACTGCCGAGCATTTGCTAAAAAAACTGGGCTCCAAAAAAAAGGAATACATAAAATCACCTCTCGGGAAGCATCATATCTGTTACAGCGATGACTGTGACAATTGGTTCAATGAAGTGCTTCGGTTTATGCGTGATGATGGCTAGTTTTGGCGGCCAGATACTTGGTGCGCTTCGGTTTGGGAATGAATGGCAAGAAGTGGCATTCACTTCAAGTCTTCCAGCGGGGAGGTATTGAATTTCATCCCTCTTTATTGCCACAGAAAGTGGGGAACTTAGGCTGTGTTCCTTAAAACGGCCGCTTACGCTTTTCGTGTCTGGCTTCAGCGCCTAGGGGCTCGGAGGAAACTGATTATTACTATATTAAGCACTTTGATTGCGAATGACGCTTACCCGTGGTACAATGTGATGAACATTGGATACATTTACGTAGCACTCTTCAGTAAGTGAAGAGTACTTTTTTTTGAATTTAACGGTTTGCTCATATAAATCGGATGATTTGTCCGTTGATCGAACCGCTCGGCAAAGACCGGGCTTTCCTTTTCAACCATAACCTCTACTTATACATTAGAGAATGCAAAATATCGGAAACGTTCCCTTTTAACAGGCTCGAATTTGCCGTGCCTTCATTTGCAAATGTAACCAATTGTCAAATGAAAAAACAAAGGAGATTGATAAGTTTGACTAATTTTTCAGAATTAAACATCAGTGAATCAACACAACGCGCACTATCTAAAATGGGGTTTGAAGAAGCGACTCCAATCCAAGAAGGTACTGTCCGTTTTGGTATGGAAGGCCGCGACGTTATCGGTCAAGCACAAACTGGTACTGGTAAAACAGCTGCATTCGGTATTCCGATCATTGAAAAAGTAGATACTAAAAACTCAGCAGTACAAGCACTTGTAATTGCTCCAACTCGCGAATTAGCTATTCAGGTTTCTGAAGAGATCGCAAGAATTGGTGCTGACAAACGTGTACGAATTCTTTCCGTTTACGGTGGACAAGAAATCGGACGTCAAATCCGCGCATTGCGTAATAATCCACAAATCATTGTTGGTACGCCAGGACGTATTCTTGACCATATTAAACGTAAAACTTTGAAACTTGACGGTGTACAAACACTTGTACTTGACGAAGCGGACGAAATGTTGAACATGGGCTTCATCGAAGATATCAACACGATTCTTGCTAGCGTGCCATCTGAGCGTCAAACACTTTTATTCTCGGCTACTATGCCTGGACCAATCCGCAAAATTGCAGAAACGTTCATGAAAAACCCGGAAATGGTTAAAATCAAGTCTAAAGAAATGACAGTTGAAAATATCGAACAGTTCTTCGTGAAATCACAGGAACGTGAAAAATTCGATATTCTATCTCGTTTGCTTAACGTTCAACAACCTGAACTTGCAATCATCTTTGGTCGTACAAAACGTCGCGTTGACGAACTATCACAAGCACTTAGTATCCGTGGATACATTGCTGAAGGAATTCATGGCGACTTGACTCAAGCAAAACGGATGTCAGTCCTTAAGCAATTCAAAGAAGGTAAAGTTGATATTCTAGTTGCAACTGACGTTGCGGCGCGTGGACTTGATATTTCAGGCGTAACACACGTTTATAACTTCGATATTCCACAAGATCCTGAAAGCTATGTTCACCGTATCGGTCGTACAGGACGCGCAGGTAAAAGTGGAGTGGCAATTACATTTGTAACACCACGTGAAATGGGTTACCTTCGAATTGTAGAAGAAACAACTAAAAAACAAATGACTCCATTGAATCCACCATCTTCTGACGAAGCAATTCTTGGTCAGCAACGTGTGGCTGTGGAACAACTTACTGAAATTGTTACTAAAAACGAATTGAGTGATTATACGCATCTTGCGGCTGATTTACTTGAGAAATTCGAAGCTAAAGATCTAGTTGCAGCAGCACTTCGTTCATTAACACGCGAACCGAATGATACACCTGTATCAATTTCTGAAGAGCGTCCATTACCTTCACGCGGGAATTCTCGTGGCGGTGGCGGCGGCTACAAAGGAAATCGGAGCGGTGGTCGTTCAACTAGTGGTGGCGGTCGTGGATACGGTGGCGGCGGAGCTCGTCGTAGCGGTGGAAGTGGCGGTAACGCACCTAGTGGAAGTCGTGACGGAGCTAGAAGAGACAGCAGTCGTTCACGCAACACGAAATCAGATCGTTAATACGTAACTGTTACAAAAACCGGGTAGCGCAATTAGCGCATACTCGGTTTTTTTATTGCTCAATTATTGAATTACTCAATGAAATGAAACATTTAAGGTTTCCAATCGTATAGAATAAGTAGAAGGAAAGAGGTGTTTGATGTGAGGGCACAACCAGTGAACCGAATTTCGGAAAAAGGATTGAAGGTATGGAGATTATATGGCATTATGCAAACGGGAATTCTATTGCTATTGGGTATTGGCGCAGGGGTATTGGCTTACATATTTGAAGGGCCATGGTGGATTTATGCAATTGCAGCCATTGTGATTGTTCTATTTGCTTATTTATTTATCTACTTATTTCCGAAAGTGCGATGGATGCGTTGGCGTTATGAAGTGCGGGAATCGGAAATCGAGTTGCAACGTGGTATCTTCATCGTTAAACGGACATTGATTCCAATGGTCCGCGTGCAACATGTAGACACAGCGCAAGGTCCAATCCTTCGGAAATATAACTTAGCGGAAATTACGATTTCAACAGCTGCTACAAATCACACCATTCCAGCTCTTGTCATGGAAGAAGCGGATGAGCTACGTAGCAGAATATCCGTGCTTGCGAGGGTGGCGGAAGACGATGTCTGAAACACGTTATAAATTGCATTGGATAACAGCTATTATAGAAGTGTTAAAAACAGCGAAAGAAGCAATTCTACCTATTATTATCATTGTTTTCGCAAATGGATTGAATAATGTTGGTTCGGGAAAGTGGTATCTAGATTATTTATCTTTCATTATCTTTGGTGTACTTATGATCTCATTTTTCGTCGCGGGCATTATTAAGTGGAAGCGTTTCGAATATTGGTTTGAAGACAATGAGCTTCGTATTGAATATGGTCTATTTGTAAAAAAGAAACGATACATACCTTTCGATCGTATTCAAAGCCTTGATTACAACGAAGGCATTCTGCATCGACCTTTCAAGCTAGTTAAAGTGAAAGTGGAAACGGCGGGCAGCTCTTCTCCTAAAACGGCGGAAGTTGAACTTACTGCTGTTACAAAGGAAGCGGCAAATCGCATTGAAGCTGAAATTGCAAAAGCGAAAGCAGGTAGGAAAACAATCTCATCCTTAGGTGAAGGGGATTTGGTGGATGTAGAAGCGGTGGAACAATCACAGTCAAAATCAGTTTTTGTGATGAAACCAAAAGATCTGCTTATTCTCGCGACAACATCTGGCGGGATAGGAATCATATTTTCAGGTGTAGGCGTGTTTTTATCGCAGTTTGGAGAAATGATTCCTTATGACTGGATGTTTGAAGAGATTTCAGGCTTCATCAAATTCGGTCTGCTCATTGTTGGGATAGCAGTGCTACTAGGTTTTGTTTTAGTTTGGGGGATATCTGTCGCTATGACATTCCTGGCGTATTTCGGTTTTGCCGTAACGCTTGAATCGGAGGACATAATAATTACGAGGGGCCTTCTTGAGAAGAAACGTATGACTGTGCCACTAAAAAGAGTTCAAAGTGTACGTATCATTGAAAATCCGTTTCGCCAAATATTTGGTTATGCATCGGTTGCTATAGATAGTGCGGGTGGAGGAGGAGCAGAAGGGGCAAAAATCAATTTGTTTCCTCTTGTGAAAAAAACGGATATCTATGGGCCTTTAAAAGAAATCTTCCCGGACCTTGTACTAGAAGAGCCGAAGAAGAAATTGCCAGCGCGTGGAAAACGGTTTTTCTATCGGATTGATTTCATTTGGATGATTCCTACGATTGGGACAGTTATATACTTTTTCTATCCGTATGGCCTACTATCACTTCTCATCGTTCCAGTTATTATTCTCTTTGGATTATGGCAGCACCGTTCAGCTGCTTTTGAAATAACGGATAATCAGCTAACAATGCGATTTAGGAACTTCAGTTTACAAACCGCTTACTTGGTGAGAAAAAGAATTCAATCAATGGAAATGAAACAAAACTACTTTCATAAGCGCAAGGGAGTGGCAACTTTAGTTGCAAACGTAAAATCTGGTATGAGTATTTTTAGTGCACAAGTGCATCATATGGATGAGTCTGAAGCGGAGAAAATCCTGTTATGGTATGAGAAAAGAGAGCAGAAGTAATCTGCTCTCTTATCTTGTTCTCTTTCTCTTATTCCAACTACCAATACGTTTTGGGTGGAAGTAACTAAGGCCAATTAAAAAACCGACTGCTAAGCCTGCTATATGTGCAGTTGTGTTAATGTTGGATTGGATGAAAGTCATTACTATACTGACTACGATAATCGGCAGGATGATCTGTCTTAATTGTGGAAGGATGCGCTTTGTGTAATAAACAAGTGCACCAAACGCTCCTAGAATCCCGAAAATCGCTCCACTGGCTCCTACGCTTGCATATTCGGGGGGCTGCAGGAAAAATGTTGCTATGTTTGCGAACATGCCCGAGAGCAGATAAATTGTTAAGAAACGTGCTTTGCCTGCGATCTTCTCAAGTTCGGGTCCGAAGATGAAGAGAGAGAACATATTGAACAGCAAGTGCATAATACCACCGTGAAGGAACATCGGAGTAACAAGTCTCCACCATTCCCCGTCGGAGATAAGGTAGTTGACGCCCACGCCCGCTTCAAAAACAGGATCCCCGATGAATGGTAGAATTGTCACTACGTAAATTAGGATATTGACAGCAAGGAAAAACGTCACCACCGGATATAGGCGGATATATTGCGAAAAGCTTTCTGTACGGCTAAACATCTATTCACCTCAGTCTATAATTTCATTATACATATTTTCTTGTCAGGTTGGAAAGGAGGAGTTCGATTGATTGAAGGAATTGGGCTTGATATTGTTGAGTTGGAAAGAATTTCCGTGTTAGATAATAGATCATCGAAGTTCCGTATGCGCATTTTAACGAAGGAAGAGTTAGTCATTTACGAAAAACACACAAGCCACCGCAGGACGGAATTCTTAGCGGGACGATTTGCAGGAAAAGAAGCATTTGCTAAAGCGAAGGGGACAGGAATTGGTACGCAGTGCAATTTCACGGACATTAGTATATTGCCTGAACAAAGTGGGAAACCGAATTTATTTTTTAAAGGAATCGCAGTAAATGGCTTAATATCCATCACTCACACACGAACTGTTGCTGCAGCTCAAGTAATCCTTCTTGCATAATTGTTCGTCCTTCCTCATAAGATGACCTACCCGATTGAAATGAGAAAGGATGAACTGTATGCGTAGCCGGATATTTGTTTTTTTGTTAGTTGCGGTCATGGTAATCCTCGCGGCATGTGGGGCGCCGTCAAAAGAGGATGTCATGAAGAAGCTCAGTGGGAAGTGGAATGATACGAAAGGGTATGATTTGCAAGCAACGATGGAGATTAAGACTGGAGCAGAACCGCGTTTATACGATGTTGCTGTCTGGCATACAAAACCTGCCTTTTATCGTGTTAACGTAACACAGGCTGGAAGCAAGGACTCTCAGATGATTGTGCGCAATAAAGAAGGCGTTTATGTTGTTACGCCATCGCTTGGTAAGACGTATAAGTTTCAAAGTGATTGGCCAGCGCAAAATAGCCAGGCATACTTGATTGGCGCTCTGTCAGATGATATTAAAGCGGATAAAAATGCAACGATGACGGAAAAAGACAAAACGTATGTCTTTGAAACTGCCACAAGAAACAATCATAAGAAGGTTTTGCCGACTCAACAAATTCATATTGACAAAAAGACATTACTACCAACGTATGTTTCCGTACTGGATGAAAATAAGGTAGAGAAAATACGCATTTCATTTAAAAAGATTACTCTTGGTGTAGAACGGAAAGCTGCAGATTATGCAGTAGATATGGATGACACGAATACTGGTAAAGAGACTGAGCCTACAGAAGATGAAAAGACAGGACTCGCCACGTACTATCCATCAGTCACTTGGGCGGAAGGCAATCTTGTCGATGAAAAAAGTGTGGAAACAGAAAGTGGTATACGTTCATTCATGACCTATGGTGGAGATAAAGAATTCATCATTATTCAAGAGCCAGCAGTTCGACCAGACACGAAAATGCCAGTATCTATTGAAGGTGATCCTGTAGATCTTGGATTCACAGTTGCAGCTTTAGCAGACAAATCGATTCGTTGGGAAAGTGAAGGAGTTTCATTCTTTATCGCATCCGAAACATTAACGCCAGAAGAAATGATTGAAGTAGCCGGATCGATGATGGCGGATAGTGAAAAATAACTTTAGTTGACGTAGAATGTGCAGAGGATCGATAATAGAGGGTATTACAATATAAAAGAGGGATTGCCTTGGAAAACTCTATTCACTATCGTCCGACGCAAGCGCTCGTCAATCTTGAAGCTATTCGGGATAACGTCAGAAATTTAAAGAACTTTTTGGGAAGCAAGACTGCAATAATTGCGGTTGTGAAAGCGGACGGATACGGCCACGGGGAAGTGGAAGTTGCAAAAGCGGCTTTTGAAGCAGGTGCACAAATGGTTTCGGTTGCAACACCGGACGAGGCGGTACGACTCCGAGTGGCGGGTATTAGCGGGGACATCCTCGTCATGGGGCCGTCTCCGCTTGCGTTTGCTGAAAAAGCAGCTAAGCTAGGAATTGTAATTACAGTATCTAGTGCTGAATGGTTACAAGCGGCAATAGGGGGTAGTGCAACATTTGTGGAACCGTTGAAAATTCATGTAAAAGTTGATAGCGGAATGGGAAGAATAGGATTGAGAGATGCAGGTGAGCTCCAATCCCTTGTTGATATCGTCGATAAATCTGAATTTGTGCTTATGGATGGCATCTTTACTCATTTTGCTTGTGCAGATGAACAAGATCCAGACCACACACAAGAGCAGTTTGCGACATTCATGCAGCTTGTTAATACATTGCCGAAAAAACCTCGGCTCATTCACGCATCAAACAGCGCGGCAACCCTTCTCTATCCTGAATATGCTCTTGACGCAGTCCGTTTCGGAATCGGACTATACGGAATTGCACCTTCAGAATACGTAGGAGGGAAATTGCCGTTTCAACTCAAAAAAGCATTCCAACTTGAAAGTGAACTTGCCTATGTAAAGTTGTTGGAGGCTGGCAATCGAATCAGTTACGGCGGGACATATGAAACTTCTAAAAACGAATGGATTGGCACAATTCCTATCGGCTATGCAGACGGTTTAAAGCGTGGACTACGTGGACAGGAAGTTCTTATTGATGGTGAGCGAATGCCGATTGTTGGAACGATCTGTATGGACCAATGCATGGTAAAACTTTCACGAGAATTACCAATTGGGGAAAAAGTAGTGCTGATTGGTCGTCAAGGGGAAGAAGAAATTACGATGGAAGAGTGGGCGGAACGACTTGGAACGATTCCGTACGAAATTGCAGTAACCATCGCCAAACGAGTACCGAGAATATATACAGGAAAAGATGGGCAGTATGTATAATATCCGTACTTTCGACAAAATAAACTAGCACTTTTGCAGAATCCTGTCAATAAAGTTCCTTCTATGTCTTCTCATTGTCGGTATTCAATGGTAAGATGGACTAGTATTGAGATTAGGAACGGTTTTGTCGGAGGTGCTGAAGTTGTGTGCAAATAAAAACATAAAAGAAGTTATTGTTAAAATTCCGAAACGGATGCTGAACGAAAATGAACATACGGTCGTCCATCAAGAGCTGGACCGTGGAGATTCAGTTTATATTTCGACAAAGCGATATGTAACCGACTATGAATCGGATACAATCAGAGAAGAGATGATGAACGGTTATCTCGAAATGTCGCAAATCAACCTTAAAATCGCCACGGAATGCTTGCATGTGGAATTTGAAGCCCAGCATACGGTGGAACGTCTCGTAAGCGGAGGATGAAAAGTTGGCAATAAAACGTGGAGACGTCTTTTTTGCAGATCTGTCGCCTGTCGTCGGTTCTGAACAGGGAGGTACGAGACCGGTTCTTGTCATACAGAATGACATAGGTAACCGGTTTAGCCCGACAGTCATTATTGCGGCAATCACTGCGCAAATTCAAAAAGCGAAATTGCCTACACATGTTGAAATCGATGCGGTGCGATATGGTTTCGAGCGGGATTCGGTTATTCTGCTCGAACAAGTCCGCACGATCGACAAGTCGAGGCTTACCGATAAGATTACACATCTAGATGAATTTTTGATGGAACAGGTCGATGAAGCGCTAGAAGTAAGTTTCGGTCTAATCAAATTCTGAGCATACATATAAGGGACATCATGGAGATATTTCCGTGGTGTCTTTTTCGATTAATTCATATTAACAGCATGTCTGTCGACAAAAAAAGTGTATTGCGTCCTCTTTTTCGATACAATGAGGATACAATGGTTTTCAATTCAAAAGGAGGCTTATCGAAACACTTATGAATATTAAAATGGTAAAAAGCATTGATCAAAATATCATAGAGATAATTGAAAGATGGAAAGAACTTATGAAGGATGAAAAGGGAGAGAAGTTCTTCCATTTCATGCCTACCAAGCTTGTAGAGAAGACGAGTGGTGAATTTGCTGCATTAATGACATCGAATATTTATGAAGCGAATGTTATTCATTCAGAAAAGTTGAACGAATTTACAGAAAAGGTCGTTCGGTTTGGATGGTCCATCAAATTTGTTAATAAAGCAATTGATAATTTCTCACAGGTCGTATTTAAACTATTGGAAGAAAAAAGGATTATTGATGCTAGTAATCTCAGAGCTTATATAACTATCTTCGATAACTGGATTATGCCTCTCCGTGAAAGTATCATTGAAGCCTATTCGGCAGAATGGGAACGGACAGTCAGTTTGCAAAAAATCGCATTGCAGGAACTATCTGCATCCTTGATACCGGTTTTCAACAAAATTTCTGTCATGCCGCTTGTTGGAACAATCGATACAGAACGTGCCAAACTAATCATGGAAAATCTACTTGAAGGTGTAGTGAAACAACGAGCTGAAGTCGTTCTTCTGGATATTACTGGCGTCCCCGTTGTAGATACGATGGTAGCCCATCACATCATTCAAGCAGCTGATGCAGTGCGACTTGTCGGAGCGAAATGTATGCTAGTAGGAATTCGTCCGGAAATCGCTCAAACCATCGTTACACTTGGCATAAATCTCAATGACTTTACGACGACTAGTACATTACAACGTGGGATGCAGAAGGCTCTTGGACTTACAAACCGAACGATCGTGGAGGTTGATAATTCATGAATATGCGAATACCAATTTTAAAACTGGGTGATACTTTAATTGTCTCTGTTCAGTGGGAGCTTGACGATCATACTGCACTTCAGTTCCAAGAAGACCTTTTGAAAAAAATGCATGAAACGACGGCTAGAGGTGTTGTTATCGATTTGACACCTATTGACTTTATAGATTCTTTTATTGCAAAAGTCTTGGGTGATGTCATCAGCATGTCAGGGTTGATGGGGGCTAAAGTTGTGATTACAGGAATCCAACCGGCAGTAGCGATTACGCTTATAGAACTAGGCATCCGTCTGGAAAACGTTATGACGGCACTCGATCTCGAAAATGGATTGGATAAACTTCGTAAAGAATTGGAGGCCTAACCATGGAGTACTGGTCTTCTGTAGACATATACACGGAGTGGGACATTGTTGCCGCCCGACAGCTGGGCCGGAATGAAGCGAAGAAGTCTGGTTTTGGAACGGTCGATCAGGCGAGAATTACAACGGCTATAAGCGAATTGGCGCGTAATATCTATTTATATGCTGGAAAAGGGAAAATTGAAATTAAAAGACTTTCTGAGAATGACATTTACGGGATTACAATTATTGCATCTGATGACGGTCCGGGGATTCCGGATATGCGTAAAGTGATGGAAGATGGTTTTTCAACTTCTGGAGGACTTGGTGCAGGAATGCCAGGTGTGAAAAGGCTCATGGATGAATTCAAAGTGGAAACGGAGCTGGGAGTGGGTACGATAATCACCGCCACAAAATGGCTTCGCTGAGGAGATGATGATGGATGCCTAAGGAAGTTTCAAAGCAGTACAAACAAATATTGCAGAAATACTTAGATGGACAAAATGAAGAGGAACTTTATATAGGACAGCAGTTTAGCAGGCAATTCATCGAGAAAGAAATTTCGCCTGAAGAAGTGATTAGTATTCATAAAACGGCACTGACAGAAGTCCTTCCTACTATGTCGGATGAGATAAAGCATTCGTTTGACTTTCTGATAGAAATGATGATTCACTATGGGCTTGCTCTACAAGAACATCAGAGCCTTATTCGAAAGCAGGAAGAACTCCAAATGGAAATGAACCTAGCGGTTAGAGTGCAAGATACGTTGCTGAAAACCAGAAAACCAGACTTCAAAGAACTTGATATCGGGCTTGTAACAGAATCCGCAAAACAAATGAGTGGCGATTATATTTATTTTCTCAATGATACTAGTTTTGAAGCAAGCGTAGCTGTGGCTGATGTTATAGGTAAAGGAATTCCGGCAGCACTTTGTATGTCAATGATTAAATTCGGAATGGACAGTTTGCAAAACGAAAACACAAGTCCGCGCCATGTACTTGATATCGTAAATAGAATCGTTGAAAAAAGTGTCGATGATTCGATGTTTATTTCCATGTTTTATGGAAAGTACGATGCGAGAGATTCAAGTTTCTCATACGGATCTGCGGGACACGAACCCGCCATTATGTATAGAGCATCCACTGGTACATTTACAGAGCTAAACGCAAAAGGACTACTGCTTGGTGTTCATCCGAATGTTGTTTATGAAGAGCATTCCGTTATCTTGGAAGAGGGCGACTTTATCGCGATGATGACGGATGGTGTGACTGAGGTCCGAACCGAAACAGGTTTCATTGATGATGAAGTGATTAAAAATATTATGCTGGAAGTGAAAGATGAATCCGCGCAAAAAATAGCCGATACGGTATACCAAAAACTGGCCTATCTTCAAGACTTTCATTTACGTGATGATTTTACTCTCGTCATTTTTAAGAAAGAGATTGAAAAGGTTTAAGTTTTGCAATAAAGGGTACCCTAATTTATAGTATGCGTTATCATAAAAACAGAGAAATTTGGGGTGGAAATATGGATTTGCAAGTTGAGTTGTTAGAAGAGAATAGTGTTCAGCGTTTCAAAATTGTGGGGGAGATTGACGCCTTCACAGCACCAATGTTAAGAGAACGTCTTGCAACTGTTGAAAAAATAACTGATATGCAAGCGGAATTGGATTTGTCTGAAGTTAATTATATGGATAGTACAGGATTGGGTGTTTTTGTTGGTTTTTATAAAGCTGTCAAGGCCAATGGAGGACACGTGAAAATTGTTGGCGTTAACACACGATTGAAAAAACTTTTTGATATAACTGGCTTGGGAGAAGTTATGGATATTGAAATGGAAGAAAGTGGGGACGTAGATGCGACCGTATGATTACATTGAAATTCGAGTTCCCGCAAAAGCTCAATATGTTGGTGTAGCACGTCTCGCGATTTCAGGTCTCGCTAGTCGACTTGGTTTTACATATGATGAAATCGAAGACTTAAAAATAGCGTCGAGTGAAGCGATTACAAATGCTGTCCAACATGCATATAATGAAGACGATGAAGGCGAAGTGGTGGTTGGCTGTGCCCTTTTTGCGGATAAATTAGAAATTATGGTAGCGGATCATGGCAAAAGTTTTAATTTCGAAGATACGAAAAAAAGAGTAGGACCATACAATGAACAGGAGGAGGTACAGTTTCTTCGGGAAGGAGGATTGGGCCTTTACCTTATGGAAACACTTATGGATGATGTGAAAGTACATCATGAAGAGGGTGTAACGGTCTTTATGACCAAATACCTAGGTGGAGAGCGGGGCGATGAGGATGTCGAACGAACAATCACCTCATGAGTCTGAAGGGAAGGAAAAGTCCACCGTCGAACCTATTGTGGAAGAACCTTCTCCTCGTGAAACTGGAACGAAGGTGGAAGTCCTTCAATGGATAAAACAATACCAGGAGACGAATGACGATGAAGCACAGACGAAGTTAGTAGTACACTATGAACGGCTCGTTCAATCGTTAGCCCGAAAGTATTCGAATGGCAAGCCTTTTCATGAAGATATAGCACAAGTAGGTATGCTAGGTCTTCTCGGAGCGATACGCCGCTATAATCCTGAATTTGGCAGAAGTTTCGAAGCATTCGCAGTGCCGACAATTATCGGTGAGATTAAACGTTTCTTACGTGATAAAACATGGGCAATACATGTCCCGAGACGTATAAAAGAACTCGGACCGAAAATTAAAGCAGCAGTTGAGACGTTAACAATAGAAATGCAACGTTCGCCCCTGGTCAGTGAAATTGCGGATTACCTAGATGTGCATGAAGAACTGGTTCTTGAAGCAATGGAAATGGGAAGAAGTTATCAAGCTCTCTCTATGGACCATACCCTAGAAGCAGATTCTGAAGGTGGCACGGTTACTCTATTTGATATTATCGGGGAAAATGATGATGGTTTTGAGAAAACAGATCAACGCATGGTTGTTGCTAATGCTCTAAATGTGTTGTCTGAACGTGAAAAGCAAATTATTCAGTATACATATATTGACCAACTAAGCCAAAAAGAAGCGGGAGAGCTACTCGGAATCTCTCAAATGCATGTTTCAAGATTACAACGAAAAGCGATTAAAAAGTTGCAGGAAGCAATATTGGCGGCTGGCGGTGTATCGTAGTGGATTCAATCTTAACGGATCATGTCGAAGCATATGTTTACCAAGAGGCGAAGTTTGGGAATCGAGAATGTGGGGACACGTATTTCATCCATGAAGAGGAAGGTTATTTCATCTGTGCAATTGCTGATGGACTTGGTAATGGACCAATTGCGCGTCAATCATCTCAAATCATACCTAAAGTATTGAAAGAGTATCATCACGAGTCAATTGATGAATTACTTAGCCGTTGCAATGAGCACATGGTGCAAAAACGTGGAGCAGCTGTAGCTATTGTCAAAGTGGATTATAAACAAAAAACGATTCAGTATAGCTGTGTAGGAAATGTACGTTTTTATATGCTGCATGATTGTGATAAGATGATTTATCCTTTGCCTGTAATGGGTTATTTATCGGGTAGACCACAAAAGTTAAAGACACAACAATATGACTATTCCAAAGGTGATTTATTCTTTCTCCATTCGGACGGTGTCATACTGAGAAGTCCGAAAGCAACATTAAAGGAAAGTTCTGGACCTTATGAATTATACCAAAACGTGCTCCAATCGATTGAACACGGCGACGACGCCACATTTATAGCGGGCAGCCTACTTCTATAAAACGGAAGTAGGTTTTTTTGTGCGTGCTTTTCTTTAATTAGGCACTCATGATGCAGTTCTGGTAAAATTAAGAAAGTAAAGAAAGGGTGAATTTATTGATGAGGCATATTGTTGAGGCTACAGCTGGTAAAGCGGCCGTCAGTATACATCAAACTGAAAAGGTTATCGCATTACTTGACCAAGGAAACACTGTCCCCTTCATTGCAAGGTACCGGAAAGAAGAAACCGGTTCGCTGGATGAAGTACAGATTAAAGCGGTTGAGGATGCTTACAATTATGTTAAAGGGCTTGAACAACGAAAAGAAGAAGTTATTCGCCTGATCGATGAACAAGGTAAGTTGGACGAGGAATTAAGAAAATCGATTGAAGGTGCAACTGTCTTACAGCGAATTGAAGATCTTTACAGACCTTACAAAATAAAAAGACGTACTCGTGCGATGATTGCAATTGAGAGCGGCCTTGAGCCATTAGCGAAAAGTCTAATGGAGTTTTCAGGAGAATCACCAGAACAGCTAGCCAATCCTTTTGTCAATGAAGAAAGCGGTATCAATAGCGTTGAAGATGCGCTTGCTGGTGCTCGAGATATTATGGCTGAACAATTTGCTGACGACGCCGGAATACGCGAAAACATACGGAAATTAGCATGGTCAGATGGGATGATTGTCTCGGCGATACGTAAAGGTGCAGAGGACAAGCGAAATGTTTTTGAAAATTACTATGAATATGAAGAACCTTTGAAGAAAATTGTACCTCATCGCGTTTTGGCTTTAAACCGCGGTGAAAAAGAGGATGTGCTACGCGTTGGGATTTCTTTCCCAGTCGATAGAATTTCCGGGGGACTTGAACGTGAGCTAATTCGCAAACCGCATTCGCCATCTGCACCATACGTAAAAGAAGCGACAGAGGATGCGTTTAAGCGTTTGATAGCGCCTTCAATTGAACGAGAAATCAGGGCAGCACTGACAGAAAAGGCTGAAGAACAGGCAATTCATGTATTTTCAGAAAACCTAAAAAGTCTACTTTTGCAACCCCCGTTGAAAGGGAAAGTTGTACTGGGCCTTGACCCGGCTTTCCGTACAGGATGTAAACTTGCGGTTGTCGATGAATCAGGTAAATTGCTTGAAATATCAGTAATTTATCCACATCAGCCACAAATGGAAAAAGAAAAATCGAAACGGACGATTTTGGATTTATTAAAAAAGTATCCGATTACTATTATTGCAATCGGAAATGGAACAGCCTCACGTGAGTCTGAACTGTTCATAGTAGATTGTATAAAAGAGGCACAAGCGGGTGTTTCGTATGTAATTGTAAATGAAGCAGGCGCAAGTGTATATTCAGCTTCACCTCAAGCACGGGACGAATTCCCTGAACTTCAAGTTGAACAACGGAGTGCGGTATCTATAGCGAGACGCTTACAGGATCCGTTATCGGAACTAGTGAAAATTGATCCGGGTTCTGTTGGTGTCGGGCAATACCAGCATGACGTTGCAAAAAAACGCCTATCCGAATCATTATCATTTGTCGTCGAAACGGCAGTGAACCGGGTAGGGGTCGATGTCAACACTGCTTCCTCGTCGCTGCTTCAATATGTCGCGGGATTATCCAAAACGGTTGCAGAAAATATTGTGAAGTCACGTGAAGAAAATGGTCTCTTTACGAAACGCAATCAATTAAAGAAAGTACCACGCCTTGGCGCGAAGACTTATGAACAGGCGATTGGTTTCCTGCGAGTGCCTGATGCAAAGGATCCGTTTGATTCGACTGGTATTCACCCTGAGAGTTACCAGTTAGCCGAACAAATATTAGAAGAATCAGGAGCAAGTAAGAAGTTGCTAGGAAAGCAAGAAACCTCTGATGCGCTGTCGGCTCTCGATAGTAAAGCCCTAGCGATTAAGTTGAATGTTGGAGAAGTGACGCTCAAAGACATTATTGAAACACTTCAAAGACCGAATCGGGATCCACGTGATGATTATCCGCAACCGCTTTTAAAAGCAGATGTCCTCGATATGAAGGATCTTTACGAAGGTCTTGAAATGCAAGGAACAGTCCGTAATGTAGTTGATTTTGGTGCTTTTGTTGATATAGGTGTTAAGGAAGACGGTCTTGTTCATATATCCAAATTAAAAAAAGGCTTTGTAAAACATCCTCTTGACGTTGTGGCCTCTGGTGACATCGTCACTGTCTGGGTAGAAGGCGTCGATAAAGGGAAAGGACGTATTTCATTGACGATGTTGCCACCGTCAACTAAATGATAGTGGAACTGGAGGTGGTAACTATGACGGATGAAGAACTGCAGAGATATATAGAGAAAGTCTCGGATGAAGCGTTCGGCAAGCCGTTTATTCATAGTGCCCGGTTTAACAAAAGGCTAAGAACAACAGGTGGTCGTTATATGCTTTCAGACCATTCCATAGAAATTAACCCATTAGTTCTAGTTAAGCACGGAATAGATGAACTGGTGGGTGTAATTAAACATGAGCTTTGTCACTACCACCTTCATATAGAAGGAAGAGGTTATCGGCACCGTGATGTGGACTTCAGGAATTTGCTGAAAAGCACATCATCCCCGAGGTTTTGCCGACCACTTACTGAACGGAATCGTAAGGTAGTTTCGCTCCGTGTCTATAAGTGTGTATCTTGTAAGTTACTCTACAACCGTAAAAGGAGAATGGATGTTACCAAATACAGATGCGGAAAATGTGCAGGGCGAATTGAAGAAATACAACCTGTTTAGTATAAAAAGAACACGATCAGTCATCGCAAACTGCGGTCTGATCGTGTTTTTGATATTTCATAAAACAAATCTATAAATAAGTGTTGACGAAATGGATGACTCTCTTTATAATAGGAAAAGTCGGTTGGGAAAGACACCGAGACATTATGGAGAACGATTCTTCCTCCATGAAGATATAAGCATTCAACATGGCCCCTTGGTCAAGCGGTTAAGACACCGCCCTTTCACGGCGGTATCACGGGTTCGAATCCCGTAGGGGTCACCAAGATTTTTTCGATACGAAGTATCGAAAAGAATCAACCATAAGATTCAATACGAAGTATTGAAAAGAGTTATCCATAAGAACTTCGATTCGAAGTATCGAAAAGAATCATCCATAAGGTTGAATACGAAGTGACGAAATGAATAAGTTTTGTACAGTGTGAAACTATATTGCTGAATTAGGTATCATTGGGGTATAGCCAAGCGGTAAGGCAACGGACTTTGACTCCGTTACTCGTTGGTTCGAATCCAGCTACCCCAGCCAATGTTTTACCTGCGTGAAGCGCAAGAAGAATATCTCTTCTATATAATAAAGAGCCATTAGCTCAGTTGGTAGAGCATCTGACTTTTAATCAGAGGGTCGCAGGTTCGAATCCTGCATGGCTCACCATTTTAAAAAAATGTTGACAAATGAATTGTATGCTATATAATAAGGTTTGTCGCTAAAACAACGCGGTAGTGGCGGAATGGCAGACGCGCTAGGTTGAGGGCCTAGTGGGGGTTAACCCCGTGGAGGTTCAAGTCCTCTTTACCGCACCAAATCACTTTCGTAGTTAAAAGTTCTCTACCTCATGAATAGTTCGTTTTATCAAAAGGGAAATGGTTATCATCCAGCTTATGTCGGATGCGCCAATATTATATACGCGGGTGTAGTTTAGTGGTAAAACCTCAGCCTTCCAAGCTGATGATGAGGGTTCGATTCCCTTCACCCGCTCCATATTACTTATTAGAAACAAATTTGTGAATATCGCTTGAAAGTTAAAATGAAATAGTTGTTGACTTCCTAAATAGCGAATGCTATACTAAGAAAGTTGCTGTAAGAACAGTAACGAACTTATAAAAGAGGATCGTAAATGATTCCGAACCAAATGAACCTTGAAAACTGAACAGCAAAACATCAATGAGATATCGCGAGAGTGTGAACGCACTTGAGCAAAACGTTTCGAAGTAAGTCGATTTCGGTCGAACGAAAAGAAACACACACAAGAATCTTCGGATTCAGAGGAGGAATTAATTCCTCCTTAAGTCAGCAAGAAATGAGCTATTCGATTTCTTTATGGAAAACTACTTCTTTATAGAAGTAGTTCTTATGGAGAGTTTGATCCTGGCTCAGGACGAACGCTGGCGGCATGCCTAATACATGCAAGTCGAGCGGAAGTTAGAGAGCTTGCTCTCTAACTTTAGCGGCGGACGGGTGAGT
>NZ_JBYHFQ010000009.1:0-134275 GCF_057669665.1 Sporosarcina sp. Y1004 | reverse complement strand
AGATGAAATGCCCGTACAAAACCTACGAAAGCACATCTTGGAACACTGGGAATCCATGAAAATGGAACTTCTTGAGGGTACTTATAAGCCGCAATCTGTCCGCAGGGTCGAAATCCCGAAACCTGACGGTGGCGTGCGGTTATTAGGTATCCCTACCGTGACGGATCGTCTCATTCAGCAAGCCGTTGCCCAAGTATTATCTACTTTGTATGATCCAACGTTTTCCGACCATAGCTATGGTTTTCGACCAAAGCGAAGCGCCCACGGCGCAATAAGGAAAGCGAAAGGATATATACAGGAAGGTAATCGGTGGGTAATCGATATAGACTTGGAGAAGTTCTTCGACAAAGTGAACCATGATAGGTTAATGGGAACACTTTCGAAACGAATCGAAGACAAACGTCTGCTTAAGCTAATCCGTGACTATTTGAAATCAGGAATCATGATAAATGGTATCGTGACAACCAGTGAGGAAGGTACGCCGCAAGGTGGCCCACTCAGTCCATTACTTTCCAATATTGTCCTTGATGAACTAGACCAAGAATTGGAGGAAAGAGGACATAAATTTGTCCGATACGCTGATGACTGTAACATCTATGTGAAAACACAAAGAGCGGGTAATCGGGTCATGAGTTCTGTCACTTCATTTATTGAAGGGAAACTTAAGTTGAAAGTGAATCTGCGTAAATCTGCAGTTGACCGTCCATGGAAGAGGAAATTTCTTGGATTCAGTTTCACCATTGGTAAAGAACCGAAGGTTCGCATCTCCAAAGAAAGTGTGAAACGGATGAAGAATAAAATTCGCGAAATCACTTCAAGGAAGAAACCTTATCCCATGGAATATCGGATAAAGAAACTAAATCAATATCTGATGGGTTGGTGTGGCTATTTCGCATTGGCAGATACGCCAAGCGTGTTCATTAAATTCGATTCTTGGATTAAAAGAAGACTCCGGATGTGTATGTGGAAGAACTGGAAAAAGCCAAGTACGAAAGTGAGGAAACTCATTGGATTAGGTGCGCCGAAAGATAAGGCATACGAATGGGGTAACTCACGTAAAAGTTACTGGAGAATTTCTAAAAGTCCCGTATTACATAGAACCCTCGGAAACTCCTACTGGAGTTCCCAAGGGCTCAAAAGTCTATTATCACGTTACGAAACTTTGCGTCATCAATCTTAATTGAACCGCCGTATACCGAACGGTACGTACGGTGGTGTGAGAGGTCGGGAGTTAATCACTCCCTCCTACTCGATTGGTTCTTTGTCAAATGACGTTGGCGAAGAATAGTAGCCAACCATAATTTAGTTATTGTAGGGCTATCCAAGAAGTCAGTAAAGCTGATTTTTTAGGATAGTCCTTTTTCATATAGTCCTCCATGTATCCCGTTGTTTTCCGTTCCAGATGGACGCTTTCCGCGGGCACGGCTTCAGCCTCCTCGTCGCGAAAAGCACGCTCCTGTGGGGTCTTCAGCTCGTGCTGTTCCCGCTGGAGTCGCCATCTTGCACTCCAAACAACTACTATTGCACTTGTATAGGACACGAAAATAGACAAATGAATTTCAAACCTATAAAACCCACATAAATGTTATGCAGCTTCAAAATGGGATTGTCCTTGTTTTGCTGTTTAACCGATGGTTTTAACTTAAAGTGTAAAAGGATTCGTTTTCTGTAGTTCTGGAAGTTTCTATATCCATAGGCGACACGATTCAATATTTTAATCTTATTGTTATTCCCCTCAATTCTTCCGTTATTATAGGGGTAAATAAAACTAATTTCTATAAACGGAAGATGTTTTCTCAACGTTTTTAAATTCGTACTCATATAATTTGAAATAAAAGGTGAAACAGGTGTTGTCAAACAAGACGATAGTGCCGGGAAGTTCTTATTTGACATGAATTCCATTATCTCTTGATAAAGTTCATAGTTCTCTTTTAGTGCAGGATCATAATCCAACATCTCGTCTACAATACTTTGTCCTGTACGTTGTCCAAACAATGAGTAATACTTATATTCTACGCTGGATAGTTCTGAACGTTTTTTTAATAATAGTTTCCAATAACGCTTAAGGCGACGGTATTTCTTCATATCATCCCCATTAGACGTTCTTAGTTGATTCATGACTTGAATACGAAATTTATTCATAGAGCGATTAATCAGTTGAACCAGATGGAATCGGTCAATGATAATTTTTGCCCGTGGAAATAATTCTTTAATCACACTTACATAACCTGCATTCATATCAATTGTTACGGTTTCCACATGTTGACGGTCAGTCAAACTGTAGTTCACAATAAAGTGATTCTTAATCGTAAGATTATTTCGTCTATCTAGGATATCCAATATGTCTCCTGATTCCGCATTTATATATTCGAAGGCCATTTCACCTTTTGCGTATTTGAACTCATCAAAAGAAAGGTGCTTAGGTAGTACTTTGTAGTGGGGTATAAATTGTTTTGCGGCTTGATTAATTTGTCGTTGAACGGTTGCAGGTGATACCGAACAATCCCTCGCGATCGACGTAAGCGATTGTGCTTCGGTAGACTTTAAAATGACTTGCGCTTTCACATTTTGTGAAATAAAAAAATTCCGTTGAACAATAGGCGTTTTAGCAGTAAAACTGCTTTGACAGGCTTGGCACATGAAACGTTGTTTCTGTAGAAGTAGGTAGGTTGGATTTATACCCGTAATGGGTAAGGTGATTCTGGATAATTGTGTCCCGTTTTTATAGAATGTAAAGTCGGTATTTTTCACGCCGCATTTCACGCAATGTGTGGGAGTATAGGTTAACTTCCCGGAAATGTATTTACACCTTTTTCCTTTATAGGTTCCTTCTTTTACACAATTTTCGTCAACATTAATGTTTACGTCTTGAATATCAAGCAAAGATTTAATACTATTAGAACATGACAAGTGAATTCCCTCCTGGAAGATGGTTTTGGTCGACTTTTATTCTACAGGGAATCTCACTTGTCTTCTATTTATATTGAACTTATGACTCCTACACTTTCTAGCTGATTGGAGTGCAGAGCGGCGACTCCTGCGGGAACAGCGCGAGCCGAAGACCCCACAGGAGCGCGATCTTCGCGACGAGGAGGCTGAGGCCGTGCCCGCGGAAAGCGTCCGCTCGGAACGGAAATCAGCGGGTAGCAGGATTACTTTGTCCCATATATTTATAAAAAATGACGTTAGTGAAGATCCTCCTCATCTCCTTTAAAAGGGATGGGGGTTTTCTTTCACCAACGTCATTTATTGTACAACCTTTTACATTTATTCGGATTTTATAGAATGAAATTCCTCGATTGCACGTAACCAATTTCCACGCATAATAGAGGAGACTGCCAAAGCATCTCGTTCTTTCATTGAATTGATGATTAAATCATGCTCATCAATCGACTTTTCAGTCAAAATAATCGAGTTATGGAAGAACAATCGTCTGACGTGTGCTTGAAGTGATGCTACCATTGTTGTGATGTATGAATTGTTCGCTACATCAACGATGATCTGGTGGAACTCTTCGTCGATTTTCAATGCTGCAAAATAATCTTCCGTATAGACTGCACGAGCGAATCTTCTATTCGTGCTATCAAGTAAGTTAATCGTCTCTTCTGTTAGCTGGGGAATTGCCAATTCAGCGGATAATGCTTGTAACGCGGCAAGCGGTGGTAAAAGGTCTGTGATGGAGTCTTTTTCCACTTCTGTCACTTGCGTTGCTTTACCAGGGTACATCTTCACAAATCCCTGTACTTCGAGCAGTTGCAGGGATTCCCGGATAGGTGTCCTGCTAACGCCCAAAGCCTGAGCGAGTTCTGTATCATTCAGCTTTTCACCTGGATGTAAAGTACCATCAATAATCCATTGCTGTAATTGGTTAAATGCATTTTCTTTCGCTGAAACTCGAAGCGGCATTGCATGATTTGTCGGTACCGGCATTGTGAATCACCATCCTGTATTTGTCGTCGCTTCTCTAGTATACAATAAATTGAAGCTGGTTGGAAGATATGCAATATATTACGTTCGATATTTTTATTTTTTATAAAGACGGACAAATGCAGGGAAATACTTTTCAACAATACGGTAGGCACTGTAACCAAGTATGCTACCTACTGTATTCAACCATAAATCATCGATATCACTGCTTCGAGCCTGAAATAATTGAGTTGCCTCTATAAAAAAAGAGAGAAGGAAACCGACGAGTGCAACTTTCCAAAATTGGTTGAACCTGATCCATAATAATGGAACCATAAAGCCGATTGGCACAAAGATACATATATTACCCAAAAAATTAATGATGAACGGCTGCCAAAAGTTTAATTCTGTAATGGCATAATAATTATCCTGGAAAACTCTGAAAGGTATTAGATTTAAATTTGAATAAGTACGTGTAACAACTGGTCCTGTGTAGAGAAAGGTTAGGATTGTTTGAGATAATACCGCAGTTATGAATAAAAGAAAGACAACGACACCGGTTTCGTGGAACCGATTAATTTCCTCGGGACCATGGATTTTATTGTAAAAAATCCGAAGAAACAGTATCAAGGGCAAAGCAATTAGTAAATAAGGAGTCATTTCCAAGATATATCCTATTATAGTTGTCATCGCATTCACCTAACTTTATTTTATGTATCGCTTATACTTCAATGATATATCTTGATCTTCTACGGATGTACCATATGCAAGCTCTTCGTATTGAAAGATGAATCCGCGTGCCTCATAAAAAGGAATGCCGTAATCGTTTCCTTTTGCGACAGAAACCCACTGCTCGCTTGCCCCATATGAATGCTTTTGTATTTTAGTGGCAAAATCCAGTAGACGTGTACCAATTCCCATTCCACGCATTTCAGGATCCAAATAAAAGACATATATTTCGCCAGAATTACTATTCGTCATACCGCCAGCGATTGCTCCGACAATCTTCCCATTCATTTCAGCTATAAAGTAACCGTGCCACTCATTACTAATTGAGACGATTTCCTGTTCAATACGTTGCACGTTGTAATATTGTTTAATCAATTTTTTAATATAATCTTTGGAATATAGCCTATCATATGTGAACCAGTGACTTTTCACGAGTAGTTCAGTAACAGCTTTGGTGTCATTTCTTGTCGCATTACGAATAGATATTTTTTTCATTACATACCTCTCTTTGTTTGTAATATGTGTCCTGTTTTTGTAACGCTAAAGGTAGCTAAATGTAATGTTCTTGTAATAAACGATTGTTAGTATTAATTATAGACTAAATAGCAGGGAGTAGAAAAATTGAGAAAACTTCTATTGACACTCGTTCTTACGATGGCATTGCTAGTCAGCGGTGCTCAAGAAAGCATGGCAGCATCTTCAAGTTACACAGTGAAGAAAGGCGATTCGTTATATAAAATTGCCAAGGTTCATAATGTATCTGTTTCTAAGTTGAAATCATGGAATAACCTCAAGTCAAACACAATACACCCGAATATGAAACTGAAAGTCATTTCCGCAGGGAAAGTAGTTAAGAAGAAAGCTACACCCAAAAAAGCAGTCAAATCCACTAAAAAAACACCATCTCGGTCAGACTCCGATAATGTAGTTAAAGAATTCACGGTTTCAGCAAGTGCTTTTACTGCGAGTTGTAATGGATGTTCGGGGATTACAAAAACAGGTATTAACCTGAAAAGTAATCCACACTTGAAAGTAATTGCTGTCGATCCGAAAGTCATTAAACTCGGAACAAAAGTATATGTAGAAGGTTACGGTTACGCAGTCGCCGGCGATACAGGAAGCGCCATCAAAGGAAATAAAATCGATGTGTTCTATCCGACAAAAAGCGAAGCGTTTAAATGGGGCCGAAAAAACGTGAAAATAAAAATACTTAAATAACAAAAAGCCATTATTCCAATTGGGATAATGGCTTTTTTGTGAGTTGCTAAGTTACATAGTATCGCACCTTGATTAACTACAATAAGAGAAATGTTGATTCTGGTTATAAACCGCTTCGATTCTAGAGAAATAATTTAATGGGCTTTTTTGGTTATTTGTAATGAAAAAGACAACTCGTTGTAACGTTCTTGTAATACAAGGTGGGGAAGCTGACACCTTAGAATACAAAACAAGGAGACGAGTAAATGAAAAACTTTCTTTTGGCACAAGTATTGACAATCGCTTTATTGGTTGGTGGAGCACAGGCGGTTTATGCATCATCTCAAACAGATATAGTTAGAATCGGAGATACGCTATACCAAACACCCAAAATGTTAAATGAAACAAAGAAGGAATCTACATCAACTTCAAACTATACAGTTAAAAAGGGAGACACGCTTTTCAATATTTCTAAAATGCATAATACAACAGTCGCAAATATTAAATCAAGTAATAATTTACAGTCGAATATAATATCTCCAAATCAAGAAATAATTATTGATTCAAATGCAAAGGCAAGTGGGGAATCAACCGCAGCTGCAGAAAAGCCTACTTCAAAGATTGTATCGCGTTCAGCTGCCACTAATGTCGTCAAAGAGTTCACCGTAACAGCAACTGCTTATACAGCTTATTGTAGCGGTTGTTCCGGTATAACGAAAACAGGTATTAACTTAAGAGAAAATTCAAATCTGAAGGTGATTGCAGTTGATCCGAATGTTATTGAGCTCGGTACAAAAGTTTTTGTCGAAGGATATGGATATGCAATCGCAGGTGACATTGGCAGTGCCATCAAAGGGAATAAAATCGATGTCTTCATTCCTACAAAGAACGAAGCATTTAAATGGGGACGCAAAACCGTTAAATTATCTATTATCGAATAAGTGTATTTTTACGTCAAAAACATAATTTGAACGTGTAAATATGATAAGGGCTAGTATATAAACTGTACCTCCAATTGAGTTACGGTTTATATAGATAGCCCTATTTTTGTTTGCATATATTTGCTATATAATAAATTAAGGTGTAAAATTACACTAATTGGTGTTATTAGTAACCTAGGAGATGGAAATGATGAATAAAGGGCAGGTAATCGAAATTATTTCAATAAAAATGAGACTAATTCGGTTGGAAAAAAGTTATTCACAAGAGAAAATGGCAGACATTATAGGTATTTCAAAAAAGACACTTATTCAAATCGAAAAAGGAAGAACGTTAGCGGGTTGGACAACTGTAATTACGGTTTGTGCATTATTCAGGGACAGTGAAATTTTGCGGTCTGTTTTAGGGGATGAACCTCTAGAAATCATTGAAACACTTGCACATAACGGAATAGATAGGCCAAGAGATAAATCCATGGGGGGCAGAATTTGGTGGAATGAAATTGATTGTAAAGGGAATTTTCGATTGCAACAAAATGTGATCAGCAAACATTATAGAATTTTAGATAACAATAATTATCGTTGGTTTAGTTCGTTTGAAGAGCATGAAGCTATCATGCGTTTAAGCGAGTTGTCGATTGGGGAGTGAATGGATAGTTATGAGGGGGTTCATGAAAATACTATGGTTGATTGTTTCATTAATACCGGTATCTTTCCTATTTCACTACTATGAATATGGGCAGCATATTAAGCGAGAGGAAGCAACATTTCTATTTGTTGGTTCTATATTATTCATTCTAGTAACAGGTTTATTATCGAGAAATATAAAATTAAGGTATGTTTTCTTAGTCAATATTGTTACTGGGATAGTATCGTTATTGTTGGCTTCAAATTTCATTGATAACGGTGGTTGGTTTAAACCCGTTGGCAGAGATGGGGCAGTTATAATTAGTTCGTTCGTATTTCTGATAGGATAGCTGTTAGTAAGATTGATTTCTCGAAAATTATTAAAATGATTAACATGGAATTTTTGTTGAGTATGTATACAGAAAGGGTGGAATGAATGAATATGTATATTGTTACAGGTGCGTCAAAAGGGATTGGCTATGAGCTTATAAAACAATTAAGTGCTAAGGGACATTATGTTATTGGAATTGCACGCACTGTAAGGGAACTGGATGGGGTAAAGTTTGTCGAAGCAGATCTTACTGAAACAGATATGCTAGAAACTCTTATGGATGAAATTTTATTTACCGCTCCGGAGAAAATTACTTCATTCACACTTGTTAATAATGCCGGAACGGTTGACCCCATAGGTTTGATTGGGACAGTGAATGCAGAAGAAATGACAAGTGCTTTAGCGCTCAATTTGACAGCTCCTATGATTCTTTCAAATGCATTCATTAAGAAATTAAAAGATTGTGAAGGATTGAAGCGAATTGTGAATATATCTTCCGGAGCGGGCCGCAATGCTTATGAAGGCTGGGGGACATATTGCACAACGAAAGCCGGACTTGATCAATTTTCGCGCGTGATCACACTAGAACAGGAAAGTGCGGCGTTTCCCGTGGGAATTGTATCTATCGCGCCGGGCATTATTGATACCGATATGCAGGAGACTATTCGGGGAAGTAAGGAAGAGGCATTTCCACTCCTTGGGCGTTTTATAGACTACAAAGAAAAAGGCTTGTTAAGCAGTGCAGCACAAACAGCCACGAGTCTGATAAAGTTTATGGAGAATGTAGACCTGAAAACGATAGATCCGATTGCCGATTTGCGGGATTATGAAAAGTGAATAGTTGAACTTAATATGACGCGTATTGAATAGCCATTAACTAGCATAAAAAATGGCGAGAAGGGATTGTAAATCGCCATTTTCATGGGACTATTTCCGGCTCGCTTTCGGCGAAATAATTACGACACTATTACCGAGGAGCAAATGTGGCTAGAAGTGACTCCATCACGTCTAGCCACACTGTGCGCCCATGCTGGGCGCACGTAAATAGGGATGCGACGAAGTCACATCCCTACTTTTCAAGACTTCTCGATAATGGTTTAGAAGTTGTTCAATTCAAAGCGAACCAAAAGCAATTCTACACGTAGTGCTCAGTATTTGATCAAGTTATTTTATGGTTAATCAACAGCCGTGACTCAAGATACAATATTTCCAGCTATTCCATTTCTAATTAAAGACATAATAAAAGGTTGCAACTGATTTAATAACAATCAGAGCAACCTTTTATTTATTCCACTTGTTTAACTATTTTAAAGTCTTTCATTTTTTCCATAGCAATCAAAAATGGAGGGTTATTTCGTTGATTGATCATCTGGTAACGAATTACGTGTACGTCTGCCTGGTGCAAACTTGTTACATAATCTAAAAGTGCGTCCCGTTCTTCAGCGCCGCCTTCATGTCCATCATAGACAGAAATCGCAATTATACCGCCTTTTTTTAACAATCCAAGCATCTTGTGGATAGCTTGAATTGTGGATTCTGATTGTGTAACAATCGATAGATCTTCACTATGTGGCAAATAACCGAGGTTGAAGACCGCACAACCAATTTGCCCATCGACGTACTTTTCAACGTTCGCATGACTATCCAATATGAGTGAGACCCGTTCTTTTAAGTCGCCTAAATGTTCAGCAGTTGAATCGAGTGCGGATTGCTGTATATCGAAAGCAAAGACGCGGCCAGTTTCACCGACATGTTCTGCTAGGAAAAGTGTATCATTCCCGTTCCCAGCCGTTGCGTCGATAACGGTTTCGCCTACATGAACTGTATCTTTGAATAATTGTCTTGCAAAAGGGAGAATCCGATGCAACTTCAAATCAATTCGACCGCCCTTTTGTAATGTTTCCCTTGCCAGCTATCACGACGTTCGAGTTCTTTGTCAATGCCGTTTAATACTTCCCATTTTGTGACACTCCACATCGGTCCTATCATCAATTCAATCGGACCATCGCCTGTAATACGGTGAACAATCATTTCAGGGGGGAGGATTTCAAGTTGATCAGCTACAAGATCAATGTACTCCTGCTTTTCTAGAAATTCAAGCTGACCTTTTTCGTATTGCTTTACCATTGGTGTCCCTTTTAATAAATGCAAAAGATGAATTTTTATACCCTGGACGTCAAGTTTTGCAACTTCACGTGCAGTTTCCATCATCATATCGTAATCTTCAAGTGGTAAACCATTAATGATATGGGTACATACCCTGATGCCATGTTTACGCAGTTTCTCGACACCTTCTACGTATGATTTGAAATCATGAGCTCGATTGACAAGATTTGCGGTCTTTTCATGGACGGTTTGAAGTCCTAGTTCAACCCACAAATAAGTACGTTCATTCAGTTCTGCCAAATACTCCACAACATTATCGGGCAAGCAATCTGGACGCGTCGCGATTGACAATGCGACAACACCTTCTTGCGCCAATGCTGCTTCAAACTTCTCTTTTAACTTAGGGAGTGGAGCGTGTGTATTTGTATACGCCTGAAAATAAGCCATGTATTTGCCGTCTTTCCATTTCTTATGCATTCTTTCACTAATCTCTGCAAATTGGACCTCGATTGGGTCAACACGATCTCCGGCAAAATCACCAGAACCTGCAACGCTGCAAAATGTACAGCCACCGAAAGCGACCGTACCATCTCGGTTGGGGCAATCAAAACCTGCATCAAGTGCAACTTTCATCACTTTAAATCCGAATTCATCCTTTAAGTGTCGTGACCATGTATGATATCGTTTCCCTTCAGTAGGGAATGGTAAGTTCAATTTATCCACTTCATTCACTCCTCTAACAGTTGATTATATCATGGTTTTACATTGTAGTAACATTTGAATTATGGAACATAAGGTGTTTGTCTTGTCGGAATATAAAGAAAGTCATTAGCATCAGTTGCTTTGAGTGTGAACAGAGGCGGTCTGTTTATCTAGAAAGTATGGCATCTCATTATTGGGATGTTTATTAACGTCATCGAAAATTCACTTTTATTAAATTTAGAAATGATTAATACCATTATGATTAGATGCTTTCATTGCAAGATCTTCTATAGAATGATTTAATTGAAGGGATAGATAATTGTGACTTAATTAGCAATATTTAAAAGGGGGATGTAAAATGAAACCGATTTATAAGTCAGCAAAAGATGCTGTTGCACAGGTAGAGGATGGCGCAACATTAATGGTTGGTGGATTTGGGCTCGTAGGGATTCCTGAACAGCTCATTTTAGCACTAGTTGAAAAAGGCGTAAAAGACCTTACTGTCATTTCAAATAACTGTGGAGTCGATGAATGGGGACTTGGACTTCTACTAAAGAATAAACAGATTAAGAAAATGATTGGCTCATATGTGGGAGAAAATAAAGAATTTGAACGACAAGTGCTTTCCGGTGAAATTGAAGTCGAGTTAACGCCCCAAGGAACGTTAGCCGAAAAAATCCGTGCAGGCGGAGCTGGTATTCCGGCATTTTTCACGCCGGCCGGTGTTGGTACATTGGTAGCTGAAGGAAAAGAAGTTCGGATTTACGATGGCAAAGAATATGTCCTAGAAGAAGCGTTGCGCGCAGACTTTTCACTTGTCCGTGCAGCAACAGCCGATCAATTTGGTAATCTGATTTACAATAAAACAGCACAAAACTTTAATCCGATGATGGCGGCAGCAGGGAAGTTCACGATTGCTGAAGTAGAGGAAATCGTTGAAACGGGAGATTTAGATCCTGCAGCAATTCATACACCGAGTATCTATGTGCAAGGACTTCTACAAGCTAAACAGGAAAAACGAATTGAGCGTCTGACGACTCGCTAATGAAAGGGGAATGTGTGATATGGGAGAAGTGAATGTAAGGGAAAGAATTGCTAGACGGGCTGAAAAGGAAATCGAAGATGGGAACTATGTCAATCTTGGAATAGGTATGCCAACGCTTGTCGCAAACTATATTTCGCCGGACAAAACAGTCGTGCTTCAATCAGAAAATGGACTACTGGGTATCGGACCTTATCCGAGCTCCGATGAAGTCGATCCGGACCTGATTAACGCAGGAAAAGAGACGGTCACATCAATTCCAGGTTCTGCATACTTTAACAGTGCAGAATCGTTTGCGATGATTCGCGGAGGACATGTCGATGTTGCCATTCTAGGTGCCATGGAGGTTTCCGAAAATGGAGACCTCGCCAACTGGATGATTCCTGGTAAAATGATTAAAGGAATGGGAGGCGCGATGGATCTCGTTCATGGCGCTCGCAAAATAATCGTTATAATGGACCACGTTGCAAAGGATGGCTCAGCAAAAATTAAAAAAGAGTGCTCGCTACCGTTAACAGGTAAAGCAGTCGTTCATAAAATAATTACAGAGCGTGCTTTAATAAATGTGACTCCTGAAGGACTTGAATTGAAAGAAGTGTTTGAGGGTTTTACAATTCAAGAAGTTATCGATTCGACGGAAGCTGAATTAATTGTAAAAGACGTTATTGAAGGCGTGAAATGAAGGTTGTTAAAGTGCCACAATTCGGGTAAACTAGAAGCAATAGCTTTGGCGTAGATGAGGAATAGTAATCTTTGCTGTCGATTTTAGAGAGCAGGCGGTTGGTGAAAGCCTGTATGACGGAGATGAACTCGCCTCGGAGCCTGCATTGGTGAACTACTAAACAGTAAATCAGTAACCCGTGCCGTTGTCCGCGTTAAGGAATCAAGTTGGGCGGTTTTTCCGTCAATTTGGGTGGCACCGCGGGAATCTATAGTACTCTCGTCCCTTATCTTTTTAAGGGACGGGAGTTTTTTATTTTCATTCAGCCGGTGTTCATGCACCGGCTGAATGAAAATAAAGCTTCCGGCGGATGTCACAGATTTTGAAGGGAGTTAAGAGGGCAGTCTAATTTCGCGACGTCCTGTCGCAACGACTGCATGACCTACAAGGAAGGATGTAGTTCAATCCTTCCCCCCTGTAGGCCTCAAGCTCGATTCAAAATCTGGACGCAATTATGCCGAGGCGCAATTGATTTAAATAGGAGGAATTGTAAATGAGTTATAATCACGGACAAATTGAAAAGAAATGGCAACAGCACTGGAAGGACAATAAAACATTTAAAATGATGGATGATCCATCAAAACCGAAGTTCTTTGCGTTAGATATGTTTCCATATCCATCGGGGGCGGGTCTCCATGTTGGGCATCCCCTAGGCTATATCGCGACAGACATTTTAAGTTCATTCAAACGGAAGCAGGGCTATAATGTCCTTCATCCGATGGGCTGGGATGCCTTTGGACTTCCGGCCGAGCAATATGCGCTTGATACAGGAAATGATCCCGCTGAATTTACAGCGAAGAATATAGCGACATTCAAACGTCAAATGAATGATCTCGGATTTTCATACGATTGGGACCGTGAAATTAATACAACGGATCCATCTTATTATAAATGGACGCAATGGATTTTCATCCAACTTTACAACAAGGGCTTGGCTTATGTTGATGAAGTAGCTGTTAACTGGTGCCCAGCACTAGGTACGGTTTTAGCGAATGAAGAAGTGATTGACGGCAAGTCAGAACGTGGCGGTCATCCAGTCGAGCGACGTCCGATGCGCCAATGGGTACTGCGTATTACAAATTACGCAGATCGTCTTCTTGAAGATTTGGATGAACTGGACTGGCCGGAAAGCTTGAAGGATATGCAACGTAACTGGATTGGTCGTTCAGAAGGGGCGCAGCTGACGTTCGAAATTGATGGAACTGATCTGACGTTTGAAGCATTTACAACACGTCCGGATACGATTTTTGGTGCGACATATGCAGTGCTTGCACCAGAATTAAAATTGGTTGAACAAGTGACTACTGCAGAGCAGAAAGATGCAGTCGAAAAATATCTAAATGAAGTGAAAATGAAAAGTGATCTTGAACGAACAGATCTTGCGAAAGAAAAAACTGGTGTCTTTACGGGGGCTTACGCAATCAACCCTGCAAGCGGTGAAAAAATGCCAATCTGGATCGCTGATTATGTTCTTGCGACTTACGGAACGGGTGCAATCATGGCGGTTCCTGCACATGATGAGCGTGACTATGAGTTCGCAAAAGAATTTGACCTTCCAATCATTGAAGTTGTAGCAGGCGGCGACGTTTCTGCAGAAGCGTATGTTGGAGATGGCAAACATGTCAATTCAGGTTTCCTTGACGGATTAGGGAAAGATGAAGCAATTGAAAAAGCGATCGCTTGGTTTGTTGAAAATGGCAAAGGCGACAAGAAGATTACATTCCGTCTTCGTGACTGGCTGTTCTCAAGACAACGCTACTGGGGCGAGCCGATTCCAATTATCCACTGGGAAGATGGCACGATGACACCTGTTGAAGAAGCGGATTTACCACTCGTATTACCGGTAACGGATAATATCAAACCAAGTGGAACGGGTGAGTCTCCACTTGCAAACATCGAGGAATGGATAAATGTGACACATCCTGAAACAGGTATGAAAGGTCGCCGCGAAACGAATACGATGCCGCAATGGGCGGGAAGTTGCTGGTATTACTTGCGTTACATCGATCCGGATAACGATGAGATGATCATCGACCCTGAACTTGCGAAACGTTGGTTGCCTGTAGATATCTACGTAGGCGGCGCAGAACACGCGGTTCTACATCTGCTTTACGCACGCTTCTGGCATAAAGTACTTTACGATATCGGTGTTGTACACACGAAAGAGCCATTCCAGAAGTTGTTCAACCAAGGAATGATTCTTGGTGAAGGCAATGAGAAAATGTCGAAATCTAAAGGCAACGTTGTCAATCCTGATGATATTGTTCATTCACACGGGGCAGATTCACTACGTCTTTATGAAATGTTTATGGGACCTTTAGAAGGTTCAAAAGCATGGACGACAAATGGTCTCGATGGTGCTCGTCGCTTCCTTGACCGAATCTGGCGCTTGTTTGTCAATGAAGATGGATCTCTAAGTACGAAAATTGGTGGAAAAACAGGTGGGGCACTTGAAAAGGTCTACCATCAAACAGTGAAAAAGGTGACGGAAGACTTTGAGGGAATGCGTAATAATACTGCGATTTCTCAGTTGATGGTTTTCATAAACGAAGGCTATAAAACAGATACAATTCCAAAAGAATATGTAGAAGGTTTCGTGAAAATGATTTCTCCAGTGGTACCCCATCTTGCAGAAGAGCTATGGGAGAAGTTGGGCCATACGGAGACGATGACGTATGAAACTTGGCCAACATATGACGAATCGAAGCTTGTCGATGATACTGTCGAAATGGCTGTTCAAATTAATGGGAAAGTGCGTGCTAAAATCATCGTATCGAAAGATGTTACGAAGGATGAGCTTGAAAAGCTTGCACTGGAAGATGAACATGTGAAAACACTTCTTGAAGGCAAAGAAGTGAAGAAAGTCATCGCGATTCCAGGAAGACTTATTAATATTGTTGCAGTAGGATAAAGAAAGAAAATCCGCCGAAAGAGATGTATCTCTTCCGGCGGATTTTTTTAGTTGGGTTTCTTGAATCTGGCGTATAGTTTTTCTATTCTCAATGTTTATAAATCAGTCGCGTGCTGTCCTGCATTCATGCCCGCAATCCTGCCGGTAACAAGTGCAGAAGTGATGTTATAACCGCCTGTATAGCCGTGAATATCCAAAATTTCACCGCAGAAGTAGAGTCCTTCTTTCTTGCGGGAACCTAACGTTTTTGGAACGATTTCTTTGACAGAGACCCCACCGCCTGTGACGAATGCTTTTTCAATTGGTTGAGTACCATTGACGTTCATTGAAAAAGCCTTTAATAATTTCGTCAAAGTACGAATTTTTTCTACTTGCATCTGGGCTCCGGTTTCAGCTGGGTCAATTCCCGCCCGGTCGAATAAAAACAGCATCCAGCGTTCAGGTACAATTCCTTTTAACACATTCTTCACGGCTTTCGTTGAATCCGTTTTTAATGATGTGTTGAGCAGT
The DNA here is from genome assembly GCF_057669665.1 of Sporosarcina sp. Y1004. Lineage (NCBI taxonomy): Bacteria > Bacillati > Bacillota > Bacilli > Caryophanales > Caryophanaceae > Sporosarcina > Sporosarcina sp. Y1004. Next base: position 118,555 of record NZ_JBYHFQ010000009.1, on the reverse strand, counting down.
TGGAAAACTTTTTCTTCATTCAGTGCAGGCATTGAGTCGATTCTCATTTCAACGGGCTTGTTGCCGTTTTTCATCCGTTCTTTCACAACGAATTGACTGCATCGTAAAATCGCAGGACCGCTTAAGCCGAAATGGGTGAACAACATGTCCATTTGATGCGTGATAAGGTTCTTGCCTTTGGCGTTTAGGACGGATACCGCCACGTCACGAAGCGCAAGACCTTGTAGATCCTTTGAGACAATGAAAGGTTCATTTGATAGTAAAGGAACTTCTGTTGGATAAAGTTCTGTCACGGTATGGCCGGCTTTTTCCGCCCATGGATAGCCGTCGCCTGTTGAACCGGTTTGAGGAACCGCTTTTCCACCGACCGCTACAACAACAGCATGCGAGCGGATTTCCTCGCCAGAATCGAGTCTGACACCAAGAATTTGTTCTTCATTCATCAAAAGTTTTTTTACGCGCGTTTCTAATCTCACTTCAACATTTAAACGATCCATTTCTTCAAGCAATGCATTGACAACATCCTTTGCTTTATTCGAAACGGGGAACATTCTACCGTGATCTTCTTCTTTTAATGCAACGCCAAGACCCTCGAAAAAGGTAATGATGTCTTCATTATTAAAAACGGCGAAGGGACCGTACAAAAAACGTCCATTGCCTGGAATGTTTTTAACGATTTCTTCTTGAGGTAAACGGTTTGTAACGTTACAACGTCCGCCCCCTGAGATGGCCAGTTTAGTGCCAAGTTTTTTACCTTTTTCAAACAGGAGAACTTTCCTTCCGTTTTCAGCAGCAGCGATTGAAGCCATCAATCCTGATGGGCCTCCGCCAATGATGATGACGTCTGCATCAACATAATTAGTAGTCATTGTATTATCAAGCCTTTCGGTAATGAATTATTAAGTATTAGTTTAACACAGCATCATTAAAAAGCATTGAGGTGGTTGAAAAGGAGAAAAGTAGCAGATGAAAAAATAGCAACCGCATGTGGTACAATTATCATACATGTGAGATTTAAGTGAAGATGTCTTAGAATGGGTACTCAAGCGGATTTGATGGTGTTTTTCATTTGGTTGCAAACTTCTTTACCAAGACTGAGACGGTACATGTATTGAATTTTAAAGATGAGGAAGCAAAGTTAATGTACATGAGTATATTTGCTTTGACGAAGAATCGGGAGAGTGTACTGAATGACTAGAGATGAAAATAGCGAAGTTGAAGGACATAGTAGTGAGCAAGTTGAACATCAAGAGAAAACGTATTTAACAAGCGCAGAGAAAGAGCAAATTAGACACGAAGCGTTTCAACAGAAAGAGTGTCAGCGCATCTATAATAAACTGATTAGCCATGCAGGAGGAACGGATATAGTCAGGAAAGGCAGGAGATTGATAGCGAAAAAAATTGCTACCACTTGCTTCCTAAACGCAACAGAGCCTGACTATGAAGAATTTAAGCAAGGTGTACTGATTGCTAACGAAAAAATTAAGTTAAAACGAGATTAACCACATTAAACTTGCCTTGCGTTATGAGACATATATAGACTCCCTTCAGGTTGTCTTTTTCCATGACTAAATGGATGAAGGTAGCCTGATTTATCTTTATTCAGCAAATGTTTTTGTACTGAAAGCGAAGCGTCAGCTACAGAAAACTCTTGCCTCCATAGGCGGGAGATGAATACGGGTTTTATTCCTATTCAGCGGGTGTCCATAGGCCCGCTGAACAAAGAAAAAGCCTCTGGCGGATGTCACAGATTTTGAAAGGAGTTAATCGAGCAAGCTCGATCCAAAATCTGGAAGCAATTACGCCGAGGGGTAATTGATCTTTAATTTAATCCCCATTATACGAATTCTGCGATTTTTTATTTGGCGAGTGCCCCTTTGTTTCACTGGTCTATACGTTTTACTCAAACCTTTGTAAGATGCCGACGTCATACATAATGTAAACCACGCTTACAGTTTTTTCAATTCGACACATTTCGCCGTTATTCATTGTGAAAAACGGCGTGTGGGGGTAAACTGTTAAGTAGATTTAGGGAGATTGGAAGGATCAATTATGTCATCAAATCTTGTAAAAGGGACCGCCATACTTACGGTGGGGCTGTTTTTATCTAAAGCACTTGGGCTTTTGTATTTAATTCCGCTTTATGCAATTGTAGGAGAAGAAAATATCGGATTATATCAATACGCTTATATTCCCTACAATATTGCATTGGCCATCGCTATTTCTGGAGCACCATTAGCAATATCAAAATATGTCTCGAAATATAATGCCTTAGGTGATTATGCAACCGGACGGAAATTGCTGAAGTCTGGAATGCTTGTGATGACGCTGACAGGTATTGTTTCATTTATTACTCTCTATTTATTGGCTGAGCCAATTGCTCACCTCGTTCGTAGAGATGAAGAACAAATATTTACGATAGATGATATTGCCGGCGTTATCCGTTGGGTTAGTTATGCACTTCTTGCTGTACCACTTATGAGTATCGTGCGTGGCTTCCTTCAGGGATATCAGAAAATGGAGCCGACAGCAGTGTCGCAACTTGTCGAACAGATTGTTAGAATCATTGTCGTTCTTGGGGGCGCATTTATTGTCGTTAATGTCCTGGATGAATCTCCAAAAGCAGCAATCAGTTTTGCAGTATTCGCAGCATTTATCGGAGCACTAGCAGGTCTTGTAGTCCTCTTTAAATACTGGAAGTCCTATAAGCCTGAACTGGATCATCTGCTTTCGAATAGTCCTCCAGCGAGTAATATTTCTTTCAAAGAGATGTATACAGAAGTATTTGCTTATATATTGCCATTCGTTCTCGTTGGCGTGATCAATCCTCTTTATCAGTTCGTTGACATGATCACATTTAATGAAGCCATGAAATCAATCGGAATGTCTAAGGTTTCCGATACTTACTTAGGGATGTTGAATCTACTGACCCATAAGTTTGTTATGATTCCGGTGATGGTAGCAACTGGATTTTCAATGGCTTTGATTCCGGTCATAACTAGTTATTATGCAAAAAAAGACCAAAAAGGAATCACACGTTCACTTGATCAAACATTTCAAATTATGTTGTATTTGACAGTTCCGATGGTTATCGGATTAATCATCTTATCAAATGAGCTTTACCAATTTCTTTATAGTGAAAGTGCTGTCGGAGCAGGAATTCTGGCAAGTTATGCACCAGTCGCTGTTTTGTTCGGATTATATTCAGTGACAGCTGCAATTCTTCAAGGTATTGATCGGCATAAGTGGATTGTGTTTACTTCTTTACTGGGCCTGTTATTTAAGCTTGCACTCAATATACCGCTCATTCAAATGTTTGAAACGAATGGTGCTATTCTTGCAACTGCAATTGGATACTCAGTCGCAGTAGGCATCAATATTGCCATCATTTCAAAAACCCTTCAATATAAATCGAAGATGGTATTTAGAAGACTAATCCTAATCGCTATATTAAATATCATTATGTTAGTTGCGGTTATGTTTACGCTGAAAGGCTTGACGGCGCTCAGTCCTGCTGACGGAAAAATGCAGTCTCTCTTGTACATTTTTATATGTGCAACAGTTGGTGCAGTCATTTATGGGTATCTGTCACTTAAAACTGGTCTCGCACAGAAGTTGTTCGGTGAGCGATTGACTAAATTCACGAAGAAATTAGGCTTTTTAGGAGGGAAATAATGCGTTTAGATAAATTATTGTCAAATATGGGATACGGTACTCGTAAAGAAGTTAAGCAACTTATGAAAAAAGGGGCTGTTCGAGTAAATGAAGATACAGTAAAAGATTCCTCAATGCATGTCAATGTGGACAGTGATGTAGTAACGATACTCGGTGAGCGGGTTGTCTACAAAGAATTTATCTACTTGATGATGAATAAGCCACAAGGTGTGTTATCTGCAACGGAAGATTCGAGAGATAGGACAGTTGTTGATCTGCTGGATGAAAAGTATCAGATTTTTGAACCCTTTCCAGTGGGTAGATTAGATAAAGATACGGAAGGTTTTCTTTTGCTGACAAATGACGGCAAGCTTACGCATAATTTATTGTCTCCTAAAAAAGGAGTTCCGAAAACGTATTATGCACATATCGATGGGATTGTTACGGGGGAAGACGTTGAACGGTTTTTAGAAGGTGTTACATTGGATGATGGCTACGAAACGAAGCCAGGTCAACTGAATATTTTGAAGTCAGATGTCATTTCTGAAGTTGAATTAACAATTACAGAAGGGAAATTCCATCAAGTGAAGCGGATGTTTGAGGCGGTTGACAAGACGGTCATCTACTTAAAACGCTTATCAATGGGACCTTTATCTTTGGATGAAAGTCTAGCACTAGGGACATACCGAGAATTGACGGTAGAGGAAATAGAACAGCTCATGCAGATTTCAAAAAAATAAAAAGGGCTGAGCCGTTAGATACGGCTCAGCTTCTTTTATAGTTTAACTAATTCTATAATCTCGTACCGTAGATAACTTCTATTATGGATATTGCGCTTATAGCCCACGGGTGCCTTTTTAGAGGGCGTCAGGCGCGTACGCTTAAGATTGTGCCCAGACTGCAGGCGCCAGCCTATATGCCTGCGGAAGCAGGGTTAAGAGCTGGCGCCTTTCGCTTTTCAAGGTTACGTGCGGGTCAAGAAGATAATTTCACTTTTTTTGCTGTCGTTGTCCATTTACCTCGCACCGGGCTCATTATAAGCTCGTTGTATTCCAGGACGTTTAAGTCCCTTTGGACAGTACGGTGAGTGATACCAAATTCTTCTACCAGGTTTTCTGTAGTTACAGTTCCATTATCAAGGATGTAAAAATATACATCTTTGATGCGTGTAAGCATACGATCAGTTGCAGGTTTCAAGTGTGGAATCACCCCTTCATCTTCATTATCCAAAATCATTGGTCATGAGACTTATGAATGTTGCCTAAAGCACGTTGAAATTATTCCTGACACCGCACATCCTTTCGAAAAGGTTGGTACGTCAGATTATTTTTTCTGACAATACCAGTATAACTTATTTATGTAAAGATTGCATGAATTTTTTGTGAAGATTCAGTGAAAGTGGTTTCCACTTTATTTTCTTAGTCTAACGTGTGAAAATAGGGTTATTAAGAAGGAGGGTGTCTTGATTGATGGATTGGAAAATTGAGGCCTTGAAAAACAAAGAGAAGCTGATAGGGGATTTACAGCAATTGATTGCCATTCCTTCTATTTTAGATGAAAGCGCAGCTACGGAAGAAATGCCATTTGGGCCTGAACCGAAACGCGCCTTAGACTGGATATTAGAAGAAGGTAGAAAAGCTGGGATGCTTGTAAAGAATATAGATAATATGGCGGGACATATTGAAATGGGTCAAGGGGATGAACTTTTAGGAATTCTTTGCCACGTTGATGTGGTTCCTGCAGGGAGCAATTGGAATTATGGACCGTTTGCCGGGACGGTGGATGATGATAAGTTATTTGGGCGTGGTGCTATAGACGATAAAGGACCGACAATTGCAGCATGGCACGCGATGAAAATGGTTCAAGAATCTGGAATTATGCTGAATAAGCGAGTGCGCCTCATTATAGGAACAGATGAAGAAAGTGGATTCCGTTGTGTGAAACGATATTTTGAAAAAGAAGAAATGCCAACGATCGGCTTTGCTCCTGACGCGGATTTCCCAATTATAAACGCTGAAAAAGGAATTGCCTCTGTCCTATTTAAACAAAAAGCAGTATTTGCTGATCAACAACTCCTGTACTTCAAATCAGGCAATCGGACGAATATGGTTCCTGATTATGCTGAGGCACATCTTGCGGGGGAAGTCGAAATTGATAATGAGCAATTCGTTACATTTTTAAATATTCATAATGTGACGGGGGGCATTGCCAATGAAAGCGGTCATACTGTCATCAATTTAAATGGGAAATCTGCACACGCGATGGAACCTAACAATGGGATAAATGCAGCTGTACTTTTAGCTTCCTATTTGAATCGTATACTTAAAGAAGGCCCATCGAAGGACTTCACTCAATTCATGTTTGATGCATTTGCAAATGAGTCGCGCGGACTGTTTCTTGGTTTAGCATTCAATGATGAAATGTCGGGAGATACAACGCTGAATGCGGGTATTGTTACCTTTGATTCTAAAACCGGTGGTGAAATCAACGTTAGCATGCGTTATTCAGTCACCTATCCGTTTGAAGAGAAAATAACGACATGTATGGAAAGGTTGGCAGATACGCCATTTTCAATGGATGTAGGATCGAACTCGGAACCCCATCACGTCGATGCTGCTGATCCTCTCATAAGGACTTTACAAGAGGTGTATACTAAGCATACCGGAGAACACGCCGGGCTATTGGCGATTGGCGGTGGCACCTATGCACGCGTCCTTGACAAGGGAGTTGCTTTTGGAATGTTATTCCCTGGTAGGGAAGATGTAGCTCACCAGGCTGATGAATATGTTTATATAGACGATTTAGTGAAAGCGACAGCCATTTATGCAGACGCAATTTGCGGTCTGGCGAGTGGAGAAACGAAAGGGGAATAAAGATGACAGTGTATTTTGTTGACGGACAGTTTACTGAGCGTGAAGGATTAAACATTTCGATTGACGATCGTGGATATTATTTTGGTGATGGTGTCTATGAAGTGATTAAAGTATATGGTGGAGAATTGTATACGGCAGAAGAACATATCAATCGTTTGTATCAAAGTGCTAGAAAAATAAAGTTAGCAATACCTTATGCAGAAGTCCAATTGATGGAGATTGCACGTCAATTAGTAGCTGCTAATAATATTTTAGTTGGTCATGTCTATCTGCAGATTACACGCGGCTCTGCACCTCGACTTCACCAATTTCCTGATTTATCGGTTTCGCCAGTCGTTACTGCATATGCGGTCAACAACCCAAGACCTTTAACAGATATTGAAAACGGAGTCCGAGTTAAAACCGTGGCAGATGTTCGCTGGTTGCGCTGTGATATTAAAAGCCTAAACTTGCTTGGAAATGTTCTCGCTAAACAAGAAGCTATAGAAGCAGGTTGTAGCGAAGCACTACTTCATCGTGACGGTGTTGTGACGGAAGGATCTGCATCGAATATGTTCGGCGTAAAGGATGGAGCAGTTTATACTCATCCGGTTACGAATCTTATATTGAATGGAATCACGCGACAAGTTGTGCTTGAGCTCTGTAAGGAACAAGGGATTCCATTTATAGAAAAATCATTTACATTGGACGAAGCATTCGAAATGGATGAATTCTTTTTAACGTCAACAAGTTCTGAAGTAATGCCAGTCATTTCAATCGACAATCGGCTTTTAGGGTCAGGAGTACCGGGTCTTGTGACGAAAAAGTTACAAGAAGCATTTGTGGTACAGATTCCGACTTTCATCTCGGGTAATTAATGATAGACAGTATGTGATCGGAGTGATTGGACATGGCGCAACTTGTCAAACTTCTCGACTATGTCTCCCGGTACGAACAGGATCTATCACGTTACCCTTCACAGTATATCCGCTTAAAAAGATATCAATGGGAACGTATGAGGACCCAATGGGAAAGTGGCGCAGATTTATCAGAATGGCAACAGGGGATTCAAGATAATCCAGTAGAACCGATTGAAGAAAAATGGTTTTCCCCCCTAGTCCGGCTCTTTGGTCAACGGAGAACGGGACTGACAGAAATAAATCCTGCCAACGAAGAGATTGTAAGCGAAGATGAAGAAGACAATTTCGGCTTTAACCCGAACTTAATTCATAACCCATCCAATTTGGAACAACTAAGAAGTCTGTATTTGGATCAACTTTTTCATTTTCAGATAAAATGGGCTAGCTCTACGTTAATGGATAAGTCCAAAGTCAATACTCGTTTTACGCGAGATACCCTTTTAAGGAGTTTCGCCCAGCAGCTTCCAGACAATTATTTATTGTTCTATTACCCGATTCTGTTATTAAAAAAAGCGCCTGTGGAACTCGATATTATCATCGTGACACCAGTTGAATGCCAATGCATAACTGTACTTGAAGCAGAGAATCTTGCGGCTTATAGCGGTAGCGGGGACAGATTCTGGCTAAAGAAGTCAGGTAACAAAGATTCGAAAATACTAAGTCCGCTTATCGCGCTAAATCGAACTGAAAAAATTATAACTAGCATATTTAATGCTCAAAAAATTGATTTTCCCATTCGAAAATATTTGGTTTCACGAAATGGGTATATCGATCACCCTGGAAAGGCATTCGATGTTGAAATTATTGATAGGCGATCCTACGAGGAATGGTTTTCTAGGCTCAGTAAATCGTCTGTGCCAATGAAATCGACACAGTTCAAAGCAGCCCAATCAATTCTTAATGTGGGACAAACAACTTCGATTAGCAGATTTTTTGGTCCTAATGACGAACAACCCGCTGAAGAATAATTAATTATAAATAGAAAAGAGTGTATATAATGCGACTTCGCAATAAACCATGGGCGAGGGACTATATGGCAGAACACCCCGATGTCCTTTTAGCAGAACCAGAAAAAATGATAAATGGGTGGCATACCCTTTTTGGAAACAACAATCCGATTCATATTGAAGTCGGATCAGGAATGGGTCAATTTATTATCGGCATGGCAATTGCCAACCCAAATGTGAATTATATCGGTATTGAACATTTTGATAATGTGATTGTTTCAGCACTTGAAAAAGCGGTGGAAGCAAATAAACCATCAAATTTACGATTGTTTCGTGCAAATGGAATGGATCTTGCAAAGATCTTCCATAAAGGAGAAATCGACAGAATATATTTGAATTTTTCCGATCCTTGGCCGAAGGCTAGAAATGCAAAACGGAGATTAACACATGAAACATTTTTAAAGTTATATGAAGAAGTACTCGCGCCCGGAGGGGAAATTCATTTTAAAACGGATAACCGTCTTCTGTTCGAATACTCACTTGTATCTATGTCACAGTACGGTATGAAACTTTGTTTAGTATCCCTCGATTTACATGCAGAAATGCCGGAGGATAATATAATGACGGAATACGAAGAGAAATTTTCAGCTAAAGGTCATCCGATATACAGACTTGAATCCAGATTTACAAACACGTAAGTTAATTAGGGAATGGGGGCTGTTTCATGGATACATATACATTTCATGCAATGAAGTTGACATGGCTAGATGGCAGCGGAAATTATTTAGACGGTGGGACAATGTTTGGTGTTGTTCCAAAAGCTCTCTGGTCGAAGCGCTATGAATCAGATGAACAAAATCGTATTAAAATGAGAAATGATCCGATTCTGATTCAGTTCGCAGGGAAAAATATATTGATTGACACTGGTCATGGAAATGGAAAAATGTCTGAAAAGACGAAAAGAAATTTGGGGATTTTCGGAGATTCGAAGGTGGTAGAGAATCTGTCCCAGCTCAACCTGTTAGCTGAAGATATAGATATAATTTTAATGACGCACTTGCATAATGACCACGCGGCTGGTTTGACAGAATGGCGTGAAGGGAATCTAGTTTCCGTTTTTTCAAATGCAACTATTTTTGTTTCGAAAATTGAATGGGACGAAATGCAAAGCCCGAATATCCGATCCAGAAATACATATTTAAAAGAAAACTGGGAGCCTGTTCAACAGCAGGTAAAGACATTTGAAGAAAGCATGACGATCATGCAGGGGATTGAAATGGTTCATACAGGCGGTCATAGCAATGGTCATAGTATTATCAAATTGACGCAAGGTGGCGAGACGATTCTTCATATGGCTGATATCATGCCTACTCAGGCACACAGTAATCCATTGTGGGTATTGGCTTTTGATGATTACCCGATGACATCGATTTTTGCAAAAGAGAAATTGATGAAAGAAGCACTTGCGGGGAGTTATAGATTCACTTTTTATCATGATGCTTATTACAGACTAGTGAGATGGGATACAAGCGGAAAAGAAATTATCGAATCAATTAAAGTTTCAGGTAAGTAAAAAAAACCGTCACACGCCCGCAGACTTCCGGGCGTATGACGGTTTTTTATTAGGCTTTTACTAGTTCAACAACTGTACCCGTTTTTGCGTCGGCCGCAAATTCGAATTGTTCCAGTACACCTTCTTTAATTCGTGATATGCCACCACGGTAAACATCCATTGTAATTACATTGTTCGTGTATGGCTCAGTTTTCATGACAATCCATGAACCATCTATTGGACCTTCGTTTTTAAAAGCATCTTTAATTGTGTTTAAAACCGAGTCTGCAGAAACATTCTGATTCATACGGTCGATTGATTCACTGACAATAACTCCAGCAGCGACACCTGTCAACACACCAGCTAGGAAATCTTTTAACTTCATATTCATTACCCCCTACAATCGGTATTTCAACTAGTGTACCACAAATTTACTTATCTTTGCCAAGCTAGCCAATGGAAATAGTAATTCGATTAACGAATTAATCGTTGGAAAGTTTCTGACTAATCGACTACACTAATTACAGAAGATTAATACATGATAAGTAGGGGGCAATATTCAATGCACAAAGATACACTTGAGATGTTTAAAACGTTGACTGAACTTCCGGGCGCACCGGGTAATGAACATGCTGTGCGTGATTATATGCGGGGTGAACTTGCTAAGTATTCCGATGAGTTGATTCAAGATAATCTGGGTGGTATTTTCGGTGTCAGAAAAGGTCCTGAAGATGGTCCGCGTATTATGGTTGCTGGCCATATGGATGAAGTCGGATTCATGGTGAGTCAAATAACGGATAATGGAATGATCCGTTTTCAGCCGCTTGGCGGATGGTGGAGCCAAGTCCTTCTAGCGCAACGTGTTGAAATTATAACGGTAAACGGTCCCGTAACCGGTGTGATTGGTTCGATTCCACCGCATTTGCTAAGTGATGCAGTGCGGAACAAGCCGATGGACATTAAAAATATGCTAATCGATATTGGTGCAGATAATAAGGAGGACGCAATAACAATCGGCATCCGTCCTGGTCAACAAATTGTACCTGTTAGCCCGTTCACACCACTGGCAAATAACAAGAAAATACTTGCTAAAGCATGGGATAACAGATATGGCTGTGGTCTAGCCATTGAGTTACTAAAAGAAGTACATGGTGAAGAGTTGCCAAATAATTTGTACTCAGGAGCAAACGTACTTGAGGAAGTCGGTCTCCGTGGAGCCGCAGCGGCTGCAACAATGATCAATCCAGATTTGTTTTATGCGTTAGATGCGAGTCCTGCAAATGATGCTGCTGGTGATAAGAGTGAGTTTGGTCAACTTGGAAAAGGTGCATTACTTCGTATTTTTGATCGCACGATGGTAACACATCGTGGCATGCGCGAATTTATCCTTGATATGGCAGAAACACATAACATTCCTTATCAGTACTTCATCTCACAAGGTGGAACGGATGCTGGTCGAGTTCATACATCCAATGAGGGAGTTCCAAGTGCTGTGATTGGCATATGTTCACGCTATATTCATACATCGGGATCTATCATCCATACAGATGACTATGCGGCGGCAAAAGAACTACTTGTGAAATTAGTTCAAGCAAGTGATAAAACGACAGTGGAAACAATCAAAAGCAATGTTTGAGTATTGCGCTATCATAGACTGATTAAGGTCGTCCTAGCACTCCCTAGTGATGTGCCAGGACGACTTTCTAAATGGATAAATCGGAGGGGAAGTTGAATGGATTTTATGATTGGTTCTGTCAATGTGGCAAAAGTAACAGCTGCAAATAATGTTATTTCTCACTACTTCCCACATTCAATCATTTCAAGCGTTGAAGTAGGTTCGGGCGTTTCTAATCAACCGTACGGTGACGAGGAGACAAGGTTAGGAGCAATCAATCGTGCTTTACGAGCTGCAGGCAAGAACGGAGAAACGATTGGAATCGGGCTTGAGGGTGGCGTTCGTTTAATCGATGAGCAAATGTATCTTTGTAATTGGGGAGCTCTCGTACTTCCTAATGGAAAAAGGTTTACGGCTGGTGGAGCACAAATACCCTTACCGCAAGAAATTGCTGTAAGGGTGGCAGCGGGAAACGAACTTGGCCACGTTGTCGATACCTATTTTGAATTGAGTGGAATCCGAAGTAAAGAAGGAGCGATAGGCATGTTTACTGCAGGTGCGGTAAATCGTAATGACCTATTTAAACATATTATGCAACTACTAATCGGACAATTAAAATACTATCAACGTTCACAGTAATTACGAAGTTGCCACATCTATAAGTTGTAAGAGGTTGCAACAGGAGAGTAACATCTTTAAAATGGTTATGGAGTTCAAATTAATGATTGGAGGAAATCGAATGTTCCGGAAATGGAAATTCATATTCCTGATGATGATATCCATTATACTGCTTACAGCATGTGGAAAATCGCTTGATGAAAGAGCTACTGCAGGAATCGAGGCGGCGCGAGAAGCATTTCAATTGAATGATAAAAATCCTACTGAAGAAATAGATGGTATTAAATTATACAAGCCTGCCGGGTTTGCGATGAATGATAGTTCAGACGAGCAAAATATCGTCTTTACAAAAAATGATGAGACGTTCATCCTTTTTATTAATCCAAATGAGAAGAGTGACAGTAAACTATTTTATGATTTGCTCCTAATCGATAAGAGTAAAGAAATTATTGAGCAAGCCACATTCTCTGATGATGGCACGTTCGGTTTCGCAGCGGTTGTAAAAAGCGGTGAGGATAATGTGGAGCTTATTGTAAGTGTAGGTGGATCCAAAATCACGACAATGACAAAAAAGAAAAAAATTGAAGAAAACTTACCGAAGATGATGGAAATCGTACGGTCTATTCAGCAGAGTTCTACTACAACTGCCGAGTAGGCAACATGATTCAGTTATCCGATAAATGGAGGCAAATAGATCTATGAATTCTCAAAAACTGGTATCAATCTTAAAAGAACAACTTCCATCCGAACATTTTATTTGGAAGTTCGACCGGAAAACGGATAAGGTTCGTCTTGAGCATTCGATTCTTAAAAAAGGAATGGATATATCGCTCCCGGAAATTCTGGTTAAATATGAACGCAAAAAGGAAGTAGCTATAAAAGAAATAGTCTATACAATTGGGGAAACATTTAAAGCGATGGAAAAAGAACAATCAGAAGGATTTGTAGATAGCGCAGTCATTTTCCCGGTTATTAGATCATCTTCATTTCCTGAGGAATCAGCTGCTGGGCATCGATTTCTAATGAAAGAGCATACTGCGGAAACGCGTATCTATTATGCACTCGACCTTGGAACTACTTACCGATTAGTTGACGAAAGTATGCTTGAATCAATCGGAATGTCTGAAATGGAAGTAACAGAATCTGCACTTTTCCGTGTTAGGGCATTGCCAACTGCTATGAAACAAGATGAAGTGTCGGGGAATATCTTTTACTTTATCAACAATAATGATGGCTACGATGCCAGTAGGATACTTAACAGTGCATTCTTGAAAGAGATGGCAGAAAAAGTTGAAGGACATATGACCGTTTCCGTCCCACATCAAGACGTGCTAATAATTGGTGATATCCGAAATGATACAGGTTATGATGTGCTGGCACAGATCGCTATGCATTTCTTTACAACAGGCGCTGTTCCAGTAACCTCTCTGTCATTCATCTATGACGATGGTAAACTGGATCCAATTTTTATCATGGCTAAAAATCGTTTGGCAAGAAGGGAAGGCAAGAAAAAATGAATGTATTTTATAATTTAGATGGTGTTGGGGATGTATTGCTATTTCAACTTACACTTACACGGCCGCAAGCGGTTATCTCGAAATCATCAGGAGATGTAACGTTAATTCAAGATGAGGCGACTGAAGAAGTAATTGCATTTAACCTCTTCAAAGCATCGACTTATTTGGATATTCAAACAGTCGGCGAAGTTGAATTAACTGAAGACGTAGTTAAACGACTTCAAGAAGCGCTTTTGAAGAATAACGTGGAACTTAAACTTGATGTTGATTTTACTCCGAAATTTGTTGTAGGGCATATATTGAAAAAAGAAAAACATCCTGACGCGGATAAATTGAGTGTTTGTCAAGTAGATATAGGAGAAAAGGCGGTCCAGATTGTCTGTGGTGCACCGAACGTAGAGGAAGGGCAGAAAGTTGTTGTCGCAAAAGTTGGCGCCGTTATGCCATCAGGAATGGTTATACGAGATGCGGAACTTCGCGGAGTCCCTTCGGCTGGGATGATATGCTCAGCTAAAGAACTTGGGTTGGTTGATGCCCCTGCAGAAAAAGGGATTTTAGTTTTAGATAGCCAGGCTATAGCTGGAGAAGCATTCAATAAGTAGGAGACTAGAAGCGTACCGATTATGGTACGTTTTTCTTATTTATGTTATTGATTTGATTTAGTCGTGTCAGTACTGTTAAAATAGAGTGATTGACATGAAAAGAGTGATAGTCTTGAGTTGGTTAAAAAAGATTACTAGCAGGTTATTTGGAACGGATGAAATTAACGAACAAGAAAATGTACATTATGAAAAAAGTGAAATTGAGGATTCGTTACATAAACTAGACAGAAAGAATAGTGCATCCTTTCGTTTTCCAATTATCTCGGATGCAGAAATTTATGGCTGGGACGATGGACCAACGAAAGAACATGAAAAACCTGAATCTAAACCTCATACGGAAAAAGAAGAGATTGATAGCTATGAAACAAAACCACTTTATGAGAACGATAAATGGCCGAGTGATACTAGACCTGTAAATGTATATAGGTCTGAATCGGCATTGAAGTATGGAAAGGGAAAAGAAGTAGTTAAAAGACCTTCTTCTCCACCGGATAAAACGAATAAAGATAAATTGCCTTCGAGAGCAAGTACGACCGTCCAGAAACGTTCAAGTAAACCATTTACACCGACTGCGGTACCTTCTCCCGTTTATGGATACACAAACCCTGGGAGGACAGCGTCGAAAACAATTATTGTGGAAGACATGAAACAGAGACCGCTGAATTTTGAAGTTGAAAATATTAACAAAGAGCAACTGTTGCCAGGGAATGAAGAGAAAGCGTTTATAGTAGCATCATCGGAAAAAGAAATTGTGCTTGATCGAACCGACATAATTGAAGTAAATACTCAAGATGAGCTAGTTAGAATGGAGTCAACAGTTGAAGAAGATACTCAAGCTGAGCTTGTTAATACGGAATCAATAATTGAAGTAAATACTCAAGCTGAGCTAGTTAAAACGGAGTCAATAATTGACGTGAATACTCAAGCTAAACTTGTTAATACGGAGTCAACAGTTGAAGTGAATATTCAAGATGAACTCATTGAAATGGACTCAAGAATAGTAGAAGATGTGATTTCGGAAGCAGCAGCAGATGTTACAGAGATTCCTGAAGTTGAAGTTGTTGAAATAGAATCTAGAGTAACAGAAGAAGACTTCGTAGGAATTATTAAAGGCACACCGGAACATACTAATACTGAGTTAACAGAAATGACGGAGCATCCTATTACAGAGGAATTGACAGTAGAACCATATCCGGAAAAAATAAAAGAACGCATTGTTCCTTTTAATGTATTGATGCTGAAATCCGATAAAGAGAAAATGAAGTCAGTAATAGCTGATAATCCGAAAAAGGTTATTAAAAATGATACTGTAATGAAAAAAGATGTAAAACCTGACGAACCAATACTTGACCCAAGAGAAAAAAGTTTAATCAATCCAGACAGAATAGATAGCGATAATAAAGAAGAGGAAGAGCCATATTACGCTTTTCCATCACTTGACTATCTGATTCCGCCCGAAGCACAAATCGAGGACACCGAATGGCTTGAATCGCAGTCGGGAAAACTTGAGGAAGCGTTGTCTCATTTTGCGGTCAAGGCAACTGTCATTGAAGCGATGCAAGGTCCGACAGTTACTCGTTTTGAACTTACTGTCGGAGTTGGTACAAAAGTAAGCAAAGTAAGGAACTTGACCGATGACTTGAAACTTGCGCTTGCAGCGGAAGACATTCGGATACAAGCGCCAATTCCAGGGAGAAGTTCCATCGGTATCGAAATCCCGAATCGAAAGACGAGAGCAGTTAGGATATCCGAGGTTATCGCAACTGATCAGTTTAGAACATCTTCCTCACCTTTAGAAGCTGTGCTTGGTCTAAGTCTGACGGGAACACCCGTAACCTTGGATTTACGGAAAATGCCGCACGGGATGATTGCGGGCGCTACAGGTTCAGGTAAATCCGTCTGCATTAATTCGATATTGGTCAGTTTGCTTTACAAAGCTACACCAACAGATTTGAAAATGATGCTTATAGATCCAAAAATGGTTGAACTTGCACCATTTAACGGTATTCCACACCTAATCAGCCCAGTAATTACAGACGTCAAAGCAGCAACTGCTGCTTTGAAATGGGCAGTTGCAGAAATGGAAAGACGGTATGAGTTACTTGCTCATGCAGGCGTCAGGGATATTGAACGTTATAACAAAGCAGTTGTAGAAAGTCGCCGATTCTCATTGAAAATGCCTTATCTGCTTATTGTAATTGATGAACTTGCCGATTTGATGATGATTGCGCCGGCAGATGTCGAAGTGTCGATTAGTCGCATCGCACAGAAAGCACGTGCATGTGGTATTCACTTAATCATCGCCACTCAGCGGCCTTCTGTCGATGTAATCACGGGCACAATTAAAGCAAATATTCCTACACGTATTGCATTCTCAGTTTCATCCCAAATTGATTCAAGAACAATTATTGATTCTCCTGGAGCGGAAAGACTGCTTGGAAAAGGAGATATGCTTTATATTGGAAATGGACAATCTTCAAATGTTCGTCTGCAGGGTACATTTGTCACGGACGAGGAAATAGAACGTATAATAGAACACGTACAGAACGAGGCGTCACCCGAGTATTTATTTGGTCAAGATGAACTTCTAGCAAGTAGTATTGAAGAAGAAGAAGGCGATTCACTTTTCGAAGAGGCTTGTCTCTTTATTCATGAAGCAGGTAGTGCATCTACATCATTATTACAACGTAATTTCAGCATAGGATATAATCGGGCTGCCAAACTGATTGACCGAATGGAAAAGAACGGTTTCATTTCAGGTCAGCGAGGTAGTAAGGCACGGGATGTTTTTTTAACAGAGAGTGATTTAGAGCGGCTTACAGAACGTTAGGAATAATAACCGGCTTGGTGAAGTATAGGTAAAGGGTTAATAGTCCATGAAATTTGGAAAAAGATAATTAGTATTATTAAGGGGAACAGAAATGATCCCGGGAGGTTTCAATATGACGTTGTTTCATTTTACTGGCATTAAAGGATCCGGAATGAGTTCGCTTGCACAGATACTCCATGACTCTGCCCATGAGGTACAAGGTTCAGATGTAGAAAAATGGTTTTTTACAGAAGATCCACTACATGAAAGAGAAATACCTATTTTAGCATTTGATGAAAAAAATATTAAACCAGGAATGATCATTATTGCAGGAAATGCTTTTCCTGACAGTCATTCGGAGCTTGTTAAAGCAAAAGAGCTAGGTCTCGAGATTATTCGCTATCATGACTTTTTAGGCCAATATATGAAAAAATTCATTTCTGTCGGAGTGACGGGGTCACACGGTAAAACGTCGACTACTGGTTTACTTGCCCATGTATTATCCGGACATTCACCGACTTCATACTTAATAGGAGATGGTACTGGCAGCGGTCCGATAGATAGTGAATATTTTGTCTTCGAAGCATGCGAGTACAAACGTCATTTTCTTGCATATGAACCTGATTATGCAATCATGACGAATATCGACTTTGATCATCCTGACTACTTTAAAGATTTAGCGGATGTGATGGACGCCTTTGGAGAAATGGCGCTACGGGTGAAAAAAGGCCTGATAGCTTGTGGTGATGATAAGCACTTGCAAAAAATTCAAGCAAATGTACCTGTCGTTTATTATGGGTTTGATGATTCGAATGATTTTGCAGCTAATAATATTACCAAAACGGTAGAAGGATCGACATTCGATGTCTATGTACGCAATGAATTTTATCACACCTTTTCAATTCCGCTAGCTGGGGATCATGCAATCTTAAATTCACTTGGTGTTATCGCTCTTTGTCATTATGAAGGGGTTAAAGCATCGATTATCCAAGAAAGGTTATCTACTTTTAATGGTGTGAAAAGAAGGTTTACTGTAATTGAAACGGAAGGCAGAATTATTGTAGATGACTATGCTCACCATCCGACTGAAATTCAGGCGACATTACAGTCGGCTAAGCAGAAATATCCGGACCGAGAAATTGTAGCTATATTTCAACCGCATACATTTACGAGAACGGCAGCCCTTATGGGAGGATTTGTAGAAAGTCTTTCAACTGCTGATCACATCTATCTATGTGATATATTTGGATCAGCACGTGAAGAAGCTGGAAATCTAACCATTAATGATTTAATCAGTAAGATTCCAGGCGCTAAACACCTGGAACTCG
Source organism: Sporosarcina sp. Y1004 (assembly GCF_057669665.1). NCBI lineage: Bacteria > Bacillati > Bacillota > Bacilli > Caryophanales > Caryophanaceae > Sporosarcina > Sporosarcina sp. Y1004. The sequence continues at coordinate 100,141 of NZ_JBYHFQ010000009.1, read as the reverse complement.
AAAATATCGAAGAACTTGAAATGAATAACCCAGCAGTTTATTTATTCATGGGTGCGGGTGATGTTCAGAAATACTTGAACGCATTCAAATCATTTATCGAAACAAAGGAAACAGCTTAATCCTACGGGATTGGCTGTTTTTTCCGTTTGTAAAAACAATAAGACGTATATTTTGTTAAATTGATTTTCGTTACCATGAAGGAAATTGAAGATTTGTGTCGAAGTAGTTCTAGAGACATAACGTTTACTTTGTCCCGAAAAAGGGTATACAAAGATATATGAGCAATTGAAGGAGGCAGTGCCTTGGAAAATCTTCTGTACATAGCGGCAATTGTCGCTGCAATCGCATTCTTAATTTTATGCGTAAGCCTAGCGATGACACTGTTCTCATTGAAGAACACATTAAAGGGTGTTTCTGAAACGATGGAAGGGCTAACCTCACAACTTGAAGGAGTAACAACTGAAACGACAGAGCTTCTTCATAAAACCAACAACCTTGCCGAAGACATTCAGTTGAAAGCAGAAAAGTTAAACACAGTAGTGGATGCTATGAAAGGGGTAGGTGAGTCCGTGACGGATCTTAACTCTTCCGTTCGTCGGGTTTCCGCCAACATAACTACTGAAGCAGAACGAAACAGCGATAAGATTGTCCAGGTCGTTCAATGGAGCAGTGTAGTTATGGGCATAATGGATAAGCTGAAAGAACGAAAGACAAGCAGTACTGGTTGGACAGCTTATACACCTGTACCTGGACAAAAAAGATTACCCAGCCCTATTGATCGTTAATAGGAAAAGGTTAAAACATGACACTGTATTTAAAAATAGGAGGAATCGATTATGAATGAAGACCGCAAAGTGAAACCGAACTATAATGACCCTAATTACAACAAAGACTACAATTCAGGGAGCAGCAAAGAATATGAGAATTCTTATGGCGAGCCATCTTACTTGCCGGCAAATTATGATCACAATCGAGTCTATACCAATTCTTTTTATGAAGATGAAGAAAGTTCAGGAGCAGGTAGTTTCCTAGCCGGCGCATTAGTCGGGGGAGTGATAGGAGCTGCGGCAGCACTTTTCCTTGCACCGAAATCAGGAAGTGAAATGCGTGGAGATCTTACAACACAGGCGTCACACTTAAAAGATAAAAGTATTGAAATCAGTTCAGTGGCAAAAGAAAAAGCAACGGGATTGACTTCAGCTGCAAAAGAGAAAACTGGAGAATTTTCAAAAACAATTCAGGAACAATCTGGCCAACTGGTCGATAAAGTGAAATCGATGAAATCAAAAACTTCTGTTCCGATGGATGATGGAACAGCATCCTCCGAAGGAGAAGAATCGGTTGATTTCATAGATACTGCTAAAACGAAATTAGAGGATGCATATGAGGCTGGTGAAGAACAAGTAACCGCTACTGCGGATGCATTGCAAAAAGCAGTTGCTAAGTCATCTAATGACGCTGAAAAGGCTGAAACAGGTAATAGCGATGTTGCGTATAGCAATAGCGAAAATCTTGGGAAAGATAAAATCACAAACCAGAATTATGTATCAGACACGCTTGGTAAATAAAAAACTGCACTTTAAAAAGTCCGTCTACCAATTTAGGTAGACGGACTTTTTATGTGAAGACAATCTCCAAGATATCTCCGCCATCTATCGGATCGTTGAATCCGATTGGTTTGCTGTTTCGTAGCAGCTGATACTGGCTTGGCAAATTTTCAGGCATACTATAATCGGTAAATGCAAAGATATCACTGAAGCGGATAGGACTTTCAGTCAATGTAACAAAATCGAGACGGTCGCCTTGTTTTGTAGTTTGGGAACCTTGAACAGTAAGTCCATTTAAAGTAATAGCAAGTCGCTGTTTTTGAATTGCAACTTCCTCGTTATTGAAAAAAACCGTTATGATATCATTCGTTTTTTTTCCTATTTCTAAAATTACTTCATCCACTGTGGGGAAAGGGTGGATTTGTATATTAATTTCGTCACTCTCATTGATAACTTGTTGAAGTCGCGCAGGAATCCCGTTGACGAAAAGTTCAGCAGTCTTTCTTTTCAATGTGATTGGTTTCTGATTGACTGTTATTGTGAATGTATTTTTATCTAAAAAATTACTATGATCGGTATTTTCTAATATTGCTGCGAGTGTTTTAGTATGGGAAGCAGAAATCTTATCTCGATCTTTAATAGGGGTGTGTATACTTCTAGGAATCCCATTAATATGAATGGATGGTTCCAATTTAACAGGAACTCCATCAATTGATGCATTGATGGGTATCAAATTTTCGAGAAGATCACTTACTTTAGCGGATGCATCTAAACCGTTAATACCAGGCATCAACTCGATTACGTCTCCGTTTGTAATCGGTTTTTTTGTACTAACAGGTAAGCCATTTAACAGAATAACTGAAGGGGTACCATGCTCGCCAGGTATTAATATGTCATTATCATTTACCGTAACGGTCATCCCGAGACCTGGCCTTCCATATAATTGGCGGGCCTTAATATTTGCCGCAAGAAGCGCGTCTCCGACAGTCATTTCCTTCAATTCAAATAGTCTAAGCATTTTGTTGTTTACAGATATTGACATGTATTGGATTGGCGCTCTTCTTGCAGCAATAGCGATTCCAATCGGAGTTACTAATTCAGGTGAAGAAACGATACTAGGCTCTAAAGTGACTCCAGTAAGTGCATCTAGTCCACGGATTCCGACTCTGTTTTCAGGTAAATCTAGACATATGCTAATTTCTTTGGCTAGTCCGGGTGTTAAGCTACCGCCACCCACAAGCATGATTGCTTTCGGTGATTTTGCATTATTAAGTCGTTTGACCTCACCTGAAATCGATTTTGCTAGTAAATCTACAGCAGGCTTGATAATAACAGCTACTTCACTGGATTCAACTTCTTGCTCGCAGCCTAGAATATCAGTCATGATTACAATTTTATCTGTGGAAATTCTTTTTTTTGCGCTTTCAGCTAACGGGAAATCCAATAAGTAATGATTGCTTAATGCTTCAGTAATTTCATCCCCCGCAACGGGTACCATGCCGTAAGCGACAACGGTGTTGTTATCGGTGATTGCGATGTCTGATGTACCTGCACCTATATCGACAAGCGCGATGTTTAAACGCCTCATGGAAGGCGGAATCAGGACATTGATAGCAGCTATCGGTTCAAGTGTTAATGCTTCCATTTCGAGACCGGCATGTTTGAGTGCTGAAAGAAGAGATTCAACAACTACGCGAGGAAGGAAAGTGGCGATAACGTCGACAGATGCTGACCTTCCCGCCTGTTCAATCAAGCTACCGATTACCTCACCTTCAAGCTTATAATGAAGGACCGAATAGCCGACACAATAATAATAGTCATCTGCTGTAACGGCATCTGAGGACAATAGTTTTTGTTGGGCTTGCTGGACTGCGGCAAGTTCCAGACGATTGACACCTTCAGAGGAAATAAGTGACCTTTCTGAAATATCGACAGCCATTGATCCCTCTGAAGTCTTCAACGCTCTGCCCGCAGCTGCGACACTAACCCGTTTTAAAGGACCATGCCGTTCCTCAAGTAGTTTTTTAATTTCAGTTATGACTCCTGCAACACTTAAAATATTATGTATTTGTCCATCAATCATTGAACGCTCTATATGTTCAATTGAAACGAGGTCAGCTACATGGAAGTTTCCCTTGTCTTCTGTTAGGATGATTCCCACGACGGAACGTGTTCCGATATCGAGCGCAAATAATGTGGTAGCCAGAACTTTTCCCCCTTTCTGTCGTTAAATGTAACGTATTTAGAAGAATAAGTAGAAATAACGTGACTTTTCAAATAGTCTTCTTTATAATAGGTCTATTATCAAAAATGTAACATATATTCTTCTCTACTGAAAGGGAATAATATGTGCGGGGAGGAGACGGACTGATGAGACAACATGATTTAGATGAATTACGCGGCCGTGTTAACGAGCTGAACGTCAAAGTATTGGATTTGATTAACGAAAGAACTACAGTTGTCAAAGAGATTGGGAAAGTTAAAGAAAAGCAAGGTGTAAACAGATATGATCCGCTACGTGAACGTGAAATGCTTAATTTCCTGAAAGAATCTAACAATGGTCCGTTACCTAACGGAGTTCTTGAACAGATTTTTAAAGGTATTTTCATGTCAGCACTTGAAATACAAGAAGATGAACAGCGCAATGCATTGCTTGTATCCCGTAAACGAAAAGCGGAGGATACGATTGTAGACATTAATGGACATAAAATTGGTGATGGAACACCATCTTTCATTTATGGTCCTTGTGCTGTTGAATCATATGAGCAGGTCTTAGCCGTTGCACAGTCTATCAAAGCAAAAGGACTGACAATGATTAGAGGCGGCGCATATAAACCCCGTACTTCGCCATATGATTTCCAGGGACTCGGTCTTGAAGGTTTGAAAATACTGAAACGTGTTGCTGATGAAACAGGTCTTTCGGTTGTAACGGAAATCATTACACCTTCTCATCTAGAAGAAGCTCTTGAATATATCGATGTTGTCCAAATCGGTGCACGTAACATGCAAAACTTTGAATTGCTGAAAGAAGCAGGTATGATTAATAAACCGGTTCTTTTAAAACGTGGATTAGCAGCTACAATCGATGAATTCATTCATGCAGCTGAATATATAATTTCAAAAGGCAATAGCCAAATCATCCTTTGTGAACGCGGTATCCGTACATATGAACGGGCAACTCGCAATACATTAGATATTTCTGCTGTTCCAATCTTGAAAATGGAAACACATCTGCCGGTCTTTGTTGATGTAACACACTCAACAGGTAGAAAAGACTTGTTACTTCCAACGGCGAAAGCTGCGATAGCAGTAGGCGCAGATGGCGTAATGGCTGAAGTGCATCCAGATCCGGCTGTAGCATTATCCGACTCTGCACAACAGATGGATCTGCAACAGTTCGATGAATTTTACGAAGCAATTCAGCAATTCATGAACACGCACACAACAATCTCTTGAGTAGACGCCGGACCTAATAGGTTCCGGCGTTTTGAATACATAAAGTAAGTATGAGTATGGAAGGAGAAAGGCAAATGGCTATAACGATTTACGACGTAGCCAGGGAGGCGAACGTTTCAATGGCGACGGTCTCCCGTGTCGTTAATGGTAATCAGAATGTAAAACCCGCGACTAGAAAAAAAGTGCTCGATTGTATTGAAAGGCTAGGCTATCGCCCTAATGCAATAGCAAGAGGACTTGCCAGCAAGAAAACAACAACAATCGGTGTGATTGTCCCTGACATTTCTAAAAGCTTTTATTCCGAGCTTTCCCGTGGAGTAGCGGACGTAGCGACAATGTATGAATATAATATAATTCTTTCAAACTCCGATGAAAGCTCAGATAGGGAAGTCGAATTGTTAGAAGACCACCTTGGTAAACAAGTAGATGGACTTATATTTATGAGTGATTCAATTTCCGATGAAGTGCGCACTGAAATGTCAAAAGCCAATGTACCAATAGTTTTGGCCGGGACGTCTGATGTGGAAAATCAATTAGCAACAGTGAACATCAACTACCAGGAAGCTGCGTATGAGGCGGTCAATAAACTGATTGAGAATGGTCATGAAAAGATTATTTTTGTATCAGGTCCATTCTCCAAGGATATTAACCGAATTAATAAAAAGGCTGGATACATTAGAGCTCTTCAAGATAAAAATATTATGGTAGATGCACAATACATTGTAGAAATGGAAAATACATACGATGGTGCATATGAAGGCTGGAAACAAATTCGTGAATTACCTGGAAAACCAACGGCAATAATTGCAGGAAGTGATGCAATCGCTGTTGGTCTGTTAAATGCAATTGTGGATGCAGGACTGTCTGCACCAGGTGATTATGAAATCATTTGTTTTGAACACTCGATATTAGCTAGGGTTGTAAGACCTCAATTAACTTCAATTGTCGTTCCGCTCTATGATTTAGGGGCTGTATCAATGCGTCTTCTGACAAAATTGATGAACAAGGAAGAAGTTGAAGAACAACAGGTTATTTTACCTTTCAGGCTTGAAGATCGTAATTTAATAAAGTGAAAAAAGGACACTCTTTTCAAACGGATGCATCCGTTTGAGAAAGATTGTCCTTTTTTGTTGCTAAGAAAATTATATAGAATTGCATTATGAAAAAAGAAAAATATAGTAATTCTCCCTCTAGGGTCCTAATACTATTATTTAGTCGCTCGATTAACTAGTTATTCAGTTTTTCATTTCGAATTACATGTAAGGCACGACTGAGCATGTGCGCATTTTTTTCATTTATTTCTGCTTTTCTAGGAATGGGTTCATAAAGTGGTATGGGGTCTTCCCATGTTGGAACTAAGGTAACTGGAGACTGTTCCTGCCACTTTGACAGCCATTCCTTAGGAAGTGGACCTGTAGGTGCAGATTCATTTTTCATCGCTAACCAGACATGAGCCCAGGCTCTTGGTACGACTCGCCAGATGTCATATCCGCCTCCGCCTACAGCTATCCATCGTCCTTCACAATATTCTTCAGCGATTTCACGAGCAACACGGGGAATTTCTTTGTAAATGTTCATCGTTCCATACAGATGTGTTAGCGGATCAAAATAATGTGCATCAGCACCATTTTGGGTAAGAATTACGTCGGGTTTGAAAAATTCAGTCACTTCTTTCATGGCTGTCCTATAAATGGAAAGGAAAGACTCGTCCTCCGTAAAAGCGTCAATCGGGAAATTGAAGGAAGTGCCATAGCCGGCACCGTTGCCGCGTTCTGTAATCGCCCCTGTCCCAGGAAACAAGTAGCGACCGGTCTCGTGTATGGAGAGTGTACAAACTGTAGGATCATCATAGAAACTCCATTGGACACCATCACCGTGGTGAGCATCGGTGTCAATATAGAGTACACGTGCACCGTATTTGCTTTGTAAATACTTAATAGCAACCGAACTGTCATTGTATATACAAAAACCGGAAGCACGACCATGGAATCCATGATGCAGCCCGCCGCCTAAGTTCAGCGCATATTTAGAACGACCCTGCATTACTTCATCGACTGCTGTCAAAGTACTTCCGACCAACATTGCACTGGCTTCATGCATATTGGGGAAAATGGGGGTATCCTCTGTGCCGATACCATAGATGGGGCCAACATCCTCACGCAATTCCCCTTTACCTGCTTTCTTTACAATTTCAATATATTTCTGGTCATGCGCAAGAAGCAACTCTTCATCTGTTGCCATGCGAGGCGCAATGATATCGCTTTCCTGAATAGCTCCTGACTTCATTAAAAGATCGAGTGTCAATAAAATTCTTTTTTGATTGAATGGATGCGTATCTGAAAAAGAGTATTCAAGCTGTTCTTCTGAAAAAATAAAAACGGCATCCTTCTTCATATGTCGATGCCCGGAACATTAGGCCATAAGACATCAAAACCACTATCCTTCAATCCTTTAATAACCTTAAGTGGATTCATTGAATTAATCCGAATTACGAGAACTTTATTTGCCTCGTTCTCTTTATCAGGGTAAACAAGTACACTCAATACATTTAGATTTTGTTCGTGGAACACTTTCGATACTTCGAAAAGGATACCGGGTGTATTTGGAACCTTAACTTCAATTTGTGAACCTGGTTGGTGAGCACCCGTCAATTCAATGTATTTATATAATAAGTCCGTTTCGGTAATTATACCAACCAGCTTATTGTTTGAGACAATGGGAAGGGAGCCGATTTTATTGTCGTAAAAGATAACAGCTGCTTCTTCAACAAAATCCATCGGGTGACCGATGATCGGATGCTTCGTCATGACTTTCGCTAGTGGTGTATCATAATAACTATTATCCATTATTTCGTAAATTGAAGACGGTACAAACTCTTTCAAGTCACGGTCTGAAACGATACCTACTACTGTACCGTCTGACGACAAAATCGGTAAATGCCGTATTTTCTTGACCCGCATGGTATGTAATGCATCATTTACTGTGTTCTCCGGAGACAATGTAATGACATCTATTTTCATTATTTCTTCAATTAGCATTCATTTACCCTCCCAATTTTCAATACATGAATCGGTTCATAAATCGTAAACCATCAAACTTTTGGACGGAATCTTGATCAATTCTATTACCGATGCGCGCCATCAAACAATTGGCAGGGTGGGAACTAATTTCTGGATCGTCGGTTGCATAGTATTCCAATCCGCCCGCGTTCATCATTTTCTCCATTATTTTTCGGTATTCCCATACGTTAAGCTTCGTACCTTTCAAATCCCAATGCCAGTAATATTCAGTCGTTAAAATGATATAGTCTTCCATCGCATCATCCATCATTGAAACGCGCAATAGTGTTTTTCCGACACCAGCACCCCTAAATTTCGGAATGACTTCAATTGCTCCAAGCTCGATTAAGTTTTCAATTTTCCCTTCAGACCATCGCTCCAGGGGATCAGGATATAAATAAGTGACGTAACCTACGATTTGATTGGCGTCACGAACGATAAGAATACGTCCTTCCGGAAGTGCTGCAATCTCAATTAATGCTTTATGTTGCTGAGCAGGAGGCCTGAATGCAACAAGCCCTTCATGAAAGTCGAGACTTGCGAGATAGTCAGCGGTAATAGGTCCTTCAACAACGATATTGCCATTTTTATGTTTAATTTCCATTGCATTATAAGTTTTTATATGTTCCAAATGGATCACCTCCCATTAATTGATTAATCTACTCCTAGTATACAACAAATATGATAAAGAGTAGTCCGCTGATTACAAAAAAGCCGGAACTATTGGAAAAATTAAATTAGTTAGACAGGTAGGTTTAAAGTAAGGTAGAATGATATTTATAAAATGTATTTTGAAAGGGTGTTATGAATGGTTATGAAAACGGTGCCTGTAATTCAGGGAGATTATCAGTTAAGAGATTACGATAGTACAGTCAAGCAATTTAATTGGGCGGATGCTGAGAAAGAATTCAGCTGGTTTGAAAGCGGTCTCATTAATATCGCACATGAAGCAGTGGATCGTCACGCAGATTCTTATAGAAAAAACAAAGTAGCTCTCTATTTCCAAGATGCTAATAGAAAAGAGACATATACGTATAATGAAATGAAAAAAATGTCTAATAAAGCGGCAAACGTATTGCGCAATCAATCCCCTCTAAAAAAAGGCGATCGGATTTTCATCTTTATGCCGCGTTCACCTGAATTGTACTTTTCACTATTGGGTGCGTTAAAGTTGGGTGCTATTGTCGGGCCGCTTTTTGAGGCATTCATGGAAGGCGCTGTCTATGACAGGTTGTCGGATAGTGAGGCAAGCGCGATCGTTACAACTCCAGAACTTCTTGAAAGAATTCCAGTAGATAGATTACCACATTTAAAGACAATTTTTATTGTCGGTGAGAATGTTGTCGAAGAAGGAATTGTGGTTGATTTTAACAAACATATGAAAGATGCTTCACAGTATTTCCAGGTTGAATGGATGGATAGAGAGGATCCAACACTTCTTCATTACACGTCCGGTTCAACGGGAAAACCAAAAGGTGTCGTGCACGTTCAGGAAGCAATGGTACAGCAATTGCAGACAACACGTTGGGTACTTGATCTGAAAGATGAGGATGTTTTCTGGTGTACAGCAGATCCGGGTTGGGTGACAGGGACAGCTTATGGTATTTTTGGCCCTATGCTTGCCGGAGCTACGAGTCTAATTCTTGGCGGAAGATTCTCCGCTGAGGGCTGGTATGGTGCGATTGAAGAATATGGCGTCACAGTCTGGTACAGTGCTCCGACAGCATTCCGGATGCTGATGGGCGTTGGGGAAGGTCCGTTACGTAATTACGATCACTCAACACTCCGCCACATTCTTTCGGTAGGTGAGCCGCTAAATCCTGAAGTCATCCGCTGGGGGTCTGAAGCATTTAACTTACGCATTCACGATACATGGTGGATGACAGAAACAGGTGCCCAAACAATATGTAATTTCGGATGCATGCCTATTAAACCAGGCTCGATGGGCAAGGCGGTTCCTGGAATCGAAGCGACAATTATTGATGATCAAGGAAACGTTCTCCCTCCGAATCATATGGGGAATTTAGCGATTAAAAAAGGTTGGCCGGCTATGATGCGTCAAATTTGGAACAATAAGGAGAAATATGATTCTTATTTTATTAACGATGAATGGTACGTTTCTGGCGATTCAGCATATATCGATGAGGACGGTTATTTCTTTTTCCAAGGACGAGTCGACGATGTAATCATGACTAGTGGGGAAAGGGTGGGGCCATTCGAAGTGGAAAGTAAACTTCTTGAGCACCCTGCGATTGTCGAAGCGGGTGTTATTGGTAAACCTGATCCAGTTCGTGGAGAGATTATCAAAGCTTTCGTCGCGCTTCATGACGGCTATGAACCTACGGAGGAACTAAAAGAAGACATTCGTCAGTTTGTTAAAAAAGGACTGGCTGCACATGCTGCGCCGCGTGAAATAGAATTTAAGGATAAGTTGCCGAAAACGAGAAGTGGCAAGATTATGCGTCGAGTACTGAAAGCGTGGGAACTTAATTTGCCGACAGGTGACCTGTCGACGATGGAGGACTAATATCAATTTAATTAATAAAAAGAGCTTATTCGCTAGAAATAATAGCGGACAAGCTCTTTTTTGTGAAAAGATACTATCCGTTTTCCTCGTAAGTAGGTGTTTAGATTACAGGTGTGCTTTACATCATTTCTGTTGATTAGCCATTTATTTGCATAAAATGCTAGCGAGAAGAGCTTGTTATAAGTCATTTTCATTGGGCTATTTCCGGCCCACTTTCGGCAAATTAATCACGACAGTTTTACCGAGAGGCAAGTGTGGCTAGAAGTGACTCCGTCACTTCTAGCCACACTCTTTAGGGAGGAATTGCAGTTCATTCCTCCTTGGTTATCCTATTGTGAATAATAGGCTACCGCGTACCTACAATATTCAAGTGAAAAATGCAGTTGCTTATAAAAAAAGAATAGATGAGCTATTTTAAAGATTGTAAGTACCCGGAGATGTAATTTCGGGCACTCTAGTACGTTGTACATTGTGTTCTCTGCTAACTTTTAGCAAAGACTATGTGATGCTTTATAAGAAAGTGACACTTCCTTAAACTAAAAAAGAGATATGGTAGTAGAAGGCCTGAGCGGTCAAAATTGTATCTTTGTCCGCTTCTCTCTAGGTGAGCAGTGAGCTATTCTTTCGTCCCGAAAAGCTTCGGAACTTCTTGTAGCCGTGTCTTTGGAGAGCGTAGGATGAACAAACATTATACGATTACGGAAAAAATAAGTAGGGATGCGACGAAGTCACATCCCTACTTATTAAGAAATCTTGATAATGGCATAGAAGTTGTTCAATTCAAAGCAATCTCAAGCAACTATACACGTAGTGCCTAGTGTTTGAATGAATTATTTACTATTTATTTTTGGTTAATCAACAGACGTGTCTTTATATATTACAAATCAATCACCAGAATCTCCATCTTCAGCTTCGTCTGCTGGAGGTGTTTCGACCTCATCGTTTTCAGGAGGAGTTGTAACGGGTGGTGGTACGTTTTCAGTAGTAGGAGTCTCAACAACTTCCTCTACGGGTTTAGATGCACCAAGAGTGATAATGTTTGAATCAGCTGAAAGTTTTCCTGTAATATCAACAGCTTTAACTGAATAAGAGCCCGGACCAACAGAAAAAGCATTTGAAGATAAGTCTCTGGTTGTTCCGATTCGTGTGCCACCGCTATAAACGTAATATCCAATCACATCATTGGATGGAGAGTCATTCCATACCAGCGTTGATCCATTTATTGAAACGTTTACAGGCGCTGGTGCAACGTTATCCGCGTTAAATATAGCACCCGATACAACTCGAGATGCGAATAAAGAGTTCGCAGGGAACAATTTTGACGCATCACCTTTTAAAGATCCAAGCATGCGATTAATATAAACTTGATTCACGCCGGTACCACCAGCTGTAATAAATTCGCCAGGCGTTGATGGTAATGCCTGATATCTCGTTCCTTTAACAGATACATAGGATGATGAAGTGATGCTGTCATCAGGCTTAGTAGGCAGCATTGCTTTTGAATTAAATAAATCTGTTTTTACAAGGCCGGCAGATGAGCATGCGGCTGAAGGCGCAAGTCCTGAAATGCCACAAAATGATCTGTCGACAACACCTTCTGGTCGTTTAAATTTCGAACCGGCCCCGATAGTTTCAGGTGCTACCTCATTGGCTGCGTTCATTAGTCTGGCAAACAACATGCTAGTCCTTTTAGTAGGGTGCATCGCGCCGCTTCTTGAACCACTATAAAGACCTCTTTTAAGGTCTTTATATCCCAGCCAGACCCCCATTGAGACATTTGGATTATATCCCATTATCCATGAATCTGCATAATTTTGAGTGGTACCTGTTTTTACAGCTAAATCTGGAGAGAAATTTAGATATTCTGGAATCTGAGAGCCTGTTCCACCTTGCTTCAGCACATCTCGTAGCATGTCTGTAACGATATAACTTGTCGCGGCACTGAAAACATCAACATGTTCCACTTTGTGCTGATAAATGAGATTCCCGTCCATATCCTCAATTCTCTCAATGAGATAGGCGTCGACAAACTGTCCATCATTTGCAAATGTTGCAAATGCATTTGTATTCTCCTCAACACTTACGCCTTTACTAGTTCCGCCAAAAGATGCTGATAGATTAAAATAATCGCTGGGTTGTAATCTTGAAAAACCCATTTTTTCTAGGAAATCAGCAGGCTTTCTGTCGATAATGTCATTGTATAATCGTACAGTAGCAAGATTTAATGATTTAGAAAGTGCATCTCTTGCTGGAACGATTCCTAGTTCCATCGTTTTTGTATAGTTGTTTGGAGACCAGACGGAACCATTGGGTTCTTTTTTATAGAATTTGACGTCGACGACAGGACTGCCGGCACCGATTACACCGTATTCAATTGCGGGAGCATAGACGAGCAATGGCTTCATAGAAGAACCATTTTGTCTGAAAGCTTGTGTTGAATGATTGGTTGCTTCTTTTGAATGATCGCGTCCTCCAACGAATGAAAGAATTTTACCTGTATTATTCTCAATCATCATTGCTCCGACCTGGACTGGATCATCCACTAATTCAATTTCTCCTGAATCAGCATCTTTCACTTCTCGTGTATATGTGAAACCGTAATGCTCAAAGGAATTGGCGATTTCATTCATTTTGTCATTTAATTCTTTATTGACAGTTGAATAAATTCTAAAGCCATCATTTCTCATAGAGCGTTCAGCTAAAATTGAATACTTTTTCATAACTTTCGACTCTTTTTTTAGTCTTTCGGAATCAATTCCGTCCTTTTCTGCAATCATCATAGCGAGAATTTCGACTGTACGTTTCTGTATCTCTTGCGTCAAATAAGGATATCTTTCATCCGCACGCTGAACAGGCTGACGGAAGTCCTTTGTAATGTCATAGGCAACTGCTTTATTATATTCTTGATCTGTTATGTATCCAGTTTCTTTCATTCTGAAAAGAACAGTTTTCATCCGATCTATTCCAGGTTGCAAGAATTCTTTTTCTTTTGTTCCGCCACCACTTTTAAAAGGGGTATATGCGAATGGTGCTTGTGGTAGTCCAGCAATGAATGCTGCTTGCGGTAAATTTAAATTAACAGCCTTAATGCCGAAAATACCATCAGCTGCTGTTTCAATTCCGGCAATATTTTGCCCATTTGAATTACGTCCGTATGGAATAATATTCAAATAAGCTTCGAGAATCTCATCTTTTTCCATGAAATGTTCAATTCTCATTGCGAGCAAGATTTCTTTAGCTTTTCTTTCATACGATACTTCATTCGTCAGAATCTGGTTTTTTATAAGCTGTTGGGTCAGTGTCGAGCCGCCAGTCTGGCTATCTGAGTTTGAAACGTCCTGGAAAAGCCCGCGGAAAATTGCTTTAGGCACAATACCGTTATGCTCTTTGAAATATTCATCCTCTGTGGCGAATACCGCATCGATGACATAAGGTGATACACTTTCAAGCTTCGTTTCTTTGCGCTCTAAATCAGAGTTTATCTTTCCGATATAAACTTTGTTAGCAAGATAAAGTTCAGACGTTTCTTCATACGTGAAGATTGCATCCCGCATATCCTCTTTAGAGCGGAGAGGTTCTTTAGCTACCAATGAAGCGAAATAACCAGCACCAACTGAACCGACAAAAACGGTAAACGTTATACCAACTACTAAGAATATAAGAAAAAGGTTCCAGGTGACACTAGATGATATGCGCATACCTTTTGCCCATTTCGTTTTATTCATTCTGTCCAAATTCTCTTCTATTAAATTAATTCGATTCTTTTTCTGTTTGCTCAAGTAAATCAACCTCCTGAAATCTATCCTATTATTGCAATAGGCTTGTAAAGTACTGATACATAAGGCTTTCAGGCGTTAAGGATGATGATTATCCCCCAATTTGCCCCTCGGCTACTAAAATTCTAGGTAGTCCTCAAATTTTTACATAGAATTTCTCTCGTGGTTGTCCGAAACGTGCAGATACACGTTCGAGATTATTTGAATATTTTTGTACCCTAAACGTCGGCTCACTGTTTTTATATCGACGCCAGCCTCTAACAATAATACCGCATGGGTGTGTCTAAGTAAATGAGTAGATTGGCGAGTGGGAAGACCTGCTATTTTGAGTAGCATCATCATCATCATTAGGTATTGAGGTTGTGAATAATAGAATTCTTTTCCTGTTTCGTTCACCATCACATAATCAGAAACAATATAATGTAGATTCTCTTCCTTATTGTCATCTTGCCATTGTTTATACTCTTTTAGTATGCCGATGGTAACGTCATCCAAAAATATCGTCCTGAGACTGCTGCTTGTTTTAGGTGGGCCTAGACCTGTCTTTGATCTTTGACGGTTTACTGCAAGAGTTTTCTTTTCGAAGTCTATCTCGCCCCATTGTAACCCTAATAGCTCGCCACTTCGCAAACTCAACTTGAGTCTATGAAACTTTGAAAGGGTGAGGATTGTAAATCACGAATGGCAATGGCAGCAGGAAAATGAGAGGTTACGATGCGTATTAGCTTTTTACGCCGACAAAGCAAATTGTAAACGAAATAGTACAACGATAATGAATGTGCGGTTTAGCGAATTTGATTGGGATAAGGGTGGAAAAGCGAGAAAAGTATTGTATGCACTTGGGTGAATAACAACGCGGCGGTGACAGAGTTGACATCAAAAGGGCTGTAGTAGGGGGCAGTGTTTACTGCTTAGAGAAGGTGAACAATAAAGCCAATCAAAACGAATTTGATATTTCTCTGACTGGCTTTATAGAGTACTGAAATTAGGGTAATAAATATTCCTCCTTTTAATGAGCAGCTTGATCCAAATAATTATTAAGTAATACATCTAATTCTTGACTGCAATTTACTACTTCTGGATGAGTAAATCCTAAATCTTTTGCTTTTTTATACATGTCTTTTCTTTTTAATTCAATTTTAAGTTTTAACATTTCACTTTTCATAAAAATTCCTCCATCCAATATTATTAGCTTTATTCAACTGTGAAGTGTGGTTGAGATAAAACACAACTTTTCTATTGTAGCCTACTCAAAGTGTATAGAGTGTCGAATTATGCAAAGAAATAGTGATTTCATAATATTGTCATAATCAAAGAGTTTTATGTTAGATAAACCGATTTAGTATTGACTTTAATATTTCTATTGGATAGACGGAGGAGTTAACCTAGTGATCGCATATGAAGAAACAATATTGTTAGCAGAACAGATACCGTTCGAGGTACTAAAAGACGTTGAAAGGCGTACTGGAGATTGGCTGGTATCGGGCGGTAAATAGGATGATCCGTATATTTATCAGCAGATGCGGTATGCGAGACGTTTTGTTTCAAAGTAATTACTACAAACGGCTGCCCTATCAACAATCAGCAGAGTAGTCTCCAAGTTCCTTCGATTCATCGCCCTAGCAATAGTTAAAAGACTTGCCCCGTCCTCCCACATAGCGTAGAACTTGTCCAATTCCCTTTGCTTAAATATCCGATTCACATTGATCCGCTCGTCATCGAAAAGATAATACATGCCCTTCCCAAAAAAGACAGGATTCCTCCCGTCTGGCTGACTGAATTATGACACAAGGAGGGGTCCTGGTGAATAAAGACATTACTTTTATTACAGATACATTATTGTTAGGAATTGGTATAATGGAACTACCAATGAACTGTATGGTAGTTATTTCTGAGGGTATTGCGATAGTGAGAGAGTTACACCTGACCACGGTGAATATAGGATTGTTACGCATCAAGGGAAAGTTCTTTGGATGCGGAGGGAAGAAGGGGAAGAGTTCTGATAACGATATTTATAACATTTCTGTTGGTGTATGGATTTTTGATATTACTATCACTTAACAATAAAATAATTTCTAAAATTATTTGGATACCTTTTTTAGTATTATATTATAAAAAAATATCAACAAAGTCTTGTTTGAAAAGTTTCAAAAATAAAATAATGGTATCCATAATTATTTTAGGTATTATTATTATATTTATCAATATCATGATTTGGTTAAACCATGTAGAACAATTAAATCCGAGATTTTATATTTTTATCGGATTAATTATTATTGTTGTTATTTTTTTAAATGGTGAAGAATTAATCCAATCATACATTCGTCCGTTTTTGATTACTTTATTATTACAATTGGCTGGATTATTAAATGTAGCTATATCCTTTTTGTTATTGCCTATTTTAGATAACAATTTTGATATACTTCAAAGTTTTTACAACCTAATGAGAAATAATGAGTTTGCAGAAGAAGAATTTAAAAATCATTCTAATTTTCTCCTGTTTTATTTATTACTACTTTTGTTTTCTGCTTACCTGTCATATACATTGCTCATTAAAGTAATGAAGAGGATTTTTTCTATATTTAAACGTGAAGAACTAATCAAAATACCTAAATCGGATTATAATAAAGTGTTGACGTATCTATCTATCACTTTGATCGTATTTGGATTCTTACCATTACTATTTGACTCAATTACTTTGAGTGCATTGTCTGAGCAGGAAGAAACGGACATGAAAAAATATTTCAATATAAATATTTTTACGTTATTTTTAATAACTATTGTTCCCTACACTTATTTACTTTTAAATAAAAAGAATAAATAGTCCCCTGGCCAACCAGAGGACAACGATTGATTACAGCATAGCGCTGTGTCATTTGTTGTCCTCGTTTTTATTTCAAAAAAGGAGTGAGGGAAATGAAATCGTTGCGGAGTAAATTGATTGAAAAAGGATTTTCTAGTGCTCGGACATGCGGGATAGAAACGCAGACTATAGAGCTAAGGGCAAGACTAAAGAACGGCTATCTGATAGGGAATGGGCTGAATTGATGGGGAGTAATCGACAGACCTACAAACGTGGACCAGGCGGGGCAATGCGTAGACGATAAATAGGGGGCGGGCTTATGACGGAGAAGCAGATTGAACAGTTGCTAAAGGGCTATCACTGGATGATTAATAGCGTGAAGATCATGCGCGAGGAGCTGAACATATCTGCGGTAATTTGACGGATCAGTACGGATTAGAGGCACTATGCCAAAAGCAGCTGTGGGTCATAGCAATCCTATTTATCAAGAGTTTTCAAGACGGAAAAAGCTGTGGAAGAAGATTAGTGATTATGAACAAAAAATAAAGATGGTTTAGGATAAATTTCATTTGATTACAATTGACCGTGAGATTGAAGTGTTGCATTGCTTGCTTGAAGAGAAAAGTATGCGATTGAAATGTGGATGGAATTTATTGATTAGTGCATCTGTGATGTGCTTAATTAGAATGAGCTTCAGAAAGAATGGGGAAACAACAAAAATAACCCTTGCTGTTTTACTCTTGGTATAGAGGATTTACACCTTACTTGGCGAATGTTGTAATGGGGGTGAATAGGTTGAAACACACTACTTATAACACCACTTTACATATAGTGGAGATTGAACGCAAAAGTTTGTTTAGTTTTTCCGATGCCCCGAAAGAACTGTGGTATTGGGAAATTACGTTATGCACCAATGGCACTGTTACTAAGAGTAGAGCGTATGAACAAAGCAGAGACGCTACAATTCCGTGGACGGAGATACGAAGTGCGAACCCGTTGACGGAAATGATTGATGCATGCAAGAAGTATATGGTGTAGCAATTATTAAGCCTAGGCATCCCACGGGGTGCTTTTTCTATGCCTAAAAATAACGCTTGCTGTATTAGCTGAGAAGTATGATGTTAAACTCGGGACGTTAAAGAGTAGAAAAAGTCGCGAAGCTTGGGTAAGAGGTCCATCAAATATAGATGCAACTAAAAAGAAAAAGGATGCAACCGAAAGAAGCCATTATGGAGTCGGATGATTTAACTGATAAGCAAGTGCTTTTTTGTATTTACTACATTAAGAGCTTTAATGCGAAAGGATTCTTATCAAAACAGATGATAGAGAAGATTAATAACTACAAAGAAAATGATGAAGACTATTGGAATTGATGTATCGCGGTTTGGTTATTGGTATGGGCGATAATATTTACAATTTGAACCACTTCCAACCGTTGTAGGAACTACCAAATAATGATCCCTCTATCTTCATTTGTGTAAAAAAACAAAATATATCTAGAAATATTGAATTGTAATTTATCCTGTTATGTCAAATATCAATAATTGTAAGCCGAAAATGTTTGACAACTTCTCGATTTCGTTTAGAATGATGGTTATATATATATTCACACCTTGAAAGAGTCGAAGTAGTGTTGGTAGCACCGTTTAGAGAGGCAGCGGTTGGTGAAAGTTGCCCGGTTTACCATTCATGAATTACAGCTCTGGAGTGTGACGCTTACGCGGTGATATTGCGTTTTTAAGTGGAGAAGTAATTCTCAAGCCGGGTGGTACCGCGTTAATACATAATTAACGTCCTTGCATGATTTTTTTATAAATCGTGTAGGGGCTTTTTTAATTTTAGGAGGGAATAGAATGAAAGAAAAATTGATGGAAGATTTAAAGTGGAGAGGTTTATTGTATCAGCAGACAGATGAAGCGGGTCTTGAAGATTTACTGAGTAAAGAAAAAATTTCTCTCTATTGTGGTGTTGATCCAACAGCAGACAGTATGCATATTGGGCATATCGTTCCATTGCTCACACTTCGCCGTTTCCAGATGCATGGACATCGTCCGATTTTACTTGTCGGTGGAGCTACGGGGATGATTGGAGATCCATCAGGCCGCTCGGAAGAAAGACAGCTACAAACGACTGAGCAGATAGATAAAAACGTTTCGTCAATTAAAAAACAGATGGAACAGATTTTTGATTTCAATTCGGATAATGGTGCACAAATGGTGAACAACAATGACTGGATCGGTTCAATGAGCATAATCGACTTTTTACGTGATTACGGAAAATTGTTAGGTGTCAATTACATGCTTGCAAAAGACAATGTTGCATCGCGCCTTGAGGGTGGTATTTCCTTTACTGAGTTTTCTTATATGCTTATTCAAGGAATTGACTTTAATCATTTGTTCAACAATTATGGTTGTCGTGTCCAAATTGGTGGATCAGATCAGTGGGGTAATATTACGACTGGACTTGAAGTGATTCGTAAAACGCATGAAGAAGAGGTGAAAGCATTCGGAATCACAATTCCACTTGTCACGAAAGCAGATGGCACGAAATTTGGTAAGAGTGCAGGTGGAGCGGTTTGGCTAGATGCGAAAAAAACCTCTCCTTACGAATTCTATCAGTTCTGGATTAATACAGCAGATGCCGATGCCGTTAAATATATGAAGATTTTCACATTCATGGAGCGAGCAGAAATTGAAGCATTTGAAATTACCGTTCAAGAAGAACCACATTTACGAAAAGCACAATTGAGACTGGCAGAAGAAATGACGCGGCTGATTCACGGACAGGATGCATTAGACCAAGCAATCCGTATATCAAAAGCATTATTTAGCGGTGAATTGAAAACACTTACTGCGATTGAAATGAAAGACGCGTTTAAAGATGTTCCTTCCTTTGATATGGCTAAGGAAGACAAAAACATCGTAGACTTCCTTGTTGAAGCGGGTGTGTCACCATCTCGACGACAAGCACGTGAAGATGTGACTAACGGAGCGATTTCATTGAACGGGGAACGCGTGACGGATACGGCTCACGAAGTAGGAGCAGTAGATCGTCTGGATGACGCATTTACAATAGTTAGACGCGGTAAGAAAAATTATAAAATGGTTAAATTTGTTTAATTCTAGGTATAAATGAAGACCAAATTCGCAAACTTTCAATTCAGCTGATAATAATATTTCGTTAAGGAGCAATTGTTTCGAAGGTTTGGACTTGATGAGGTATACCAAAAGGCTGTTTTCCTAATAATTAGGAAAACAGCCTTTTGCAATTCATACATAGGTAATCCATTTAGGTAACTCCAAATCTTCATATGTTTCAGGATGAATCATTTTCGCTAATTTCAATGCTCCTTCGAGTAAACGCGGAGAAGGTCGACAATACAATTCTTCTTCCATTATTGACATACAGTCGTTTTTTACCGCAGTAAGTTCCTTCCATCCTGGCCGTTTTAAAACGACTTCTTTCTTTACTTTATCAGTCCGTACTCCGACCCAGGCGAGAAGAATATAATCAGGTTCTCTTTTCAGCACATCTTCCCAGTCAGTCTGGACGCTCGCTAATTCAACGTCCCGGAACTCGTTCAGACCACCGGCAATGGCACTAATCTCAGTCAACCAATTTACTTCACCAGGTGTAAATACCGGTTTCGGCCACCACTCCCAATAGAGGGTTGGGGTAAACTCAACTGTTTTTGCCCTTTCTTCCATTTGCTTTATGAATGATATATATTCCGCTTTTATCTGGAGAGCATGTTCTTCGATACCACAAGCTTTACCAACAGATAATAGATCATCCGCTATATCGTTCAAACTTTGTGGATTCAATACAATATGAGGAATTTGACGTTTCTCAAGCTCTTCGATGTTCTTTTCCATACCGGGTACACTGAGGGAAGCGAGAACCAAATCAGGATTATACAATTCCAGTTTATCCATATCGATTGATAAGTCTGGCCCTAGCTTCGGTAAAGTATTGATTTCGCTTGGCCAATCGGAAAAGTCATCAATTGCAATTAGCTGATCAATGAGACCGAGATAAGCAAGCAGTTCGGTGTTGCTAGGACAAATCGAAATAATTTTCATATTTAAGCACCTCGTATATCTTAGTATATCATTGTTTATTAGTTAGGGAATCCATACTCTGAAAAATTAAATAATTGAATTGCTATTCAATAAAAAAATCGACCAATCCATAATGGACAGGTCGAAGGTTGTTGTTTTAGACTTTAATAAAGTGAGTATATAACCAAATTTAATCTCTTCTTACCATTTCCAAGAGCATATGGGCAAGCATCCCTTGCTCCTCTTTAGAACCGGATTTCCAAAGTTCCATTAGCACTTTTTCTTCACGGTTGCGAGGTTCTTCGTGTTTTGCTAAATAATTTGCAACTAACTCTGTTGTTTTAGTGAGTTTTTCCTCGCTTAACCCCATATTTTCACCTAATTCAACTTTACCTGATAGATATTGCTTGAATCGATTAAAATTCACCAAAATTTCGTCTTTTGTTTCGTTATTGATTTCTGCTAATTCACTCTGCACTTTATTATTAATATCCATTTAAACAGCACTCCCTTTTCGTTATACACGCATAATTTACATAAAACAACCAAAGTAAACATGGAAAAGAAATGAATAAGTGCTACAGTTTGTAGCTAGGTCAATTTTTTGCCTATTCAGAACCGGGACTGTTGAATACGTTGATTAAAGACGAAAAGAAAAAGGAAAGAATAAATGGACCCGCGTTTAGCAGAACTTCTTCAAAAGACAAGTTTATACGGTACTTTAGCGAAATACTATGAACATTTGGATCCGAAATGGCATATGTATTTTTATGAATTGCACTTTAAGTATGAGAATCAACTTATTCAACACTATTGGATGCTCCGCAAACAAAATCCAAATATGGGTAACGAATAATCTTAAACAAAATAATATTTTACAGTTGTATTGTGGTTAGTCGTTAAGTGTATAGTTGCAGTAAGAAGTAAAGTCAACGGGGGAGCCATTCTGAGGGAGGTAGCTGTTTTTCGTTATAATTCGTGTGCCTGTCCCAAACGTGCACCAGTTCGTTTCGTTTCGTAGGAATTCGATTCATGGCTAATTAATAGAAAAAACCCCGGAGTTGTTGATGTTACTCAACTTCCGGGGTTTTAGATATTGCTTTGTAGAGCAAGAATTAATTAACGTGAGTAGAATTCAACGATAAGTGCTTCGTTAATTTCTGCAGCAAGTTCACTACGCTCAGGGAAACGAACAAATTGACCGACTTTCGTGTCGTTGTTAAATGTAACGTATTCAGGAACATAGCTGTTCACTTCAAGCGCTTCATTTACAACATCAAGGTTTAGAGATTTCTCACGAAGAGAAATTTCTTGTCCTGGTTTAACGCTGAAAGAAGGAATATCAACGCGTTTTCCATCAACCAAAATATGGCCGTGGTTAACAAGTTGGCGAGATGCACGACGTGTACGTGCAAGACCCATGCGGTATACAATGTTATCAAGACGAGTCTCAAGAAGAATCATGAAGTTAACACCGTGTTTACCAGGCATTTTACCAGCTTTGTTGAAAACCGTTTTGAATTGACGTTCGTTTACGCCAAACATGAAACGGAGTTTTTGTTTTTCTTCTAATTGCATTCCGTACTCGGAAAGTTTTTTACGTTGGTTAGGACCGTGTTGTCCCGGGCCGTAAGGGCGTTTTTCGATTTCTTTTCCAGTGCCTGTAAGTGAAATCCCAAGACGACGGGAAAGTTTCCAAGATGGACCTGTATAACGAGCCATGAAAGACTCCTCCTCTATTGTTGGTTTTATTTTGTTGTAAAATAAGAACCAGATGTGTTCAATTCAAATGCCATTCTATTATCTTGCATCCTCGCCTCCGCAGCCAGGAAGTTACTCGATGCACCTTGTAAAAGGAATAGACTGGACAACCTGAAACACACAACTGCTGCAACTATTTTACACAAGTTTCATCATAACAAGTATAGATCTAAGAGTCAAGCATCATCAATGAAAATGAAAATAAGTAAAATGATTCATATAAAGAAATAGCATCCATAGTTCGAATGGTTTAGAATGAAATCATACTTATTTGAACTTTCATACAATAGAATATAGGTGTGATTGTGTGATTGTGTGATTGTGTGATTGTGTGATGGGTTATCATTTGACGAATTTCGATATACCGAACAACTTAGTGAGAACTTTCCAAATACTATGGGTAGAGTGTTATATTTAACTGGGGATAATGGTGGAAAGCAACTTGTGTTCGATGGTTCAACGTGTGGATCCTTTTCTTGACTACTATTAAATGGTAAACTAGGAGAGGAAATGTGAGCGGCGGCAAACTAGGGGGGAATAAAATGAGCGATAAGAATTTGCATAAAGATACGATCGTCATCCATGAAGGGTATGATGATAAGGCGCACCAAGGTAGTTTGGCAGTTCCGCTATACCAAACATCGACTTTTTCATTTGAAACAGCATTGCAAGGCGAGAACCGTTTTTCAGGTGCTGAAGAAGGTAATATATATTCAAGACTGGGCAATCCGACCGTCCGTGTTCTAGAAGAGCGCATGACAGCACTTGAGAATGGAAAAGGTTCACTTGCGTTCGGTTCAGGGATGGCGGCTGTGAGCACAATTTTAGTTCATTTGACAAAATCCGGAGATCATATTCTTTGTTCGCGCGGTATTTATGGTTGTACATTTGGACTTTTGGGCATGATGAATCAGAAATACAAAATTACACATGATTTGGTTAGGATGGGTACTGAAGAAGAGATTGAGCGAGCTATTAAGCCTGAAACGGTCTGTATATACATTGAAACGCCTATCAATCCGACAATGGAACTTGTAGATCTTCATGCGGTCGTCAATGTTGCCAAGCGTCATGGGCTTCGCGTAGTCGTTGACAATACCTTCTCTTCACCTTATCTGCAAAATCCCCTAGATATTGGTGTGGATTTCGTTTTGCACAGCGCAACTAAATATATTAATGGCCATGGTGATGTCATAGCTGGTCTTCTCGTTGGAGCGGATAAAGATGAAATAGAAACAATTAGAATGTCCGTTCAAAAAGATTTTGGCGGTATTATCTCACCTTTTGATGCTTGGCTATTAATCCGTGGCTTGAAAACATTGTCGGTTCGAATGGAGCGTCATTCTGCCAATGCGGAAAAATTGAAAGCTTTTTTAAAAGAACAAAAACTTGTTGAAGTAATCTATTACCCGTTTGATGAAGACAATCCTCAATATGACATAGCAAAACGTCAAATGCGTGCAGGAGGCGGCCTGATTTCATTTACCATTAAAGGTGGAAAAGAAGGGGCACAGCTGTTTATGAATAGCCTTTCACTTATTAAAATTGCCGTCAGCCTCGGAGATGCAGAGACACTAATTCAGCATCCTTCAACGATGACACATTCAGTTGTGCCTGTGGAAGAACGGCTGCAAATGGGAATCACGGATTCATTGTTGAGGCTATCAGTTGGCCTTGAACATGCTGAGGATCTCATAGCTGATCTCAAATCGGCATTCTCGATAATGGAAGCAGCAATTACTGAACAAGCTTAAATTGAAAAGACTGCTTTGGCGACCGAATGTACGGTAACCAAAGCAGTTAAAAGGTCAAAGATGTTTTACAAGGGTTTCTACAAAAAGTTCAAGGCCCAACCGATCTTGTTCAGTGAAGCGATTCAACTCAGGACTATCGACATCTAGAACGCCTAAAATAACATCTTTTTTCACAATTGGAATAACAATTTCAGACTGCGAAGCTGCATCGCAAGCAATGTGTCCAGGGAAAGCCTCGACATCAGCTACGATAATGGATTCTTTCGTTTCGGCCGCGGTTCCGCAGACGCCTTTTCCAAGAGGAATACGAATACATGCTGGAAGACCTTGGAATGGACCGAGTACGAGTTCACCGTCATCTATCAAATAAAAACCTACCCAATTGATACGGTCTAAAAATTGATTCAGTAAGGCTGATGCATTACTCAAGTTGGCATAGACGTTTTTCTCTCCGGTCAGTAATGCATCTAATTGACCTGCCAGTTGTTTATATTTCAGATTTATATCCGTAGCATAATTTATTTCTTGAAACAATTAGAGCACCCCTTTTAGTGAATAATAAAATTCAGTATACATATTTAGGTGATTATAAACAAACTTTGTTGATTATTTGAGGGGGAAACAGATTTTTCGCTATAAATCATACATATTCGCAACCAATTGTCTTTAAACGTGGTACTATATAGGATAATATCATGGTACAGCGACTCGGACAGGGGGACCACGATGAAAACCTTCATCATAGCTATTATCGCACTAATCATATTGACGACAATCGCCTTCTTATTCAGGCGTAAACATATCCAAGAAATCGGTCGATTGGAACAGGAAAAATTACAGATTCAGCACAAACCGATTTTAGAAGAGATGACGAAAGTGAAACAATTGAACATGACAGGCGAAACCGAAGAAAAATTTGAACGGTGGCGGACTGAATGGACAGAATTGATGGATATACATATGCCGAAAATCGACACGCTCTTATTTGATGTCGAAGATATGGTTGATCGTTTCCGTTTTAAGAAAGCCACATTGCTGGAAAAAGAAATCCGGGAGAACATTCATTTCTGTGATAAAAAAATGAATGATATCTTATTTGAATTGAACGAGCTTGTCGGCAGTGAAGAGAAAAATCGTATTGAGATGGAAAAACTAAAAGAACAGCATCGTGCAGCTCGCAAATCAGTTCTTGCTCACCAACACTCATTCGGTATGACGGCGAATCCGCTTGAAAAGGAGCTGGAATCATTTAATTCGAAGTTTGAAGAATATGATGAGTTGACTGCTAATGGTAATTACTTATTAGCTCGTGAGATTGTCATTTCATTGGCCGTAAAAGGAAATCGTGTATTTTCACTGATTCATGAAATTCCATCATTACTTTCGGAACTGCAAAGTAAAATTCCAGCATCGATTCGAGAACTTCGAAATGGGACGAGAGAGATGGAAGAGCAATCCTATTATCTACAACATCTTGACTTAAAGAAAAATTTCAGTGCAATTGAACTCGAAATAGAAGAATTGTTGTCGAAAATGGCAGGGCTTCAAATTGAATCTGTACAACAGCGCGCAGCTGAAATGAATGACCAAATTGATTCATTCTATGATGCGCTTGAAAATGAAGTAAATGCAAAGCATTACGTAGATGAATATTACAATCAGATTGCTGAAAGGCTGTATGAAATAACCACATTAACAAGAGAAACGTCGGATGAGGCGGCATTTGTTCAGAAAAGTTACCGATTGGATGAAAAGGAAGCCCAAATTCCACAAAAATCGCTTAACGAGTTGACCAGTCTTGAGAAACAATTTGAAGTACTTACTTCACGTGTTGAGGGGGGTGCTTCTGCCTATTCAATTTTACAGGAAGAATTACAACAAATTTCCGATGTACTTGAACAAATAGCCGATGAACAAGCAAATCTTGCAAATCGTATGAAAAACTTACGAATTGATGAGAACAATGTACGAACTAAACTCAACGAATTATCACGTAAATTACAAAATGCGGATCGGATGCTCCATAAAGGGAATATACCGGGAATACCGGACGATATGGAAGCCCGTCTCGAAGAAGCAGATGAACAAATCTATATCGTGACACAAAGTTTACAGGAAGTACCGCTAAATATGACGCTTGTCGATTCGTATTTGGAGAACGCTGAGAAAGCTGTACGTGATGTTAGCGAAAAGGTAGAAGAGATGTTAGAAAACGTGTTGCTTATTGAATGGATTATTCAATATGGAAACAGATACCGTGCCTCAAATCCGGAAGTGCATAGCCGACTGCTGAATGCTGAAGAATCTTTCAGACAGTTTCGTTACGCAAAAGCATTGGAAGAAGCGGCAACAGCCGTTGAAGAAATAGAACCTGGTGCAATGAAACGAATTGAGGAACTTGTAAAAGAACATGTCTAAGGTAAGATTATGAATTACAGAAAAATAGCCACCGGCATTTAATGCAGGTGGCTTTGTCACGCACATAATTGTTTCACTTGAGAGGAAGACACCAATGATCTATTTTGATAATAGCGCAACGACAGCCCCAGATGAAGGCGTACTGACATCGTTCATGGAAGTAAATAAACGTTTTTATGCAAATCCTGCTTCGTTGCATCTTGCTGGAAAGGAAGCCGAAGCACTTCTTAAACGTTCAAGAGAACAAATTTTGTCAATTCTAGGTGCAAGTGATGGAGAGCTCCTATTTACGTCGGGTGGAACGGAGGCGAATAATTTAGCTATAATCGGTTTCGCCCGTTCTTTGCAATCCAAAGGGAATCACCTGATTACGACAAAAATTGAGCATCCATCAGTTCTGCATTCAATGGAATATTTAGAGTCACAGAAATTTGAAGTGGATTATTTGTCAGTTGATGAACAAGGGATGATATCTGTTGATGAGTTGAAAAGTAAGCTGAGGAAAGATACAATTCTTGTCAGTATCATGCATGTCAACAATGAAATTGGGACTGTGCAACCGATAGCCGAATGTGCACGAATCATTAAGGGACATTCTAATGCTGTATTTCATTCAGATATGGTCCAAAGTTTTGGGAAATTGCCGGTTTCAATTGAAAATGACGGTCTTGATGCAATAACAATTTCAGCTCATAAAATAAATGGTTTAAAAGGTTCGGGCTTACTTGCTTTAAGGAAAGGTAAATTACCGCAGGCGATAAATTATGGGGGCGGACAGGAAAATGGTCTTCGTAGCGGTACAGTTTCCGTTCCAGATGCGGTGGCGTTAGCAAAAGCGATACGGATTAGTTCGGTTGAAACCGAACGTCAAGACTTCAGACAGTGGAGAAAGCAACTAATTGATTTTATAGGTCAATTTGAGAAAGTTCTTATACTTGCACCAGAAAAGGGAGCACCACATATATTATCTATCGCTTTTTATAAAATAAAAGGTGAAGTAGCTGTTAATTTCTTTCAAGAAAATGGCATTACTGTTTCTACTTCGAGTGCATGTTCCTCAAAAGACAATAGTGCGGGACATGTAATAGAAGCAATAGGTGTCAATGGGAAATACAAAAATGGAGTAATTCGCATCAGTTTTGGGAAAAATAATGTAGAACAAGAAGTCATAGAACTAAAGCAAGTATTTGCAAAGTTCATGGATTTACTTGGAGGGGGAAAATAAGTAATGGAATGGAATGAACTATTAATTCGTTACGGAGAAATGTCTTTAAAAGGTCGGAATAAGAATGTGTTCGTAAAGAAGTTGCGTAATAATATTAAAGATGCACTAAGTGATTTAAAAACAGTCGTCATAAAACCTGAACGTGACCGTATGTTTCTATATGCAGAAGACAAACGAGATATGGAAGAAGCGATAACTCGTTTGCCACATGTTTTTGGTATCCAATCATTCAGTCCAGTTGCTAAATGCGATGCGACAGTAGAAGCGATTAAAGAAAAAGCGATAGAGGTTATTGGAGCAGCTGAAACTGCAGGAAAAACTTTTAAAGTTGAAGTGAGACGAACGGACAAAAGATTTCCACTGGTGACCAGTGAATTGCAACTTGAAATCGGCTCGCATGTGTTGCGAAGCTATCCTGAACTAGGCGTAAAAATGAAAAAACCTGATATTGTCCTTCATATTGATATTAGGATTGAAGGGGCTTTCCTGACAGCCAAAATATATGAAGGTGCAGGAGGAATGCCGATTGGGTCGAATGGCCATTCTCTTTTAATGTTATCGGGCGGTATCGATAGTCCGGTTGCTGGATATCTGATGATGAAACGTGGCGTGTCGATTGATGCGATTCATTTTGCCAGCCCTCCATTCACAAGCGAGCTGGCTAAAAAGAAAGTGATGGATCTTGCAGAAAAGTTAAGCTCTTTTGGTGCTGCTGTTCGACTTCACATCATTCCTTTTACTGAAATACAGCAAGCAATTATCAAACAAGTACCAGATAACGTTTCGATGACGACAACGCGGAGAGTAATGCTTCAAATCGCTGATATAGTACGTGAGGAAGTGAATGCTTTTGCCGTAATCACAGGAGAAAGCCTTGGTCAAGTCGCAAGTCAGACACTAGAAAGCTTAACAGCCATCAATGCTGTTACTTCGACCCCTATTTTGCGTCCGCTCATTGCGACAGATAAACTTGAAATTATTGATATTGCACAAAGTATTGGGACATATGAAATATCAATAAGACCCTATGAGGATTGTTGCACAATTTTCTCGTCTTCAAATCCGAAAACTAAACCGAAACTCGAAAAAGTCGCTTATTATGAAAGCTTTGCCGATTTTCATCCAATGATACTTGATGCAATTGAAAAACGAGTCACGATTGAATTACCGCTTGTAGAGAAAGACGAATTCGAAGATTTGCTTTGAGGATGAAGAAATTACCATATATACGTCCTGCATGAATTTATCTTTTCTGTACATTCTATATGTACAAGGAGGTGTCAAACATGCCAAACAACAACAGCGGTAACTCAAATCAGCTTCTAGTTCCAGGTGTACGACAAGCTCTTGATCAGATGAAAAATGAAATTGCATCAGAATTTGGTGTACAAATGGGACCAGATGCTTCATCGCGTGCCAACGGATCCGTCGGCGGAGAAATTACAAAGCGATTAGTGCGTCAGGCTCAATCACAAATGAATGGATCCCAACAATAATACTTTAAATGAAAAGCTGTTTTGGACATTGTCCGAAGCAGCTTTTCGCTTATAAAGTATTACCAAAGGTCAAGCTATTTAATCATATCTTAAGCAGTTTACAGTATTTACCGCCTCTAAATAGTGCATCGATTTCTGTTTCTTGCACATTCTATACTTAGAAGGAGGTGTCAAACATGCCAAACAACAACAGCGGCAACTCAAATCAGCTTCTAGTTCCAGGTGTACGACAAGCACTTGATCAGATGAAAAATGAAATTGCATCAGAATTCGGTGTACAAATGGGACCAGATGCTTCATCGCGTGCCAACGGATCCGTCGGCGGAGAAATTACAAAGCGATTAGTGCGTCAGGCTCAATCACAAATGAATGGATCCCAACAATAATACTTTAAATGAAAAGCTGTCTAGGTCATTGTCCGAAGCAGCTTTTCGCTTATACAGTATTATCAATAGTAAAGGCATCTAATCACATCTAACGCAGTTAACAATATTTACCGACTCTAAATCGTGCATTAATTTCTGTTTCTTGCACATTCTATACTTAGAAGGAGGTGGTAATCATGGCGAACAACAATAACAGCGGTAACTCTAACCAGCTTCTAGTTCCAGGTGTAAGACAAGCACTTGACCAAATGAAAAATGAAATTGCATCAGAGTTTGGTGTGCAAATGGGACCAGATGCTTCAGCGCGTGCCAACGGATCCGTAGGCGGAGAAATTACAAAGCGCTTAGTGCGACAAGCCCAGGAACAAATGAAAGGAAACAACCAATAACAATCAATAGAAAAGCCATTCCGGTAATTTTTCCGGGATGGCTTTTCCTATTTTTTATAGTATCTTCATTTATCAATCATTTTAACCATTCCATTTTAGAATTAGTAAATTTGTTTTGAATTGTCGGTCGTTTATTTGTATACTGAATTTAGACATATAAGGGGGAATCGTTATGAAACGTGAACAATTGATTGCACCTGAAGAATATAATCTGGTAAGTGAGTTCGAAAAGTATGCAACAGGTACTGGGAAAAAAGCACTTATATACGTAAATTCGGAAGGGCAAAAGCAACAACTAACATATGATGAATTAATGGAATCGGCAAACAGAGTCGCCAATGTATTTCAATCGAAAGGTCTATTAAAAGGCGATGTTGTATTAGTTATGGTACCTCGGAATATTGAAGCGTATGTTACATATATCGGAGCACTCAAGGCGGGTCTAGCTGTAATTCCAAGTTCTGAAATGTTGAGGTCGTCAGATATCGAATATCGTATAGCGCATAGCAATGCAAAAGCAATTGTAGCATTTGATGCATTTACCGATCAATTCAGTGAAGTGAGGAATATGGATGATGTTCAGCTATTTGTTGTCGGGGAGGCAAAGAATGATCAGCTTTCTCTAACTGAACTTATGAAGACTGCATCAACGGAATTCGCTAGACCGGAAACAAAGAGTACAGACATGGCCTTTCTATCATATACTTCGGGCACAACAGGAAAACCAAAAGGAGTAGTACATACACACGGTTGGGGATACGCCCATCTGCGGACAACAAGTGCAAGTTGGCTAGGCATTGAAGAAGGAGATATAGTTTGGGCGACTGCCGCGCCGGGTTGGCAGAAGTGGATATGGACACCATTCCTCTCTGTATTAGGTAGTGGAGCGACTGGACTCATTTATGATGGCAAATTTGAAGTAGAAACCTATTTGAATTTGATTAGAGACTATCGAGTGGATGTTTTATGTTGTACGCCTACTGAATATCGATTTATGGCGAAGGCAGAAAAACTTGAGGCTTACGATTTATCCTCAATAAGAAGTGCAGTTTCCGCAGGAGAACCGTTGAACCGAGAAGTCATTGAAATATTCGATAAAGTATTTTCTCTATCAGTAAGAGATGGGTATGGACAAACAGAAAATACGCTTCTTGTAGGAACAATGATTGGTATGGAAGCGCGTCCAGGTTCGATGGGAAAACCGACGCCTGGAAATAAAGTTGATATTATTGATGATGAAGGCAATCCTTCTGCCATTGGAGAAGTTGGAGATATCGCAGTACATGTATCGACTCCCGCGTTATTTAAGGAATATTTAAATGATCCTGAACGAACAAAGATGCAGTTCCGAGGCGAGTATTACGTGACAGGTGACAGGGCAAAAATGGATGAAGATGGTTACTTCTGGTTCGAAGGCCGGGGAGATGATATTATTATCAGCTCTGGTTATACAATTGGGCCGTTTGAAGTGGAGGATGCATTGACGAAGCATTCAGCAGTACGTGAATGTGCTGTCGTCGCAAGTCCTGATGAAGTGCGCGGAAATATCGTAAAGGCATTCATTGTTCTCAAAAACCCTGAAAGGGAAAATGAAGAAGGTCTTATCAGAGAATTACAAGAGCATGTGAAGACATTAACGGCACCTTATAAATATCCACGGAAAATCGAGTTTTTGGATAAACTGCCTAAAACAGCTTCAGGGAAAATTATGCGTATAGAATTAAGAAAACAAGAACAAGAGTAAGTCATTATTGTTAGCAGGCCGCTTTTCCGGTACGGGATAACCGTGACTGGAAAAGGGGTTTTTATTATGATTAGTGAATCTTGCATTAATATCAAACCGATATTTAATATCTTCTTTACGAAACTTTTCCAAAAGAATATACTGAGTAGATTATTTCGGAAATCAAAATATAAAGGAGGCTAAGTAATGCAAATGGAAAAAAACGGTGTTCTTTGGGCGATAGGCTCCTATTTAATTTGGGGTATTATGCCGATTTATTGGAAAAGTCTCGAACATGTCGGAAGTACCGAAATACTGATGAGTCGAATTGTATGGGCATTTGTAATTACTCTATTAGTAGTATTACTAATGAAAAATGGTCGTTATCTAAAAGAAGACATTAAGGCACTTTGGAAATCACAACGAAATTTTTGGGCATTGTTCGCAGGTTCGGCACTTGTTTCATCCAATTGGTTCATCTACATATGGGCTGTGAATAATGACTATATTATTCAAGCAAGTCTAGGTTATTACATAAATCCGCTAATTTCAGTTTTACTCGGAATCTTTTTCTTAAAGGAAAAACTTTCGAAGTCCCAGCAAGTAGCTTTTTTGCTAGCTGCGACTGGCGTTACAATTTTAACAGTTTCATATGGTTCGTTCCCATGGCTGGCATTCGCTCTTGGCATTACATTTGCAGTCTACGGGCTTATCAAAAAACAAGTCAAACTCGATGCATTACGCGGCTTAACAATTGAAACACTTTTCATTGCTCCGTTCGCAGTTATTTACTACATTATGTTGTTTAAAGATGGGAACGCTGTATTTTTGCATTCAACTATCAAAACAGATATTCTGCTGATTTTGACAGGTGCAGCAACAGCATTGCCGCTTCTTATGTATGCAAAAGGAGTGCAGAGAATTCCTCTTTACATGGCAGGGTTTCTTCAATACATCGCACCAACGATGATGTTATTCCTTGGGGTTATCGTTTATAAAGAAACTTTTGGAGGAGTTGATTTGTTATCATTCGCCTTCATTTGGTCAGCGTTGCTGTTGTTTACTGTGTCGAAAATTTTAGAAGTGGTGAAAGTGAAAAAAGCGCGGCTGCAAGAAGCTTCTGCAAATGTAGATTAATGAAATTTGGGATTACTATAGAAGTGGATAATCAGGAGGCTAAAGTGGCGACGATTTATTGTCTTGTGCCTTTCGGTGCTAAACCTTCGCATTACTTGTTGTCTAGCTATGGTCGCCAGTCCCTCGGGTCACAGGTCAGTTAGTTAGGGAGGGATTGAACACTTCAACCCTCTTAGGTGGCTTGAGATACCCTCCTTGCAAACTGCCTTGCGCCTGTCGGGGCTAAACGGCGCCCTACGCTTTTCTAGAGATACATCCGTTGTACTTTTTCCCAGAAGGAGTTATTTTTCATCTTAACTGTTTTCACGGTTCTGTCGCTTAAGCAGATTTCCACGTTTTTGACCTGGCGTATGCCAAGTGCTTCATTGTCAGCGGCGATTATAGGGAAGACGTTGCCATCCTGGTGAACATTAAGCTTTAGTTTTCGTTGACCACTCATGATGAACGATGATCCAAGCGTTCTATAATTATTGTTATTTACGGATGCAAGTTCAGTTACTTGAAAACAGCTGAGTAGTGGATCTACTACTGCACCATTGACGGATTTATTGTAAGCGGTACTGCCGGTCGGCGTAGAAATGATAAGACCGTCGCCTAGGAATACTTCAAATAGCTTATCATCAATAATGACATCCATGACAAATGTCCGAATGATATTAGAGCGTATACTCAGTTCGTTCAAACAGTAGAATGGTTGGTGATTGTCAATTTTCACTTCAATTAGCGGATACTTTCTTACTTTAAGTTCTGCAGCACGAATTGTTTGTGTCATTTGAAATAGGTTATTGAAATTGAAATCACAATAGAGACCAGGTTTGGCTGTTAAAGATATGCCTGCGTATAAGCAGTCTTGGCGGAAACCAGTTTTGCGGACCGCCTGTAAAAATGAACCATCACTACCGATGCTAATAATAATATTCGCATCTATATCACTCTCGGTCATAGTAAAACCTTCATGGATTAATGCATCTTCCACTTTTAACTTTTTATCAAGTGAGACTTCATCATGTTTGCTGTAAATAAAAATATTCATCCGATCTGTCATTGCACAAGCTCCTTCCGAATGAGTTATACTCATTTTAGCATGTAATGAAACATTTTAGTGTCTAGTAACGTATAAAATAGTGATATAAAAAAGGAGGAATTTAAATGACAATGAAACGATGGATTGCAGTTATTGTCGCTGCGGCACTAGTTTTTGTTTCGGTAGGTATTAATTCATTATCGTACATATTTACGAGAGACTTCGATGGTTTCTTTGAAGAAATGATGGCTACTTCATCCGAGGGATACGAAGAATCGATTATAGAAGAAGGTAGTGGGGGAGAAAGAATTGCTGTCCTCACACTCGATGGGATTATCCAAGACTTAGGGACTTCGACATCTTTATTTCAACCTTCGGGCTATAATCATCAATTCTTCATGAGTCAGTTGAATGAGGTATTAGAGGATACTAGCGTTAAAGGAGTGGTATTGAAAGTGAACACACCTGGCGGAGGTGTAGTTGAATCAGCAGAGATTTACGATGCTCTTCGCTTAATTCAACAAGAGAATAAAACACCTCTGTACATTTCGATGGGAGGAATGGCGGCTTCAGGTGGTTATTATGTTTCAGCACCGGCTGATAAGATTTTCGTTAATCCTGAAACAATCACAGGTTCAATTGGCGTCATTATGGAAAGTGTAAATTATGCGAAACTCGCTGAAAAATATGGTATTGATTTTAATACCATCAAAACAGGACCTTACAAAGACATCATGAGCGGATCACGTGAAATGAAAGACGAAGAGCGTGCGATGCTACAGGAAATGATTAATGATTCTTATGAACGCTTTGTCGATATTATTGTAGACGGAAGGGGTATGAGCGAAGCGGCAGTGAAAAAAGTTGCTGACGGACGTATCATGAATGGACGTCAGGCAATTGAAGTTGGGCTTGCGGATGAATACGGTAAAGTAACCGATGTAATAGCGGCCATGAAGGATGATAATAATCTTCAGAATGCAACCGTTTTCGAATATACAACTCAAGACAGCTGGGCATCCTTATTTGGAGTGAAAGCTGGAAATCTATTCGGAAGTAATATTGAATCAGAATTGATTGGTAAGTTGTTGAACGATTATAATGCACCAAGAATGATGTATTTATACGGTGAAAGATAAGGAGGGACAAATATGTCGGAATATATTGAACGACAACCGGATCTGACGGATAAAACAATTGTCACAGGACAGCCTAGCGATTATGAAACTGTTGAAACAGAACACTTTCATGCGAAATATGCGGGGTTTTGGACGCGGCTATGGGCGTACACAATAGACTTGATTGTTCTCTCTGCCATCAGCGGAATTATCATTAAACCGATTTTCCGAATTGCTGGTTGGGAAATAACAAACCCTTCATTCTTCTTATTCAGCCCCTATAAAATCACGGTGTTAGTGTTGTTGTTGCTCTACTTCATGCTAATGACGAAGTATTTGCAACAGACAGTAGGAAAAATGATTATGGGTATACGAGTTGCATCAAAAGATGGAGGGCAACTGACTTGGGGAGCGATAATCTTCAGAGAGGGCATTGGACGTTTCATTTCCAAAATGCTTTTGGTTCCTTATTTACTAGTCATATTCATGCCGAAAAAAGAAGCGTTGCATGATTTGTTTGCGGACACAATTGTTGAACATGAGTCTTCGTATGAAAAAGAGTTGCGGATAAATTATCGCAAACGGAATGAGGGACAACAGTTGCAAGAAGGCACTATGATTTAGTAAGATAGACATAGAAAAGGGGGCGTATTAATGGTTAACGTTACATTTCAAAACAATCCTATGACATTGCTCGGTAAAGAAGTTTCAGTAGGGGATACAGCAAATGATTTTACAGTGCTTGCTAACGATTTGAGCCCGGTTACACTTGCTGACTCAAATGGGAAGGTCAGACTAATCAGTGTGATTCCTTCTATCGATACAGGAGTCTGTTCAGCACAGACGCGTAAGTTTAATGAAGAAGCTTCGTCACTTGGAGATAACGTTCAAGTCTTGACAATCTCTGCCGATCTTCCGTTTGCACAGGCTAGATGGTGTGCTGCAGAAGGAATTGACAATGTTCAGACGCTATCCGATCATCGTGATCTTTCATTTGGAGAAGCATACGGAGTTGTCATGAAAGAGCTGCGTTTGCTTGCACGCTCAGTATTTGTTATTGATAAAGATAATAAGGTAACTTATGTTGAATATGTCGGGGAAGGTACAGACCATCCTGATTACGAAAAAGCAATTTTAGCAGTAAAGAAACTAACAAAGTAATAAAAATTATGAAAGCCCACTCGGAGACGGGTGGGCTTTGTCAATTGAGGGATAAAGATATGAAAACAAATACGGAAATTATATTTTCATTTATAGATGCATATGCGGAATCTAAGGAAGAGCTTTACTTAGAAGCGATTGTTGAAGTCTGCCAAAAGTGGTTAGTAGGCGATATAAAACCCGAAGTAACAGAAAAGATCACTAAAGAGGATATCCGTAAAGGTATTCAGCTAGCTGTTTTGAAAGGTATGAAGCAAAATGTACAGCCTAATCACCAGATGACCCCCGATTCAATTGGGATGCTCATTGGACATATCGCTGGTAAATTAGCAGCAGATGAACAAAGTCTGACACTGTTAGATCCGGCGGCAGGCACAGGCAATTTGCTTTATACTGTCATGAATACAATTGAAAATGATGTCACTGCAACGGCAATTGAAATTGATGATTTACTTGTCAGGTTGTCTGCAGTTACAGCGGAACTCCTTGAGCATCCTGTTACGTTTTATGTTCAAGATGCACTGCGACCGTTATTTGTAGATCCAGTCGATATTACGGTAAGTGATTTACCAGTAGGTTTCTATCCGGATGATGAAAATGCGCTAAATTATGAATTGATGTCCGCTGAGGGACATGCATATGCACATCATTTATTTATTGAGCAATCGATGAAGCACACAAAACCGGGAGGTCATGGCTTATTCATCGTTCCAGCGAATCTGTTCGAATCCGACCAATCTTCTGTATTGCATCCGTACTTAAAAAACAAAACAATTATCCGAGCAATTATTCAACTACCTGATTCATTATTCAAAAATGCATCTCATGCAAAAAGTATTTTAATACTGCAGAAACCCTTACCAGAAAAGAAAGTGGTGCATGATGTTCTTCTTGCTAAAGTTCCTAATATGACTGATAGGCATGCAATGGCGTTATTTCTTCAGAAAATTGATATTTGGGCTAATGAATAAAGTATTATTAACCTGACAATTGTGTCTGATACAAAAGAAATCAGTTGAAAAGGGGTACACTTTATGCGGAATATTTTAGCGATAAACGCTGGGAGTTCATCCTTGAAGTTTCAGCTTCTCAAAATGCCCGAAGAATACGTAACGACGATAGGACTAATTGATAGAATTGGTCAAACTGAATCATTGTTCACCATGAAATCCGAAGATGGTAAAATTGAATTAAAACATAGTATCAAGAACCATACAGAAGCAGTAAATATATTGCTTGAAATGCTGATTAGCCAAGGAATCGTAACCTCTTTTGATGAGATTGACGGAGTCGGCCATCGTGTCGTACATGGTGGTGAAGTATTTAGCGATTCTGTGCTTATTAATGAAGATGTTGTCGCAGCACTTCAAGAACTATCTAATCTAGCGCCATTGCATAACCCGGCTAATATCTTAGGTATTAACGAGTTTAACAAAGCTTTACCAAACGTTCCGGCAGTTGCAGTTTTTGACACAGCATTCCATCAGACAATGCCGGAAAGTTCATTTTTATATCCGTTGCCATATGAGTATTACGAAAAATACGGTATCCGAAAATACGGTTTCCATGGTACTAGTCATAAGTATGTAACAGAGCGTGCAGCGTTGTTGTTAAACAGACCACTTGAAGATACGCGGCTAATTTCTTGTCATTTGGGAAATGGCGCGAGCATAGCAGCAGTAGAACGTGGTAAATCGCTCGATACTTCTATGGGTTTTACACCTCTTGCTGGTGTAACGATGGGAACACGTTCAGGAAATATAGATCCCGCTTTAATCCCTTATATTATGGATCAAACGGGAAAGACTGTTGAAGAAGTACTCGAAGTGTTGAATAAACAATCAGGAATGCTTGCGATTTCAGGTTTTTCGAGTGATTTGCGCGACATTGAAATCGAGGCTTTAAAAGGAAATACACGTGCACAGCTTGCGTTAGATGTCTTTGCGGATCGAATTCATAAATATATTGGTTCTTACGCTGCGAGGATGGGCGGTGTGGACGCAATTATATTTACAGCTGGAATCGGTGAAAATAGTATAGTTATTCGCGAAAAAGTTTTAGAAGGCCTTGAGTTTATGGGAGTCTACCTAGATCCTGATTTAAATAATATCAAGGGAAAGGAAGTACATATTAGTTATCCATACTCCCCTGTAAAAGTGCTTGTCATCCCGACGAACGAAGAGGTTATGATCGCCAGAGATACGATGCGGGTTGCGCAATTATAAGTTTGGAAGGATAGTGCAGTGTGCTTTGTTTTTAAACATTCAGTCCTAGATTCGGGTATTATCCACAATACATGTGAAAAAGAGTTGCCCATATAAAAATTGGGCAACTCTTTTATCATTAATTTACAGCTGGAATCAGCGAAAACAGTATTGTTATTCGTGAAAACTTTAAAAGAACGATTAATCCCAACAAACGAAGAAATCAGAATGGCGAGAGATACAATGAGGCTTGCAGGGGTATAAAAGGTTTAAGGGGTTTTACTATTTAGGGGGTGTTCTATATATGAAGAGCTTTTTTGTCATGCAAGGTGAAACATATCGAGAAGAAAAAGAATTAGGTGTTATTTGGTCTCCGCAACAAGATAGTGGAGGGCAGATCCCCCATTCATGGTTGCGGATGAAGGAAGTGAATGAAGGTGATCGTTTCTTCCACTATGTAAAAGGGAATATTGTTGCGATTAGTGTTGCTAAAACGGAATGCAGAGCAGCGACTAAACCATCAAAAGTGCAAAGATATGAACGCTCGAGTGATGACGGTTATTTGGTGAATTTAGAATATCATGAACTAGAAAAACCTCTAAACGTACACTCAAACTTTGATGAAATTTCACCACTTTTACCAATAAAATATTCTCCGTTTCAACAAGATGGAAATGGAAACTCAGGATATTTATATCCATGTAATGAAGAGTTGGTTATTAAATTATTAGAACTCATTAGTGATTTGAACATTTACCAAGTGGATGAGGA
Source organism: Sporosarcina sp. Y1004 (assembly GCF_057669665.1). Lineage (NCBI taxonomy): Bacteria > Bacillati > Bacillota > Bacilli > Caryophanales > Caryophanaceae > Sporosarcina > Sporosarcina sp. Y1004. The sequence continues at coordinate 60,345 of NZ_JBYHFQ010000009.1, read as the reverse complement.
GCAGCTGGAGTTAGCGATTGGTACAGTTCTGCGTACAGAGCGCAATACATTTATTCCAATGATTGCTGAAACGGAAGCAGAAGTAAAATCAAAGATTCGTTTGGGTCAACAAAAGTTTAGGAGAGAGTTATTGCTGTTGTGGAATCATAAATGTGCTTTGTGTGATATTGAATTATCTGCTTTGCTTCAAGCGAGCTACTCCAAGCCGTGGAAAGATAGTACAGATCTTGAAAGAGTCTATCCTTATAATGGAGTACTATTATGTTGTAATCACGACGCCTTATACGATAAAGGGTATATTGCGTTTGATGGACAAGGCAGATTACATATTTCTACGTCTGTTCCTGAGAACGATTATTTAGTATATAATATCCATCCGAAAAAGAAGATTGCTCGATTTGAGGAAAATAAGCCTTATTTTAAGTGGCACCTAAAGAATATATTTCAACATTAAAAGAAGTTTTTCGGTCACCTTTTTTTAACTTTTCTCATTTATCCTATTAACATAGGTTTGGTCCGTAGCGAATTGACTCATATAATGCGTGGTTTAGTTTTAATTCATTTCCCTCAAAACTACTTTTATTCAATAGGTCAAATGTATTAATTAAAAAAATATTCAAATCGATGATTTTTACTGAAATTTTATCGGTAAAAATTCTACTGAAGTCATCGGCATCAGGGGCTTATCGAATGTTATTTAAAGTTCATTTACATAGGTCTATTTAATCACATATTGAATATGAGAGTGGATAGTAAAATTGAATTGACTGCAAAACAACTATATAGTTAAAAAGTAAATCTCCTATTTCTTCCTGAGAAATTGAAATGACTGCAGTTCTGTCCTTTTGTTTTAAATTCCTCTCAATTTAAAATCTAAAGTTGGTATGAACAACTGTAATAAGAGAAATACTTCAATAGTATATTTGCAAAGTCTGCTTTTGAAGTATTATTTCATTTTATGTGTAATAAAGACAATGTGAACAATGAACGTCTCTATCTTTCATTGTTTGCATAACCTTTCTTTATTATCGAAAAAAATGTGCAATAATCTGCCTTCATGGAAATAGGATGTATGGATCTTTACCTGAAGAGAATATTGATTGAGGTGTATAAATGAAACCAATTGTAGAAGTGAAAAACGTAACGAAGATTTTTGGTAAATCTCCAAAAGCTGCAGTAGAGTTATTAATAAAAGGCAGTTCAAAGAAAGACATTTTAAAAGAAACGGGGCACACTGTCGGCGTTAAAAATGTAAACTTTAGCGTTTATCCAGGTGAAATCTTCGTAATAATGGGATTATCCGGAAGTGGAAAGTCTACATTAATCCGCATGTTCAACCGTTTAATTACGCCGACATTAGGTGAGATTTTGATCAATAATGAAGATATTGTAAAAATGGATGCTGCTCGTCTAAGAGATGTGAGACAGAAAAAGATAAGCATGGTATTTCAAAACTTTGCGCTTTTTCCACATAAAACAATTCTAGAGAATGCAGGATTTGGGCTTGAGATTCAAAAAATCTCCGATAAGGAGCGCCATGAAAAAGCAATGAATGCGTTAGAAGCTGTAGGGTTGAAGGGATATGAAAACCAGTTTCCCTCACAATTGAGTGGTGGGATGCAACAAAGGGTTGGACTTGCTCGTGCACTTGCTAGTGATACAGAAATCATCTTGATGGATGAAGCATTTAGCGCACTAGATCCATTAATTCGAAAGGATATGCAAGATGAGTTAATTGAAATTCAAGAAAGTTTCAAGAAAACCATTATTTTTATCACACATGATTTGGATGAAGCACTGCGCATAGGAGATCGAATAGCTTTAATGAAGGATGGAAGCATCATTCAACTCGGAACACCTGAACAAATAATGATAGAGCCAGCAAATGAATTTGTAGAGAAGTTCGTGGAAGATGTCGATTTGTCTAAAATACTAACCGCATCACACGTGATGAAACGTCCAGAGAAAATTAGTATAGACAGAGGTCCAAGGGTTGCACTAGAAATCATGGGAAGACAGGGTTATTCCAGTATATTCATTGTGGACCGTAAGCAAAAGTTATTAGGTGCGCTTAGTGCTGAGAATGCACGTCTTGCAATAGATCAAGGAAAATCAATTTCTGAAGTGATGACTGCTGACATCCCAACTGTAACAGAGGGTACCTTACTTGCTGATATTATGGAAGTGATGGCAACGTCAAGTATACCAATATCAGTTATAGATGAAGAGAACAGAATTAAAGGAATTATTATTCGGGGCGCATTAATTGGAGCTCTTGTCGGAAACAAAGATTCCTTGAATGATTTGGAGAGTGAATGATTTGAGTATATCCAAAATACCACTTGGAGAATGGGTTGATACCCTAGTTGATTGGGTAACCATTGTATTTGCAGGATTTTTTGAATTATTTACAAATGTAATTGATTGGGGCTTAGATCTTATAGTTGAGGTATTGAGTGTAGGGCCGCCTATCGTATTAATAATCATTTTAGGACTTTTAGTTACCTATACCAGTAAATGGCAATTAGGTGTATTTACCATAGTTAGTTTACTTCTGATTGATAATTTAGGTTATTGGGAGTCGACAATTCAAACACTTTCGATTGTGTTAGTATCAGGATTTCTCACAATTCTAGTAGGGATTCCAGTAGGAATATGGTGTGCACAAAACAAAACAGTACAAAAAATTGTTACACCTACTTTAGATTTTATGCAAACAATGCCAGCGTTTGTATACCTGATTCCATCGATTTTATTCTTTGGAATTGGCGTAGTGCCAGGGATTGTTGCGTCGTTTATTTTCGCGATTGCGCCAACTATCCGTATGACGAATCTTGGTATTCGAGAAGTACCTGAAGATCTTATCGAAGCATCAAATGCTTTTGGATCGACAACTAATCAAAAATTGTTTAAAGTTCAATTGCCATTAGCAATGCCAACGATTTTGGCAGGAGTAAACCAAAGTATTATGCTTGCTCTTTCGATGGTTGTAACTGCTTCTTTAGTAGGGGCACCTGGTCTAGGAGCAGAGGTATACAGAGCTGTCAGCCAAATTAATGTTGGTCAAGGTTTTGAAGCAGGATTGTCAATTGTTATAATCGCTATCATTCTTGATCGCATTACGCAAAACTTGCGCAAGCCAGCTTATGAACATGTTATTAAGCCAAAAATCGTCTTTTTAATTTTCGCTTTACTTATAGGCGGTACTGCGATTGTTTTAGCAATTCCTCAAGGGGATACTGTGAATGAGAATGCTAGTGAAATTGGTACTCAGACAGGATATGAAATAATTGGGATTGAGCCTGGTGCAGGACTTATGGGGCAAGCTAAAACTGCAATAACTGATTATGAACTAAATAATTGGACTCTAGTGGAAGGTTCTTCAGCTGCTATGATTGCAGAATTGAAAAAAGCTTATGATGCAGAAGAGCCGATTATTGTCACAGGATGGACTCCACATTGGATGTTCTCAGCATATGATTTGAAATACCTGGAGGATCCTAAGGGTTCATTTGGTGGAGCTGAAGACATTAATACACTTGTAAGAAAAGGACTCGAACAAGATGCCCCAGGTGCATATAAGATCCTAGACCAATTCATCTGGGAACCAAGTGATATGGAAAGTGTCATGGTGGAAGTTTCTAATGGATCGAGTGCTGCAGAAGCTGCTGAACAGTGGATTGAAAATAATCCGGACAAAGTAGCAGAGTGGACGAAGGGGGTAGCGGCAGGAAATGGCGAAAGTATAGATCTTGTGTTTGTCGCTTGGGATTCAGAGATTGCCAGTACAAATGTCATTGGTAAAGTACTCGAACAAAGTGGATACGATGTGTCATATGTTCAGGTTGAAGTTGGACCAATGTTTGCTGGTGTTGCTAACAATAGTGCAGATGCTATGGTCGGTGCTTGGTTACCAGGTACACATATGGAATATTATGAAACATATAAGAATGATTTAGTTGACCTTGGACCAAATCTTCAAGGAACAAAAAATGGATTGGTTGTACCTGCATACGTAGATATTGATTCAGTTGAAGATTTGAAGGATAATTGAGAAAGATTAAGCAAAAAGGCAGCTCACATTGAGTTGCCTTTTTGCTATGAATTTTGATTGGGTCATTATTATATGGGTTTTAAGGGTACATGAACCCTTACAACTAATTGATTCATTTAAGGACAATCTTGTAGAATAGAAAAATTGGATTGCTCATATTGATAATTTCAAATTAGAGCTATGGTTATTCAGCCTTAATTTTAGGTATTGTCTACAATATAAAAAAGAGTTGTCCATAGAACAAGTGGACAACTCTACTTTCATTATTTCGCAGATTCAGGTGTACGAATAACAAGAACGTCACATTTGGCGGAACGTACTATATTTTCTGATACACTGCCGATTAGGAATCGTTCTACAGCATTTAAACCGGTTGCACCACAAATGATTAAATCAGCCTCTAATTTTTTAGATAGATCTTTAGAAATCATTGTTTTTGGTGAGCCATATTCTACTATGACATTAACACGTTGCAATCCAGCTTTTTCTGCTTCTACTTTGTAATCGCCTAAAAGATCTTCAGCAAATTTTTGGGCACGTTCAGCAATTGAACGATCATAAGCTTCGATTGCAGCATAAGAACGTGTATCGATAATGTTTATTAGGTTTAGTGTTGCTTCGTTTCTATCAGCAATTGCCACAGCTTTTCTGAAAGCCCATTCGGATTCTTTGGAACCGTCTACAGCAACTAAAATTTGTTTGTATACTAAAGTCATTATTCCTCACTCCATCCTAATAATAGTATACTACCTTATTTCGACTTTTATAGTTGAAAAACCTTTTAATCATAGAGGGAAATGATAATCATTTAGTGATTTGACGAAATTGTGACAGTTGGGAGAAGTGGCTTAATGAAAATCTATCGTACAATTACAGAGTGGTTGTTTATTCAATATTCCGCAAATAGACAAAATAGAGCATAATAACTTACTTTCTGATAATATTGAATTGGATTGGTTCAGATGAATGCATGGATGTCAGGTGACCAACTAACTAAACATCATCTCGAGGAGGAATAGTAATGATTATTGGTGTCCCAAAAGAAGTGAAAAACAACGAAAATCGTGTCGCTATGACACCTGCAGGCGTATTCAACTTAAAGTCTGCAGGACATGAAGTTATTATTGAAAAAGGTGCTGGCTTAGGTTCAAGCTTTATGGACGAAGATTATAGTGAGGCTGGTGCTAGAATCGTAGCAACTGCTGAAGAAGCATGGAATGTAGATATGGTTATGAAAGTTAAAGAACCTGTTGCTTCCGAATACGGATATTTCAGTGAAGGGCTAATCTTATTCACATACTTGCATCTTGCACCTGAAGTAGAGTTGACTCAAGCACTTCTTGACAAAAAAGTTGTTGGGATAGCCTACGAAACAGTACAACTTCCAAATAACTCGTTGCCACTTCTTGCTCCAATGAGTGAAGTCGCAGGCCGTATGGCTACACAAATCGGTGCACAATATTTACAACAAACAAACGGCGGTAAAGGTATTTTACTGAGCGGCGTACCAGGTGTTTCACGCGGTAACGTAACAGTTATCGGCGGCGGACAAGCTGGAACGAATGCTGCTCGTATCGCAGTAGGAATGGGTGCGAAAGTAACAGTTCTTGACTTGTCAGTTGACCGTCTACGTCAATTAGATGAAATCTTCGGAAATGATATTCAAACACTGGTTTCAAATCCATTCAACATTGCTGAATCTGTGAAAGATGCAGATCTAGTTGTCGGAGCTGTTTTGATTCCAGGAGCGAAAGCACCGAAACTAGTTTCAGAAGATATGGTTAAATCGATGAAACAAGGTTCTGTTCTTGTAGACATCGCAATCGACCAAGGTGGTATTTTTGCAACTTCGGATCGCGTTACGACTCACGACGAACCTACTTATGTAAAACATGGTGTCGTTCATTATGCAGTAGCGAATATGCCAGGTGCAGTACCACAAACTTCAACAACAGCTTTAACGAACGTAACAGTTCCATATGCACTTCAAATTGCAAACAAAGGTTATAAGAAAGCATGTCTCGATAACGTTCCTCTTCAAAAAGGTATTAACACGATGGAAGGGCATGTAACATATAAAGCGGTTGCAGATGCTCAAGGCGTGGAATATGTACCTGCTGAGACACTATTAAACCAATAAAGATATAGAAGAAGTTGTCCACACTTGTTAGTGTGTGGACAACTTCTTTTTGTTTTAACGAAAAACTGTGCAATCGTTAAGCTTTAATAATTTTCAATTCTTTGGGGAACTTTGTCAATACTTCAACGCCGTCAGCTGTTACAACAACATCATCTTCAATCCTGACCCCCGTAATTGCAGGATTATAAATACCGGGTTCAATTGTGAAGACCATGCCTTCTCTTAGAATAAGTTCGTTGGTACCTGTGATCGATGGAAACTCATGAACTGAAATACCAAGCCCATGTCCAATTCGGTGTGTGAAATATTCTCCGTATCCAGCCTGATCAATTACATCACGAGCAGCTTTATCGATATCCATCGCCTTGACGCCTGGACGGACTAAATCTACAGCAGCTTGCTCCGCTTTTCTAACTGTTTCATAAATTTCACGCATTTCAACCGTCGGCTCGCCGAATGCCACTGTACGTGTAATATCGGAACAATAGCCCTTATAGACTACGCCTAGGTCGAATAGGATGAAATCACCTTGCTGAATTTTACGATCACCAGGCGTACCGTGTGGAGAGGCAGTTTTAGGACCGGATAAGACCATTGTATCGAATGACATCTTCTCGGCACCTTTTTTCTTCATTTCAAACTCGATTGCCATTAGAATTTCAAGTTCAGTTTTTCCTTCTGCAATCTCCCTGCAACCCACTTCGATAGCGTAATCGGCAAGTTCAGCAGCAATGCGTAAGTTGTTTAGTTCCTCTTCACTTTTAATATTACGCATGCTATTTAACTGTTCGTCCAAGCGCACGAAATTAGCATTAGTAAACAGCTCGCTCATGCGTTCAAGACGCTCGACTGTCAAATGAGACTTCTCTACTGCTATTGAAACTGGAAGGTTACCACGTTTACGGACAGCCTCCATGACAATATCCCATGCATCATCGGTGTCTTCGTGGCCAACTGCATCGAAAGGCCAACCAGCTGCCTTTACATCAGGTACTTCCATTAAAGGACAAATTACAAATGGACTCTCATCTTTAAACACCATGACACCGAGAAGTCGCTCGTGGGGATCGCTTCGGAATCCTGTCAAGTAAAATACATTGTCTGGTGTAGTGATAAATGCTGCATCCAAATTTTCTTTTTGAAGAAATTGTTGTATTTCTTTTACTTTACTCATTACAATGACCTCCCAATACGAATATGCCTATTATAACAAAAAAGAGGGTTTTCAGGTTGTACGACGAAATTTGTCTAATGACAAGAAATATAGGAGGAGATTTTACGATGAAGATTTCATACCATGGTCATTCGATTGTTAAAATAAAAACTGGCGATTTTACGATTCTGATTGATCCATTTATTACAGGAAATAAGCTTACAGATCTAATAGTAGAAAATGAAAAACCAAATGTAATTCTGCTGACACATGGTCATAATGACCATGTTGGCGATACCGTTGCCATAGCGAAAGCCAGTAATGCACTTGTTGTAGCTCCGAATGAGCTTGCAGTCTATCTGTCGTGGCAGGGCTTAAGAACGCACGGCATGAACATTGGTGGAGCCTGTGAGTTTGATTTTGGGACAGTGAAATATACACAGGCGTTTCATAGTTCTTCTTACACGACTGAAGCGAATGAAATCATCTATACAGGAATGCCAGCAGGTATTTTGTTTATGGTGGAAGGGAAAACAATCTATCATGCGGGAGATACTTCGATTTTTGGCGATATGGAGATGATCGGAAAACGTCATCCAATTGATGTAGCTTTTGTTCCAATTGGTGATAACTTCACAATGGGCCCTCAAGATGCGGCCAGCGCTGTCGAATTACTAAATCCGAAGCTTGCTGTACCTATCCATTTCAATACATTTCCACCGATTGAGCAAGATCCGGAAACGTTCAAAGCCCTAGTTGATGGAAATATAGTGAAAATAATGAATGTAGGGGAAACGATAGAATTATGAACCTCCCACAACTGAAGTCACGGGTGTTCTTGGCTAAATTATAAAAATCCCGACTTTTTCATCAGTCCTCCGTTCAGTCGTCCCTGTTCATGCAGTAAGCGCTTTTCTTAAACGTTTTGTGGTAGAATAGCCTTAAGGTCATGATAGAGAAAAGGTGAAGACATGGCGACAAAACATGAACTAATACTTCGTTATATCGAAGGACTTTCCATTGGTGAGAAAATTTCAGTACGTCAAGTTGCGAAAGCACTTTCTGTAAGTGAAGGAACAGCTTATAGGGCGATTAAAGAAGCAGAAAACCAAAAACTCGTTAATACGATCGAACGTGTCGGTACTATCCGGATTGAAAGGAAAAAGAAGGAGAATATCGAACGACTGACATTTGCAGAAGTGGTTAATATTGTTGATGGTCTAGTGCTCGGAGGACGCAGTGGTTTACATAAGACGTTGACCAAGTTCGTTATTGGGGCAATGCAACTTGATGATATGCTGCGTTACATTAATGCAGGTAGTCTCTTGATCGTGGGGAATAGATTGAAGGCACATGAAACAGCGCTTCTAGCTGGTGCCGCGGTGCTTGTTACAGGTGGATTTGATGCTTCCGATGAAGTGAAACAACTGGCGGATGAATTGGACCTACCCGTTATTTCAACAAGTTACGACACATTCACAGTAGCAACGATGTTAAACAGGGCAATTTATGATCAGTTAATCGAAAAAGAAATCTTGCTGGTAGAAGATATTTTGACGCCTCTAGCAGAAACAATTACGATTTCAGCAAAAGATCAGGTCACACGCTTTCATGAAGTGAATGATAAATCAGCCCATACTGGTTATCCCGTTGTGGAGAAAAGTGGGAAGCTTGTCGGGGTAATAACATCACGTGATGCGATTGGTAAAATGAATGATGAATTAGTTGAAAAAGTAATGACCCGTCATCCAATTACTGTTACCGGTAAGACATCTGTCGCCTCCGCAGGACACAGTATGATCTGGGAAGGCATTGATCTTCTACCAGTAGTAACAGACGCAGGAATCCTCACGGGTATCATTAGTCGACAGGATGTTTTAAAAGCGATGCAGATGACGCAACGTCAACCGCAGCAGGGAGAAACAATTGACGACATTATAAAGAATCAGATGAAAACGATACCTGAGCAACCCCATACTATTGAGTTTACAGTAATTCCACAAATGACGAATCAGTTTGGTTCCCTGTCTTATGGAGCATTGACGACCCTTTTGACCGAGTCGGGTAATAGAGCCATTAAGATGCGGAAACGGGGGGAAAGTGTACCTGAAAACATGTCGCTGTATTTTATAAAACACGTTCAACTCGGCAGTGTAGTCGTTGTCATACCAAGGATTTTGCATATGAGTAGACGTTTTGTAAAAGTCGATTTTGATATTTTAACTGAAGGTGACTTAGTTGCCAAAGCGATGATTATGTATCAATTATTTGAACGATGAAGAAGTGGAAAATAAAAACTGATGCACATAAGCGCATCAGTTTTTATTCAACTCTGTTTCTTCTTTGACAAAACTTTTATAATGTTTGTAGGCTCGATAATTGAAAATGCCTACATAAGCTCCAAGTCCGATGAACAAGGCTGCAATAATATAAGTTGTGATGCCATTAAAAAGCATCAGCTGATTAATTCCAAAAAAGAGTAACAAGCTACCTAGAAAACCACCCGCCATACTCGCATACATTTTTTTGCGAATTGGAAATAGCTGTTTGGTACGAAATTGCCTGGTCTTGAAATAGAAATAAAAGACCGCAGATGCGATTATGAAAAATACTAAAAAGAAATTTATAGTTAACATGAAAGCCCTCCATTACATACAAACTTATTACATTGTAGCGGCTTTTCGAATAGATTGCGACCGGAATATATCGAAGCTTGGAGGAATCGTTTATGAAAAGACAAATCATCGACACAATTGAAAAATACGATAAAATCATTATTCATCGTCATATAAGACCTGATCCGGATGCGTATGGCTCACAGTCTGGGTTAAAAGAATTGTTAAAAGCTAATTATCCTGAAAAACAAGTTTTTGCAACAGGCCAACATGATGAGACACTTACATATTTGACTTTGCAGGATCATGTCGAACAATCGTTTTATGAAGGGGCTCTAGTGATTATCACCGATACAGGAAATATAGAGCGAATTGACGGCGAGTTCTATACTGAAGGTGCTTTACTCATGAAGATTGATCATCATCCTGATGCGGATCCTTATGGTGATGTAAAATGGGTTAATACTGATTCAAGTTCAACATCGGAAATGATTTACTCCTTATACGAAGTAGGAAAAGAACATTATGGTTGGAAAATGACCACTGATGCCGCCCGACTTTTATTTGCAGGAATTGTAGGAGATACAGGACGTTTCCTATTCCCCAGCACGACTGTAAATACATTTGAAGTAGTAAGTGATTTGATCAAATTTGATTTTGATAGAACTGAACTGTTTGCAGGAATGTATGAGATGAAGCGGGAATTACTACATCTTAAAGGATATATTTATCAAAACTTCACAATTGACGAAAATGGTGCAGCTTTTGTGAAACTGGATAAGGCACTACTCGAAAGATTTGGGGTATCAGTTTCGGATACTTCCCAATTGGTAGGTGCACTAGGGGATGTACAGGGAATTAAAGCCTGGATTATCTTTATTGAGGAAGCCGATCAGATTCGGGTTAGGTTTCGTTCAAAAGGACCGGTTATTAATTCGTTGGCTGCACAATATGGAGGCGGTGGCCATCCACTCGCAGCTGGCGCGTCTGTCTATTCTTGGGAAAAAACAGATGAAGTCATTGGAAAGTTAAAAGAACTTTGCATGTAGGAAAACGAGCGGAGGAATTACATTGACACTTGTCTATCCGCAAGTAGTGACGGGTGCAGATCTTCTGCGCGGAATCATAAAAATCGAGGATTTAGCCCCACTTCTGAAAAGGAGAGGGGCTACATCTGTTGCGATTGTCAATTCTAAATTATATGGCATCCGTCCTTTTTATAAAATGATGATTAAATTTGGAATCCGCCCAGTGATTGGTTTGTCTGTGTACTTGGAAACTGGAGAAAAGGAAGCCGTCCTTCTTTACGTTTATGCAAAAGATGATGAAGGATATCGAAACCTTCTGAAGATGAGCAGTGCGGTTTCTGTGAGAGAGTCTGAAACACTACCCATTCAATGGCTGAAGGCTTATAGCTCGGGATGTATAATCTTTTGTCCGATGACAGATGATTCATGGAACACTTCTCGTACCGAAGATGATTTTACTCGCATGATAAAGGGGTGTGACACATCTTCGGTTATTATAGGCATCGATAGATCAGGAGGCATAAAACATCCTGATGAAGCTGCAATTGAAATGATTGCGGCTTCAACAAACATACCTATTGCCGCTGTCTATGAAAGTAGGTATATCCATAAAGAAGATGCTTTTGCGTATGAAGTCGCCGAAGCAATCCGTACGGGTTATAAACTTAATGACCCAGCAAGGCCTCATAATCTTACAAAGACAGCATATCTCCCTGAAGAAAGCGAACTTGTTGATTGGTTTTCAGACAGACTTCAATGGCTTTCAAATATGTCAGATATCCTTTTATCGTGCGACGCAACATTACCGCCAACTCAATCGCTGATGCCGGTATTTCCGGTTCCGCTGGAGGAGACTTCAACATCCCTCTTAGCTAAAAACAGTGCCGCAGGTTTAAAACGGCGGCTCGGTGAGGTGGAAGAAGTGTATGATTTGCGCCTACGGTATGAAATAGGAATTATTAGTGAAATGGGATTCGCAGACTACTTCCTAATTGTCGAGGACTTTATGCGTTATGCCAAAGAACAAGGAATACTTACGGGTCCCGGACGGGGCTCTTCGGCAGGGTCGCTTGTTGCTTATGCCCTTGATATAACTGATGTAGATCCTATAAAATATGGCCTAATTTTTGAACGGTTTCTTAATCCGGGTCGAGTGACGATGCCGGATATCGATATCGATTTTGCAGACAACCGTCGTTCTGAAGTGATTGACTATGTTGCAAAGAAATATGGGAAAATGCATGTCGCACAAATTATTACATTTGGTACGCTTTCCACTAGATCAGTTGTCCGTAATGTGGCTCGAGTTTTCGATTTTTCAAATGAAGAGATGGCTTATTTATCAAAAGAAATTCCTAATAGACACAGAATTACAATCGAGCAGGCAGTTGCAGAATCAAAAGCGCTTCGTGATTGGATTGCAATTGATCCAGTACGAAATGACTGGTTAGAAGCTGCAATTAAGCTAGAGGGGCTACCGCGCAATGCATCAACACATGCAGCGGGACTTATTTTATCACCAGTCCCGCTAGTTGATGTAGTACCACTTCAAAGCGGTTCGGATGACATCTACCTGACCCAGTGGCCAATGGGAGACGTTGAAGAACAGGGATTATTGAAAATGGATTTTCTAGGGTTGCGTAATTTAACTCTACTGGACCGCATTAGGTCAATGATCTCTTACGATAAAGGAATCAGAATCGATTTTGAAGATATTGCACTTAATGATGAAAAAACATTTGAGCTATTTAGAACTGGGGATATGACGGGGATATTTCAATTTGAATCAGATGGAATGAGAGATGCACTCCGATTAATCCGTCCAAATAAGTTTGAAGATATTTTTGCTATCACTGCTTTGTATCGACCGGGACCGATGGAGAATATCCCTCTTTATAGCCGACGCAAAAATGATAACGAACAAATTACCTATATTCACCCACAGCTCGAAGCGGTGTTAAAAGAAACATACGGTGTTATCGTTTATCAAGAACAAATCATGGAGATTGCAGTTCGCTTTGCTGGATTCACTATGGGAGAAGCCGACCTGTTAAGACGTGCGGTCAGCAAGAAGAATCGGGAGAACTTAGAGAAAGAACGAATTCATTTCACACAAAAAGCCGTCAGTAACGGTTATCCTGAAAATTCAGCTGTTGCAATCTATGACCTCATTGTGAAGTTTGCGGATTACGGCTTTCCAAAAAGCCATGCAGTCGCATATTCACTTATTTCTTACAGACTAGCTTATTTGAAAGCGAATGAACCAGCTTATTTTTACGCAGCGCTTCTTTCCTCAACAACTGGAAACAACGAGAAGTCAATTGAACTGATGCGTGAATCTGAAGCGAGGGATGTTAAAGTTCTTCCTCCTTCTATTAACCGCAGTAAGTATATGTACACTGTTGAAAACGGTTCAATAAGAATTGGTCTTGGAGCTATCAAAGGCGTAACACCCACTTTTTATAATGCAGTTAAGCGAGCTAGGAAGTCTGGCGGTAATTGGAAAACGCTGTTTGAAATGGCAGCATCTCTCGGGGGGGAGGTATTCACTGAGAAATCGATTAAACCGCTTGTTAAGGCTGGGGCACTGGATGTATTTGGTGAAACGCGTGCAGTCCTGTTAACGTCGATTGATGCAGCAATATCCCATGCGTTATTCATCCGTCCTGATGATGGCGACGATTTTCTCAGCGAAGTGATGCGATCAGTCGCAAGTCCGAAATACTCTCCTGGTGGCACAATGCCAAGGATGATGTTGCTAGAATACGAAAGAGAAGTCCTGGGTTTTTATCTATCAGAACATCCTGCAGCTGAGGTTAAGAAAGCAGCTGGGGGTAATTATAATACCATCATCTCAATCGATTCTTTAGCGGATAGAACATATGTGAAAATTGCTGGCCTTATAACTGAAATCAAACGAATACGAACGAAAAAAGGGGAATCGATGGCATTTGTCACGATTCAAGATGAAACGGGCTCAATTTCTTGTACGCTTTTTCCACAAAAATACGCGCTCTCGAATCCGCATCTTATCGAGATGGCAATCATTCATATTGAGGGGACTGTCGAACGTCGAAATGGGAAACCGCAGATAATTATTCAACAAACAAAGGATTTATGAAAAATGCTGTAGGTTTTTCCTTAATTGGATTTCACTTTACGTTCAGCAGCGTTTTCTGTATGCTAAAGACAGAAGTGGTCTGACCACTTTTCATCATGTATATTTTCGAAGGGGTCCGTGAATGCAAAATACAAAACCGACTTCAAAAATGTTTCTTGATATTGTAGAAGAACTTAAATCGATAATTCGAGAAGAAGGTATTGAAACAGGTGGAAAGTTACCCTCAGAACGTGAGCTTGCGGAGCGCTTGCAAGCGGGCAGGTCTACGATTCGTGAAGCGCTGCGAAGTCTAGAGTTACTAGGGATTATTGAAACCAGGCGCGGTGAAGGGACCTTTCTTGTGGATTACAAAAAGCATAAGCTCGTTGAGGTTCTTGCTGCATTCGTCATGCAACAGACAGACTCAGTGAATGATGTTCAGGAAACAAGAAGAATCCATGAAAAAGCGGCGATTATGGCTGTGTGTAATGATGCTACGTTAAGGGTTTTGCCAGTATGGGGTAGTTTATTGAAGAAAGTTGATAAAGACGGGGAAATCTTACGGGAAGATCTTATCCGGGAGTTGATTGTCGCAACCGGTAACAGATTATCTTTGAAAATTTGGTTTCTACTAAAACAATACAGCAAAGTACCATTCGAGAGCATGACCGAAACGACTGAAAACGATATTATAAAAAAAATGCTTCACAATTTGTGTGAAGGAAATACTACTATAACACTGGAAGCTTATTCGGAATGGATTGAATTAGTTGAAAGTGAAAGAGGGGAAAGCCAGTAATGATTCGAGATCTATTTAGTAAGAATAGAAATAAACATAAAAATACAACTACAATTCCTTCCGTCGACGCTAAAAACGACGTTCCTGAAGGGATAATGACTAAATGTCCGGAATGTAAACATATTGTTTTAACAAAAGATTTAATTAAGACATTGAAAGTCTGTCCAAAATGCGATCATCACTTTAAAATGACTGCAACTGAACGAGTTGCTTGTCTTTTCGATGACGAGACGTTTGAATCGATTGATAATCACTTGAAGACGGAAAACCCGCTTAGTTTTCCCGCTTATACTGAAAAAGTTGAGTCGGATTCTAAGAAAACAGGGTTAAACGAAGCTGTACTCACTGGAACAGGAAAGATTGATGGACTAGAAGTAGCTGTTGCAATAATGGATTCCCATTTCCGAATGGGCTCAATGGGATCAGTTGTCGGGGAAAAGATTACTCGCGCAATTGAAAAAGCAACAGCACATGGCATACCGGTAATCATATTTTCAGCTAGTGGTGGTGCACGCATGCAAGAAGGAGTGTTATCACTCATGCAAATGGCTAAAACGAGTGTCGCGCTTAATCGGCATGCGAGCGAAGGGTTACTTTATGTATCTGTGATGACATACCCAACGACGGGTGGTGTGTCGGCAAGTTTTGCCTCGGTAGGTGATATTAATATAGCAGAACCAAAAGCACTAATCGGATTCGCGGGTAGACGTGTCATTGAACAAACTGTCAGAGAAAAATTACCGGAGGATTTTCAGACTGCAGAATTTTTGCTGGATCATGGCCAATTGGATGCTGTCGTACACCGCGCTGAAATGAAAGAAACACTTTCTAAAATTTTGCGACTTCATGTAAGGGGGATGAACTGAAATGGGTAAAACGTTGAAATTTGAAGAACCAATCGTCAAGCTACGTGAAAAAATCATCGAGCTTGAAGAGTATACAACGACCAACTCAGTTGATCTTTCTGATGAAATCGAGACGTTAAAAATGCGATTGAAAAAGTTGGAAAGAGAAATTTATGAAAATATGGAACCTTGGGATCGGGTTCAAGTGGCAAGACATCCCGAACGTCCGACAACAATGGATTATATAAATATGCTCTTTAAAGATTTCATGCAATTGCACGGTGATAGAGCTTACGGTGACGATGCTGCTATTGTAGGTGGAATTGCTTCATTCGAATCGAGACCCATTACAGTAATTGGCCATCAACGCGGAAAAGATACAAAAGAGAACGTCAAGCGGAATTTTGGAATGCCGCATCCTGAAGGGTACCGAAAAGCTCTGCGCCTAATGAAACAGGCGGAGAAATTTGGAAGACCAATTGTGTGTTTCATCGATACAAAGGGGGCTTTCCCTGGCAAGGCGGCTGAAGAGCGGGGGCAAAGTGAGGCAATTGCCCGTAATCTTGTTGAAATGGCTGGCTTGACTGTTCCGGTTATCTCCATAGTTATCGGAGAAGGCGGAAGCGGTGGTGCACTAGCACTTGGCGTTGCAAACCATATCCACATGCTTGAAAACTCTACATACTCTGTCATTTCGCCCGAAGGGGCAGCGACTATACTTTGGAAAGACTCTAGTCTAGCCAAACAAGCGGCGGAGGCAATGAAAATCACTGCTCCACATTTAAAAGAAATGGGAATTATCGAGGAAATTATTCCGGAAGTGCGCGGTGGTGCACATCGTGACCTAGAAGCGCAAGCTATTCATTTAGGAGATGCAATCCGTTTATCCTTAGAAAAACTAAACACATTGAATGGTCATGAACTCGTTAATCATCGATATGATAAGTTTCGTCAGATTGGTGTATTTTCTGAATAAATATAGGATGCGGGTAACCGCATCTATTCGTGTTTAGAAAATAATATTTAATCCTGGATTGGAGTGATTTCTACGAAAAAGATAGCTGTTTTGACAAGTGGCGGAGACGCACCAGGCATGAATGCTGCAGTTCGTGCTGTTGTTCGGAAAGCGATTTATGAAGGTCTTGAAGTGGCTGGTGTTTTTAATGGATATCAAGGATTGATTGAAGGGAAAATTGAACTTCTGCAACTTGGTTCCGTAGGAGATATTATTCAGCGAGGAGGCACGATGTTGCGTTCTGCCCGAAGCGCTGAATTTCGAACTCTTGAAGGGCGAGAAAAGGCACTTCAACAATTGAAGAAACACAATATCGATGGACTTGTTGTAATAGGTGGAGACGGTTCATTCAAAGGCGCATTTGAATTAACGGCTCTTGGATTGCCATGTGTTTGTGTTCCGGCCACAATCGACAATGATATAAACGGAACAGAATTAACAATAGGTTTCGATACAGCATTGAATACAGTCATTGATGCAATTGATAAGATACGTGATACTGCAACGTCTCACGAGCGGACATTCATCGTCGAAGTGATGGGGAGAGATGCCGGTGATCTTGCTTTATGGGCTGGACTAGCGGGTGGAGCGGAAACGATACTTATCCCCGAAGAGAAGTACGAAGTGCCTGATATTATCGAACGACTAAAAAGTGGTACAGGTCGCGGTAAGAAGCACAGTATTATCATTGTTGCAGAAGGGGTGATGTCTGCAGCAGAACTCGCTGAAATATTGAAGCGGGAAGCCGGTATTGAAACACGGATTTCTGTTCTGGGTCATGTCCAGCGTGGTGGATCCCCTTCTGCAAGAGATCGTGTTATTGCGAGTCAGTATGGAGCAAAAGCAGTTGAAGTTTTAAAAGAGGGTCGCGGAGGCATTGCTATTGGCATGCAAAATCATGTGGTGGTAGACTATGACTTAACGGACGTTTTCGAACAATCAGCTGGTTTTGATAAGAAAATGTACAAGATGTCCCAGGAATTGTCCATATAATTGGTTGTTCAAAAAACTTAAAAGAGGCGATAGTTGATGAGGAAAACGAAAATAGTATGTACAATTGGTCCCGCAAGTGAGTCCCCAGAATTATTGGAACAACTTATAGATGCGGGCATGAACGTAGCCAGGTTGAATTTTTCCCATGGTAATCATCAAGAGCATAAAGCACGTATTGACACTATCAAAAAAGTTGCACGTGAAAAAGGGAAAGTTGTAGGAATCTTGCTTGATACGAAAGGTCCTGAAATTCGGACACATTCGATGGAGAATGGAAAAGTGGAACTCGTAGCAGCCGAAAAAATAGATATTTCCATGACACAAGTTGTAGGAAATAATGATGTATTTTCAGTCAGTTACGAAAAATTGATTGAAGATGTAAGTGAAGGATCTATCATATTATTAGACGATGGACTAATTCAGTTAGAAGTTACAGGCACAGATGAAAGTCAGGGATTAATTCATACATTGGTCGTTAATTCAGGTACATTGAGTAATAACAAAGGTGTTAACGTACCTGGTGTTTCGGTCCAGCTACCAGGAATGACAGAGAAAGACGCGGAGGATATCTTGTTCGGCATTAAAGAGGGCGTTGACTTCATAGCGGCATCGTTCGTTAGGCGTGCTTCGGACGTGATGGAAATACGATCACTTCTTGAGAAAAATGGCGGCTCTAACTTACAGATTATCCCTAAAATCGAGAATCAGGAAGGCGTCGACAACATCGATGAAATTTTGGCTGTCTCGGATGGCCTAATGGTTGCGCGTGGAGATCTAGGCGTTGAAATTCCTCCTGAAGCAGTTCCGCTCGTTCAGAAGAATTTGATTGAAAAATGTAATCAGGCTGGAAAAGCGGTAATCACTGCAACGCAAATGCTTGATTCGATGCAAAGAAATCCCCGTCCAACCCGTGCAGAAGCAAGTGATGTCGCAAACGCGATTTTTGACGGTTCTGATGCAATCATGCTCTCGGGAGAAACGGCTGCTGGAATTTATCCAGTTGAATCTGTACGTACAATGGATCGCATTGCATGTGCCACAGAAGAGGCTATCGATTACCGTTCAGTCGTTTCAACAAGAAGACGTGAAAAACATGGTAATATGACAGAAGCCATTGGACAAGCGGCTGCATACACAGCCATTAACTTGAAAGTGAAGGCCATTCTTGCACCGACAGAGAGCGGACATACGGCTAAAATGATAGCCAAATACCGACCGGGTTGTCCTGTTATCGCGGTTACATCATCAGAAGCTGTGTCTAGAAAGCTGTCACTTGTTTGGGGCGTCTATCCAATTGTTGGTAAAAAAGTGAGTTCAATTGATGAAATCCTCCAGGAATCTGTGGAAGAAAGTGTTAAACATCAATATGTCGGACATGGTGATGTAGTAATCATTACTGCTGGAGTTCCAGTCGGAAAGGCTGGCACTACGAATTTGATGAAAATCCATGTCATCGGTGATTTACTTGCGCGTGGACAAGGAATCGGGAAAGATGTCGCTTTCGGCCGTACCATAGTTGCTAAAAATGCTGATGAGGCACTGTCATATGATACAACAGGAGCGATTCTTGTTACGAACGGTTCCGATCGCGATATGATGCCTGCAATTGAAAAATGCGCAGGGCTAATAACAGAAGAAGGCGGGCTAACAAGCCATGGTGCTATTGTGGGTCTTAGTCTTGGTATACCTGTAATTGTCGGAGTCAAAGATGCTACAAAACTGATTCGCCATGGCAATGAGGTTACAATGGATGCTGAATCAGGTGTTATCTATAATGGACGCGCCAGCGTACTCTAAATAAATCAAGGCTGCTTCCGAAATAATCGGTGAGCAGCCTTTTTAGGAGATGAAATTAATTGTGAAATGGCTAGTACTCCTTTTCATTGCTGTCCCGACAGCTGAACTCGCGTTGTTAATCTATTCGGGGAAAACACTTGGTCTGTTACCAACAATTTCAATTATTTTAATAACGGCAATAGGTGGAGCCTACCTCGCCAAACGCCAAGGGATGAAAGCTTGGACTGAACTTAGGACACGTATGACAGTTATGGAGACTCCCGGCGATGCAATGATTGATGCAGTCTGTATTCTTTTTGGAGGAATCTTGTTAATCATGCCTGGATTTCTAACGGATCTAACAGGATTATTATTACTATTTAAGGGACCAAGGAATCTAATCAGACCATTTATCCAAAAATGGATTTATAATAAGATGAAAAATGGACAAATCGTCATCCGCTAAACAAGGGGTGCCGTCTAACTCTGAGTGCTGCAAATAGAAGGAATGGGGTCAATAACATACCGGGTAACCCGAATAGATAAAAGGAAGTCGCCGTTATGAAAAAAGCATGGATAGGCTTCAAATGGAAAGTAGATGCCCACATATACGATTCAGCCATTTGTCGTGTCGTCATTGCGAATAAATAGAGTAATATGAGCGAAATACCAATGAATAGGTTATTCGTATATATGAAGAAAGCGGCCATTGGTAAGAGAAAAAGACCGATTCCGATAAACGGCAGGCTATCTGCAAGGGAGATTAGAAAGGCATTACCAATTGGAGACTCGAATCGAAGAAACATGAATCCTATTGTTAAGATTAAGAAGGTAAGGAAAAATAATCGGGCTTCCACTGAAACAAAAGTTCCAATTAATTTACCGGACTCCGTAAATATTCTTTTTGCAGGCTTACGTATTTGGATAGGGAAATAGACTAAAAACCAGTAACGATTTTTTCCGGATTCCCGCAAAGCGAAAAAATATGCAACTAGGAAAATGAACAGACTAAAAAGTCGTTGAAATACAGTGGAAATAATTGTTACCGTGTATTCCAATAATGCATGTCCATACTCCACAACTTTATCTTCAAGGAATGATAATAATTTACTGGCAAGATCCGTATTCTGTGTAAAAGGTGCAATATGCTTTTCGACGGCGGGCACCGTATCAATAAGACCATGAAGTGCAATGTATGTGAAAGCACTTATTAAAAAAAGCATAAGTGTCATTACAAAAAGGGTTGCAATCGTAAGCGGCAACTTTGTAATTGTGCGGATGGCGTGCAAAGTAGGTGCTGTAAAATAAGCGAAAATGACAGCGATTGCTGCTGGAGGGACTGTAAACAGAATAATTCCCGTCAAAATAACAGGCAGCCACTTTATTAGGATTAAGCGAAAAGCTTGTTGTTTGCTGTGATTGTCGGACATTCTACAACTCCTTCATTACAAGTTAAAAAAACAAAAGCAAGCGTATCCATTCACAAAGATGACAAAATTGATTATAATGGTTGTTGTAAGCGTTTTTAAGTAGATTAATTATAATTATTAGCAGATCAGTTGACATTCTGCTTTTTTTTGCGGAGTGGACGAATGAACTGAAAGAAGGAGCGTTTTATATGACATCAACCAAAGGGTTGGAAGGAGTCGTAGCGACACAGTCAGCAATTAGTTCAATTATTGATGACACACTTACATACGTCGGCTATGATATTGACGATCTTGCAGAAAACGCCAGCTTTGAAGAAGTAATTCATCTTCTATGGCATCAGCGTTTGCCAAAAGAGGACGAGCTTGCAGAGCTGAAAAAACAACTTGCGGCTAACATGTCTCTTCCTAAAGAAGTACTTAATCATTTTAAAATGTATCCAATCGGGGAAGTACACCCGATGGCGGCACTGCGCACTGCAGTATCCCTTTTAGGATTATACGACGACAAAGCGGAAGATATGTCTGAAGAGGCTAATTACGAAAAAGCAATTAAGCTACAAGCAAAAATAGCGACAATCGTTACTACATTTTCTCGTATTCGCAAAGGTCTTGAGCCGGTTGCTCCGAAGGAAGAATTGGGCTATGCAGAAAACTTCCTATACATGTTGACTGGTGAAATGCCTGCTGAAATTGCGATTGAAGCATTCGACAAAGCTCTAGTACTTCATGCGGACCATGAGCTAAATGCATCGACATTCACTGCACGCGTATGTGTTGCGACACTTTCTGATATTTATTCAGGTGTTACGGCTGCTATCGGTGCACTCAAAGGACCGCTTCACGGCGGTGCAAACGAGCAAGTAATGAAAATGCTGATGGAGATTGGTTCAGAAGACAAAGTTGAATCTTATATCAGAGAAAAACTGGATAACAAAGAAAAAATCATGGGCTTCGGACATCGTGTTTATCGTAAAGGTGATCCGCGTGCAAAACACCTTCGTGAAATGTCTAAACGTTTGACTGAACTTCGCGGAGAAGAAAAGTACTACAATATGTCCAGTAAAATAGAAGAAATCGTTACAGGCGAAAAGAACTTACCGCCAAACGTCGATTTCTATTCTGCTTCTGTTTACCATTCGCTGGAAATAGATCACGATCTATTTACGCCGATTTTTGCAGTGTCTCGTATTTCGGGATGGATTGCACATATTCGTGAACAATATGCGAATAATAGGCTGATTCGCCCTCGTGCTGATTACACAGGACCGGGCTTGCAGAAATACGTACCGATTAAAGAACGATAAGCACTATAAATAAAAAATAACTAGGGGCGGAATTTACAATAGCCAGCCCTCTGATTTGAAATTGGGAGGAAATTAATTATGACTAACGGTGGAAAAATTACAGTAACAGACGGTGTTTTAAATGTACCTGATCACGCAACAATTCCATTTATAATCGGTGACGGTACTGGTCCGGATATTTGGCATGCAGCATCACGCGTTCTAGAGTCAGCTGTCGATAAAGCTTACGGTGGCAAGAAAAAACTTATCTGGAAAGAAGTTCTTGCTGGGGAGAAAGCATTCAATGAAACTGGCGAATGGCTACCACAAGCAACACTTGATACAATTGATGAGTATTTAATTGCTATTAAAGGTCCACTTACTACACCAATCGGCGGCGGTTTCCGTTCATTGAACGTTGCACTTCGCCAAGAATTGGATCTTTACACTTGCCTACGTCCAGTACGTTACTTTGAAGGTGTTCCTTCACCTGTTAAACGTCCTGAAGATTGCGATATGGTTATTTTCCGCGAAAACACGGAAGATATCTATGCAGGTATTGAATACAAAGAAGGTACACCTGAAGCGAAAAAAGTAATCGAATTCCTACAAAACGAAATGGGAGTTAAAAATATCCGCTTCCCAGAAACTTCTGGAATCGGTATTAAACCTATTTCTGAAGAAGGTACAAAACGTCTAGTACGTGCTGCTCTTACTTATATTATTAAAGAAGGCCGCAAGTCATTGACGCTTGTCCATAAAGGAAATATCATGAAGTTTACAGAAGGCGCATTCAAAAACTGGGGCTATGAAGTTGCTGAACAAGAGTTCGGCGATAAAGTCTTCACATGGAACCAATATGATGCAATCAAAGATGCTGATGGAACTGATGCTGCAAACAAAGCACAAGCTGAAGCTGAAGCAGCAGGCAAAATCATCGTTAAAGATGCAATTGCTGATATCTTCTTGCAACAAATCTTGACACGTCCAAAAGAGTTTGATGTTGTAGCGACAATGAACTTGAATGGCGACTATATTTCTGATGCTCTTGCTGCACAAGTTGGCGGAATCGGAATCGCTCCTGGAGCAAACATTAACTACATTTCAGGTCATGCAATTTTTGAAGCAACTCATGGTACTGCACCGAAATATGCAGGACTTGATAAAGTTAACCCTTCTTCACTTCTACTTTCAGGCGTCTTGATGCTTGAGCACCTTGGATGGAATGAAGCGGCAGCTATGATCACTGCTTCAATTGAAGAAACAATTGTTTCTAAAGTTGTAACTTATGACTTTGCTCGTCTTATGGACGGTGCAACAGAAGTTAAAACATCTGAATTCGCAGATGAATTGATCAAAAACCTTAAATAATAAATCTATTAGCGGTGGAAGAGCCCAACTTTCTGTTCGTTGAAAATTTAAATCATTTATATGAGGGGTCTGTCCCCTCATATAAACGATTAAAAGGAGAGGCAACTCATGACAATGAAACGTAAAAAAGTCTCGGTTATCGGTTCTGGTTTCACAGGCGCAACGACAGCATTTCTTCTGGCTCAAAAAGAGCTTTGTGATGTAGTTATCGTAGATATTCCGCAAATGGAAAACCCAACAAAAGGGAAAGCGCTTGATATGATGGAAGCCGGACCTGTACAAGGTTATGATGCGAATATTATAGGAACTTCAGATTACACGGATACAAAAGACTCTGACATTGTCATAATCACAGCTGGTATTGCGCGCAAGCCCGGTATGAGTCGTGATGATCTTGTTCAGACGAATCAAAAAGTCATGAAAATCGTTACTGCTGAAATAGTAAAACATTCTCCAGATACAACAATTATCGTATTAACTAACCCGGTAGATGCAATGACATACACAGTCTATAAAGAATCCGGATTACCGAAAGAACGTGTTATCGGGCAATCAGGAGTCCTTGACACTGCGCGCTTCCGGACGTTTGTAGCACAAGAATTGAACTTATCTGTAAAAGACGTAACCGGATTCGTACTTGGTGGACACGGCGACGACATGGTTCCGCTTATCCGTTACTCATACGCGGGTGGTATTCCACTCGAAACGTTGATTTCGGCTGAACGACTAGAAGTAATTGTAGACCGTACACGTAAGGGTGGAGCTGAAATCGTAAACCTACTAGGTAATGGTTCAGCTTACTACGCTCCTGCGGCATCACTCGTTGAAATGGCTGAAGCAATCCTGAAAGATCAGAAACGTGTACTTCCTTCGATTGCATACTTAGAAGGCGAATATGGTCTAGATGGAATTTATATCGGCGTTCCGACAGTACTCGGTGCTGGCGGTATTGAGAAGATTATTGAGCTTGATTTGACTGAAGCTGAAAAAGAGGCATTGTCAAATTCTGCTGAATCGGTTAAAGCAGTTATGAAAGTTCTTGTATAATATTCTAATTAGTCAATCGAGTAGCCTATGCTACTCGATTTTTTTTCTGATTATTGGTAAACTTACTGTATTACATATTGAGGGGGATATAAGTTGATATTAGGGAAGAAAAGGCGTCTCGGAAGAAAAATCGAAGAGATTACTGTCGGTGAAAAGTTGAAGTTAACCGAGAAAATCGAGGATAAAGATTTGCTGCTTTATCTAGGGTTAACAAACGATAGTAACCCACTATATATTCAACATGATTACGCTTCGCAGACAGCCTATGAAAAGCCTATTGTACCGACTATTATGCTAACAGGAATTGTTACATCTGCCGTCTCAAAGTATTTGCCAGGACCAGGTTCACATATTGTACAACAACAGTTATCATTTCCAAAAGCGGTCTATCACTATTCAATAATTAACATCTTACTAGAAGTCATTCATGTTGATAGAGAAATGAATGCGATAGAAATTTCAATCGAAGCACATGATGATGAGGAAGAAATTGTTATTTCAGGGACAGTGACAGTTATTCCGCCGAAAGTGGAAGAGCGTCTAACATCGCAAGCGATGGAAAACTTTTGACGGGAGATTGATGGAAGATGAGTTCAAGTGGAAAGAAAATATTGATTGTTGATGACGAACAGCCGATTCGGACGCTTCTAGAGTATAATTTGAAGCAAGCGCAATATGAAATAATCACCGCAGTGGATGGAGAAGAAGCTATACTGAAATCAGAAACAGAAAATCCTGATTTAATATTGCTAGACTTAATGCTTCCGAAAATGGATGGAATAGATGTCTGTAAAATCTTAAGGCAGAAGGGACTCGATATTCCAATAATTATGCTAACGGCAAAAGGAGACGAGTTCGACAAAGTGCTTGGTCTTGAAATGGGTGCCGATGATTATATGACAAAACCATTCAGTCCCAGGGAAGTTGTTGCGCGCGTAAAAGCCGTACTGAGACGTACCGGTGAGAGGTCAGACCGTAACGATGAAAATGGCACATTGAGCTCTGGAAAGTTAATTGTTCATGCTGAGCAATATGAAGCTTTTCTAGATAAAGTAGAGTTGGAGTTTACCCCGAAGGAATTTGAACTACTTGTTCACTTTATGCAGAATAAAAATAGAGTCCTTTCTAGAGATCAGCTTTTAAGCGCGGTATGGAATTATGACTTTGCCGGTGATACCCGAATCGTTGACGTTCATGTAAGTCATTTACGGGAAAAAATCGAAGAAAATACAAAGAAACCTCTCTTCATCAAGACGGTAAGAGGAATTGGCTATAAATTTGAGGAGCCTAAACTTTGATGAAAGGTTTGTATTCCCGCTTAGTCATTGCTTGTGCAGTCCTTCTATCAGTACTACTAACTGGCCTCGGAATTGTTCTCGGTCAGTTTTTTCCTTTATTCGCGAATGACATTGCTGCCGAAGTACAGCAGAAATACTGGGGTTTTCTATTATTGACTTTACTCATTGCATTTATAATATCTCTTTTAATCGCAAAGCGAATGATGTTGCAATATGCCCGTCCAGTAGATGATGTTACAAGAGTAGCAATTCAAATTGCTAAGGGAGATCATCTCGCGAGAACACAGACGGACGAATCCGAATATGCTAATGAACTCGCAATTGCCATTAACAAAATAGCAAGTAATATGCAGGAAATATCTACACTACGAATGATGGAAAAAGAGCGTTTAAAAACACTTATAGAGAGTATGGGCAGTGGACTTCTAATGTTTGGTCGTGAAGGTTCAGTCAATCTTGTAAATGGTGTCTTTGAGAAGGCCTTTGGTTTTTCGAAGGAGGAACTGATCGGAAAGACATTAAAAACAATTGGATTGCCAGTGGATATTGAGAGTCTGATTGAAGATGTCTTTATGACTGAACAAGTTCGTGAAAAACAGGTCAGACTTGTGGGAAACGGAGACTTCTCCCATATGAGCGTTTATGGTGCACCGGTAATCGGGCGTCACGGTAATTGGCTAGGTATTGTCGTTGTCATGCATGATATTACGAAACTTGTAAAACTTGAAGAGGTTCGAAAAGATTTTGTTGCAAATGTCTCCCATGAACTCCGTACACCGATTACATCCATAAAAGGATTTACGGAAACGTTATTGGATGGCGCAATGAATGAACCTGTAATTATGAAAGAGTTTCTTGAAATCATTCAAAAAGAAAGTGATAGATTACATCTATTGATTGATGACCTGCTTGAATTGTCGGCAATGGAACGGGAAAACTTCACTCTTCAGTTTGCGCGTGTCAGTCTGAATGATGTTATCAATGATGCCTTGACAATTGTTTCATTAAGTTTGGAGCGCAAAAAGATGGATATTGACCTAGACATAACAGAGCAGATTGTCATTGATGGAGATGCAGGTCGATTAATACAAGTCATGGTTAATCTGCTATCGAACGCAATTAACTACTCGAAAGAACAAAAGAAAATTATTATTTCCATTAAACAAGTATCAGGAAATGCAATCATAGAAGTGCAAGATGAAGGAATCGGCATTAAACAAACAGAACTTGTTAGGCTGTTTGAACGTTTCTACCGTGTTGACCGAGCTAGAAGCCGAGAATCCGGGGGCACAGGACTTGGATTAGCTATCGTCAAACACCTTGTGGAAGCCCATGGAGGAACAGTTGAAGTGGAAAGCACAATTAACGTGGGTACGTTAATTCGTATTCAAATGCCTTTGCGCCAGGAAGAGTGAACGATCCATTTACTTTGGATCGTTTTTTATATTTATTGAGGCAATGTTTGTAAAGAACAAATTGGAGAAAATATGAAACTTTCAACTATTTAGAACGTATAACAGGTTATACATAAGAGAAGGGGGGCTTACAAATGAGTACACGACGTATTTTAATGACAGTCGGAATGGTTTTCGCTGGACTACTACTGTTAATCATTGCTTTCACAACATGGTATACTGTCGACGAATCTGAACAGGCTGTCGTTATCACATTTGGTAAAGCGGATACAACAGTGACAGATTCGGGACTTCATTTCAAATTACCATGGCCAATTCAAAGGGTTGAAATACTATCGAAAGAAACATTTAGTCTGCAATTCGGATATAAGCAAGATGCCGGGGGGGAGCTTGTTTCGTTCGATAAAGAAACCAAGATGATCACGGGGGATGAATACATTGTGCTTACTGATCTGGTTGTTCAATGGAAAATCACTGAACCGCAGAAGTATTTATTCAATGCGCAAGATCCGAAGGCAATTCTCCATGACGCAACTTCAGCATCTATCCGTTCCATCATAGGTAATTCGACGATAGATGCCGCACTGACGGATGGGAAAGCGGAAATTGAAGCACAGACACGTGAACTGCTTGCGACACTCATCGATAAGTATGATATCGGCATTGCCATACAAGGCGTCAAGCTGCAAGATGTCGAACTTCCGAATGCCGAAGTCCGTGCCGCCTTCACAGCGGTGACGGATGCACGCGAAACGAAAAACACGAAGACGAACGAAGCTGAAAAATATAAAAACCAAAAGAAAAATGAAGCAATCGGGGAAGTCGATGCCATCAAGTCGAATGCAATCGGGCAAAAGAAGGCGCGTACCGAGCTAGCCCTTGGTGATGTGGCTCTCTTCAATGATTTACTTGTAGAATACTCGAAGAATAAAGCAATCACGCGGCAGCGACTTGTCATTGAAACACTCGAACAAGTATTGCCGAAAGCAAAAATCTATATTATGAACGATTCAGGCGAAACGGTGAAATATCTTCCATTACAGCAAATGGAGAATACAACACCTCCACCAGCTGAACCGAAAACGGAAGGGGATGGAAACTGATGGCGAATGACGATAATCCATTTAAATCCATCGAGGAAAAATTCCTGGAAAGACAGCGTGCAAAACAGAAAGCATCTAAAGCAACCAAAGCAACAGGTACACCTGTTACACCTAAAGCACCGCTTGAAATAAAAAAATATGCGAAACTGACGCTTATCCTCACTGCACTATTTGCATTAATGGTCATAGTAATCGCCAATATATTCGTCGTTAAAGAAGATGAATACCGAGTCGTCCGCCAATTTGGGGAAATTAAGCGCATTGTTCATGAACCGGGGATGAACATGAAAATACCGTTCATACAAAGTGTCACAACTCTTCCTAAGAGTTTGATGAGTTATAGCGTATCTGAAGAGGAAATCAATACAAAGGATAAGAAACGTATTATCATTGACAACTATTCAGTTTGGAGAATCACAGATCCTGGAAAAATGATTTCAAACGCGAGGAATATTGTAAATGCCGAATCGCGGTTGGGGGAATTCATTTACTCTGTTGTTCGGACTGAACTTGGTCAGTTGAACTATGTAGATGTCGTAAATGATGAAAACTCTTCCCGAGGTAGTATGAATGATCGTGTGACGAAGCGGGTAAATGAGTTTTTGGCTGAAGGGAACTACGGTATCGAAGTTGTGGATGTCCGTATGAAGCGTATCGACTTACCTGAAGAAAATGAACAGTCGATTTATACACGGATGATTTCCGAACGTCAGTCGACTGCACAATCCTATTTATCACAAGGGGATGCAGATAAACGTCGGATTGAAGCGGAGACAGACCGTGAAGTTCAGGAAATGTTGGCAACTGCGAAAAAGGAAGCTGCAATCATCCATGCGGAAGGGGAATCCGAAGCGGCAAAAATTTATAATAATGCATTTTCAAAAGACCCAGAGTTTTATAATTTGTATCGCACACTTCAATCGTATACGAAAACAATTGGTGAGGACACAATGATCATCATCCCTGCTGATTCCCCATACGCCAAAGTATTGACAGGCTATCTAGATTAAGTAAGAACGAATAACCTGCAACAAGCTCCATATGACTTGTCATATGGAGAGAGAGCCGAGGTTTACTAAAAAACACGTCATTTTCAATTCTTCTTGCCCTCGTGTAAGATGAATGAAGATGACGTGTTTTGAATAGGAGTGGAGCGTACGTGACGACTAAGAAAATTGTATTACTTGACGGAAACAGTCTTGCATACCGGGCATTTTTTGCATTGCCTTTATTGACAAATGATAACGGAATCCATACGAACGCAGTATATGGTTTTACAATGATGTTACAAAATATCTTAGAGGAAGAAAAACCTACGCATATATTAGTTGCATGGGATGCTGGAAAAACAACGTTCAGGCATAAAACATTCGGAGAATATAAAGGCGGACGACAAAAAACACCACCCGAGTTGTCCGAGCAATTTCCCTATTTGCGCAAGCTTCTTGATGCGTACAAAATTCCACAGTACGAACTTGATCAGTATGAAGCAGATGATATTATCGGAACACTAAGTAAAAAAGGCGATGCGGATGGTTCTGAAATTGTAGTCATTTCGGGGGATAAGGATTTAACGCAACTAGCAAGCAACCATACAACGGTGTTCATTACCCGAAAAGGGATGACGGATATTGAAAAATATACGCCTGATCACGTGATGGAGAAGTATGGGATTGAGCCACATCAGATTATCGACATGAAAGGACTAATGGGTGATGCATCAGATAACATTCCCGGTGTTCCGGGAGTTGGCGAAAAAACAGCGCTTAAATTATTGATTGAATATGGCTCCATCGAAAATGTATACAAATCACTGGGAAATATTACTGCAAAAAAACTGAATCAGAATTTAACTGAAAATCAAGAGCAGGCATTTATGAGTAAAGACCTCGCGACAATCGAAGTCAATGCTCCCATTACAGTCTCAATAAATGATCTTGCATATGACGGCCCTGATATGGAAGAAGTAATTAGTATTTACAGCGAATTGAAATTCAAAACGCTCCTCGATAAAATCACACCACAAGCGGCAGAGGAGCCGAAAAAAGCTATTGAGGTTACAATCGTTTCCGAGCTGTTCGAAAAAGATTTGTCAAATGAGATGGCAATCCATGTCGAAATGATGGACGACAATTATCTGACTGCGCAGATTCTAGGTATAAGTTTGGCAGATGAAAAAAACATTCTGTTCGTCCCAGTTGAAGTTGCACAGAACAGTGAAGCGTTCAAGCAGTGGCTACAAAAGACGGACAAGTTAAAATACACATCTGATTCCAAAGCGGCATTCGCCTCACTCGCGGGGCTTGGTTTGGATGCAGAAGGTTTCCAGTTCGATCTATTACTTGCCACATACATCGTCAACCCTTCAACAAATTACACTGACGTGGCCTCTGTTACCCGTGAATTCGGTTATACAGAAGTCGAACAGGATGAGGTGATTTATGGAAAGGGTGCTAAGAAAGCGGTTCCTGCAACAGAAGTGATTGCTGATCATGCTGGCAGAAAAGCACAAGCGATTTGGAAACTGCATGCAGAGATTGAAGAAAAATTAAAAGAAAACAACCAATATGATCTTTACCATGAACTTGAACTGCCGCTTGCAGCCATTCTAGGGAAAATGGAAACTACAGGCGTTATGGTCGACAGGAAGACACTCCTTACTATAGGAACTGAGTTATCGGCGAAACTTGCTACACTTGAAACAACTATTTATGAAATTGCAGGAGAGAAATTTAATATTAATTCACCTAAACAGCTAGGCGTCATTCTCTTCGAAAAAATTGGGCTTACGCCGATTAAAAAGACGAAGACTGGCTATTCAACAGCAGCTGATGTGCTTGAGAAACTCGAAAGTGAACATGAGATAATCAGCCATATTTTAAATTACCGTCAACTTGGTAAATTGAATTCAACATATATTGAAGGGTTATTGAAAGAGATTCATGAAGATGGAAAAATTCATACCCGATTCCAACAAGCACTCACAACAACAGGACGTCTAAGTTCCATTAATCCCAATTTGCAAAACATTCCTGTACGACTTGAGGAAGGAAGGAAAATACGTGCAGCGTTCGTTCCTTCTGAACCGGGCTGGTACTTATTTGCTGCCGACTATTCCCAAATTGAACTTCGTGTACTTGCACATATGTCTCAGGATGAAAAAATGATTGAAGCTTTTCACGAAGGTGCAGATATTCATACAAAAACAGCAATGGATGTATTCGGCGTTGAAAAAGACCTCGTGACTTCAGATATGCGGCGGGCAGCCAAAGCCGTCAACTTTGGGATTGTATATGGTATTAGTGATTACGGACTTTCACAAAACCTCGACATTACGAGAAAAGATGCTGCTAAATTTATTGACACCTATCTCAGTAGTTTTCCAGGTGTCAAACAGTATATGAATGATATCGTTGCAGAAGCGAAAAGAAAAGGCTATGTGACGACGCTCATGAACCGCAGGCGTTATTTACCGGAAATCACAAGTTCGAATTTCAATTTAAGAAGTTTTGCAGAACGAACAGCCATGAATACACCGATTCAAGGAAGTGCGGCAGATATAATTAAGAAAGCTATGATTGAAATGGCTAAACGCCTTGAAGTGGAAGGCATGCAGACACGTATGCTCTTGCAAGTGCACGATGAACTTATCTTTGAAGCACCGGAAAATGAAATTGAAAAATTAAAGGAAATCGTACCTGAAGTGATGGAATCCGCAATTGCACTTGACGTACCATTAAAAGTGGACTGGGCGTTTGGATTATCCTGGTACGAAACGAAGTGAGGTAAGAAAATGCCTGAACTGCCAGAAGTAGAAGGGGTCGTCCGGGCACTCGCACCTATTGCGAGAGGAAGGACTATCCAAGAAGCGATTGTTTCAGAGACGGTCATTAAATCTAAACAACTAGGTAAAGAAGCTGTGATAAAGGGAATTACAACTGAAGATTTCATTTTAGAAATGGCTGGAATGACCATTTTAGATGTTACGCGTCGAAGTAAATATATATATTTTCATTTAACGAAAAACAGTAAAACTTGTCTCCTGGTCAGTCATCTGGGTATGACAGGAGCCTGGTTCACTGTCAACACGGTAGAAGAGATAACGGAAGCGAAATTCCGCAAACATGTGCACGTTATCTTCAAACTGGAAGATGGAGGATTGCTTGTCTACTCAGACATTCGTCGTTTTGGAGAATTACGGCTTCTCGGATGTGAAGCGGATCATCCGCCGTTATTGAAAATGGCGCCTGAGCCTTTCGCTTCCGAAGCGCGCCTTCACTTTCTTGAGTGTGCTTCAACTCCGAAATATGCTTGTAAACCAATTAAAGAAGTCATCATGGATGGTCAGGTGTTATCGGGATGTGGAAATATTTATGCAACAGAAGCGCTGTTTAAGATGCACATTCATCCTGGTAGAACAGCGGAACGGATAAGCTTAAGACGGAAAAACGAATTGTTCGATGAAATCGTAGCCATTTTACAGGAAAGTATCGATGCAGGCGGGAGTTCCATTTCAGATTACCGTAATATTAATGGTGAAGCAGGAACAATGCAGGATCGGCTTAAAATGTATGGTAGGAAAGTTTGCCCTGTTTGTGGCACAGCTACTAAGAGTATGAAAATTGCTAGCAGGACATCCGTTTATTGTCCAAAATGCCAGAAATGATTGATAGGAGGCCTTCTAAGCTATGATTATCGGATTAACTGGCAGTATTGCAAGTGGAAAGAGCACTGTTTCCGCTATGCTGAAGAAAAAAGGTTACCCTATAGTAGATGCGGATGAAATAGCACGACTGGTAGTGGAGCCGGGGAGTCCGGTCCTTATGGAGATTGTCCGCGTATTCGGACAAGATATAGTACATGAGGATGGATCTCTAAATCGAGAAAAACTGGGCGCGCGTATTTTTGGACATGAAGATGAGCGCAGAATATTAAATGGAATCATGCACCCTGCTATTAGAAAAGAGATGCTAAGACAAAAAGAGCACTGGGTCTTAGCAGGCTCAAATACAGTCATACTGGATATCCCGCTTTTGTTTGAAAGTAAACTACAATCCTTTGTGGATAGAATCATAGTCGTGTCCGTAACTCCAGAGATCCAGAAACAAAGGCTTATTGCGCGTAATGTGTTATCGGAAGAAGAAGCAAATGCACGAATCAAATCTCAGCTTTCAATGGAAGAAAAGGAACTGGGTGCAGATGCGGTATTACACAATAATGAGACAGTAGAGCACACGGGGCGACAGCTTGATGCGATACTATTAGATTGGAATGCGCAACCATAATCATTATCTGAATAGATGAAAAACGTAATAAATAGTTAATATGCTTTTTTCTGAATTAATATGTGTTATACTAATGAGCGAATAAACACGTATTGTATAACATACATATTGGAGGATCTATATATGACTACTTCTATTGCGATTAACGGGTTCGGAAGAATTGGACGGATGGTTTTCCGTCAAATGATTAGAGAAGAAGATGTGGAAATTGTTGCGATAAATGCAACGTATCCATCAGAAACACTTGCTCATCTTATAAAATACGATACGAATCATGGTACATTTGATGGTGAAGTGATTGCAGAAGAAAATGCAATTGTCGTCAATGGAAAACGAGTGAAAATCGTTTCTGACCGCGATCCGCTTAACTTGCCTTGGAAGGAACTCGGTATTGATATTGTCATCGAAGCGACTGGTAAATTCAATTCCCGAGACAAAGCTGCACTTCACCTTGAAGCTGGAGCAAAAAAAGTCATTATCTCTGCTCCAGGTAAAAATGAAGATGTGACAATTGTAATGGGAGTCAACGAAGATAAATTCGATATTAAAAAACATGATATCATTTCAAATGCTAGCTGCACGACAAACTGTTTAGCTCCTGTAGCTAAAGTACTCAACGATACATTCGGCATCGAAAATGGGTTAATGACGACTGTACACGCATACACGAACGATCAAAAAAACTTGGATAATCCGCACAAGGATCTTCGTCGCGCACGTGCATGTGGGCAATCTATCATTCCTACGTCAACTGGGGCTGCAAAAGCATTAGCGCTTGTACTTCCTGAATTGGAAGGGAAAATTCACGGGATGTCTCTACGGATACCGACGCCTAATGTTTCACTAGTTGACCTAGTTGTGGATTTAAAGCAAGATGTTACAGTAGAAATGGTTAATGACGCGTTTATAAAGGCGTCAACTGGGGCTATGGCAGGTATCCTTCGTCTTACGACAGAGCCACTTGTATCCATCGATTTCAATACAACAACGGACTCCGCTATCATTGACGGCCTCTCAACAATGGTTATGGCTAATCGTAAAGTGAAAGTGCTTGCCTGGTATGATAATGAGTGGGGTTACTCTGCTCGTGTTGTTGATTTAACGAAAAAAGT
Source organism: Sporosarcina sp. Y1004 (assembly GCF_057669665.1). NCBI lineage: Bacteria > Bacillati > Bacillota > Bacilli > Caryophanales > Caryophanaceae > Sporosarcina > Sporosarcina sp. Y1004. Next base: position 25,483 of record NZ_JBYHFQ010000009.1, on the reverse strand, counting down.
AGCTGCTGCATTAAAAAAAGATGCGCTGGTTTAATCATAAATAGCAAGCGTCCTCCTAATCAATATAATATGATTAGGAGGACGCTTTTTTGGTTTGTCCAATGATATTTCCCCTCCATTCTGATTTTTTGGGACATGTTCTGTTATAATTAAGTTATTATCTAAGAAAAATCGGAGGAACCAACTTATGAAATGTCCAGCTTGCCAATACAATGGCACCCGGGTCGTCGATTCCAGACCTGCCGAGGAGAATAAATCTATCCGACGTCGCAGGGAATGTGAACAATGCGCGTTCCGATTCACGACATTTGAAAAAGTTGAGGAAACACCACTGATTGTCGTGAAAAAGGATGAGTCACGTGAAGAATTTAGTGGGGAAAAAGTACTCAGAGGACTAATCCGTGCTTGTGAAAAACGTCCGGTCCAACTTGAAGACTTGAAAAACATTGTTACTTCGATTGAAAAAGAATTGAGAAGTGCAGGTGTCGTAGAGATTAATTCCGATGATGTAGGAGAAATGGTTATGGAACGACTTTCTGAAGTTGATGAAGTCGCATATGTCAGATTTGCTTCGGTCTATCGCCAATATAAAGACATCACGGTTTTCATAGAAGAATTGCAAAACTTACAAAAGCGAACTAAAAAATAACGTATCCCATTTAGATAGGAAGTAGAGTTGCAATGGCACCACTTTATAAAGAGCTACAACCAGTTGATGCATACAAGATTCGGTTAACGCAGCCATTTTCGGATTATGATCGCCAACTCCTCACCTTATTTTATCAGCCACTGATTGGTCCTGGAGCAATGAGTCTGTTTATGACATTGTGGGCGGATGCGGAGCGGGAGGATGATCGTGAATATAATCATTACCATCTAATGAACATTTTGACGATGCCGCTAGGACCTGTTTTCGAGGCCAGGATTTCTCTTGAAGCAATTGGTTTGCTGCGTACGTACAAGAAGAAAGATGGGGATGCAAGATTATTTGTTTACGAACTGCTTCCTCCACTGGATGCCAAAGCTTTTTTTCTAGATCCATTATTGTCGACATTCTTGTTTAGCAAAATTGGGGAACAGGCATACCGAAATCTACGTAGTCGTTTTGCGATAGAAAGTGTTAATGAATTCGGATTTGAAGATGTTTCACGTACATTTTTGGATGTGTATACACCCGTACAACAGGGTCATAGCTTGGATGTGGGCGAGGACCAGCAGTTTATCGGACGGAATGAATCGGAAGGTGTTCCATTCTTGCATTCCGACTTTGATTTCGACCTGCTTCGTTCGGGGTTATCTGAACAAATGGTCCCTAAAGCTTCATTATCTTCTGTTTCAAAGGAATCAATTGCAAAACTCGCATTCCTTTATTCGCTGACGCCATTAGATATGCAAAAAGTTATTATGATGGCACTTGATGAAGATCTTATGTTGCCAGAGGACAGATTACGTAAATCAGCTGCTGAATTTTATAAAATGAACGTTTCAAAAGAAGCACCAGTCTTACATAAAGTGTATGCGAAAGAACCACCTAAGCCTGAAACAGGAGTATTGTCGCAAGAAGAAGAATTGGTACATTATCTTGAAAATACGGCACCAATTGAAATGCTGCGTGATTTTATAGGAAAAGAGCCGGTATCGGTAGATGTGAAGCTTGCCGAAAAACTAATCAATACTCATGGATTGTCCGTTGGTGTCGTCAATGTCCTCTTGCAATACGTACTTTACCGTAATGATGGGAAAATAACGACCAGTTATGCTGAGCGGATAGCTTCCCATTGGATGAGCAAAAAGGTGGAAACTGTGAAAACCGCAATGGAAATTTCACGGAGTGAGCATGATCAGTATGTGAAGTGGAAAAATGAAGGTCAGAATACAGGACAGAAATCATGGCCAAGACGAAAACCTGCACGTGAAGAAAAAGTACCGGAATGGTTTTATAAAAAAGATGAAGAGAAAACAAAAACAGATGTACCTGTTAAGTCTTCTTCAGCTATTGATGAAGAACGTCGTAAATTACTTAAGGAATTAGGCGTAACAGGGGACGGGATGGTGAAGTGAAATGGAACATATTGGCGATACGCTGAAACGGGTTGTGAAATCACCGGCATTTGCTGCAAGGTATGATGAATTGCGAAAAGAAGTGATGGAGAGTCCAGGGGTACAACAATTTTTAACGGATCATTCCACTGAAGTTAATGGCGAAGTTGTTGAGCGGAGCTTAGGCAAGTTATACGAATATGCCACCGCTTCCCACAGTTGCGGAAAGTGTCCCGATCTTGAGGGATGTGTCAATATCATGAAAGGCTTCGAACCCAAATTATTACTCTCTCGCGAGCTAATTGACGTAGAATATATGAAATGCCCCAACAAGTTAATGGATGACAATCAGCGTAATATTACAAAGATGATTGATAGCATGTATATGCCTAAAGACGTTATGGAAGCAAAATTACAAAATATTGATATGTTTTTTGATGACAGTAGAGTAAAGGCAGTACGTGCTGCGAAAGACTTTTTGAATGTTTTCGATGAAACTGGAAAATTACCTGAACGCGGTTTGTACATCTATGGCCCGTTTGGAATTGGGAAATCGTTCGTGCTTGGAGCATTGGCCAATGAATTGGCGAATCGTAGAATACGGACAGTTGCTGTTTACGTTCCGGAATTTCTGAGAGAAATGAAGCAATCAATTCAAGATCACACGCTCAATGAAAAAATTGATTTTGTGAAAGGTGCACAAGTGCTAATGCTTGATGATATTGGTGCGGAAACGATGTCAGCGTGGACACGTGATGAAGTATTAGGAACAATTCTCCAATTCAGAATGGCAGAAAAGTTGCCCACTTTTTTCACTTCCAATTTTAATTATGCTGAACTTGAAGATCACCTGACGTATACACAGCGGGGAGAAAAAGAAGCAGTCAAAGCGGCTCGGATCATGGAAAGGATTCGAATGATTAGTAGCCCGGTACGGCTCCAAGGGAAAAATAGACGAGAAAAATAAAGAACTGGCACATGAATAAATTCATGTGCCAGTTCTTTATAATTTATTTATTATTTCTGTCGTTACGATTTGTACGTTTCTCATTTTGGTTGTTGTTGTTGTTGTTTTGATCTCTCAGCTTATCCACATCAAATGCAGCTCCAAACTCTTCACGCATGTCGTTTGGATTTTGGTTATTGTTGCGGTTTTGATTAGCATTTCGGTTCTGGTTTCTGTCGTTGTTGTTATTGTTATTGTTGTTGTTATTATTCGTCAAGATTATCACCTCCATGCACATATCATGTGTTCAAATGAGTTTATTATTCATTGGAAAACACTAAAATGTGAAAAGCATTGAAATGTTTCTTTCTTATTTTTTGATGGAATTTATTTATTAATACGTTTTTCGCTCATCAAATCACTTACCGTACCTAGTTGATATCCTTTTTTCTTGATCTCGTTTATCATGGTTTCAAGGCCTTCAAAAACAGGTTTTGTGGGGTGCATTAATACCATGGAACCATTCGCTACGCCCGATACAATGCGATTAACCATTTCAGAGGTTTCTGGCTTTTTCCAGTCGACTGTATCAATCGTCCATAAAATGGTTTTCATGTCCAGCTCACTGGCGACTAAAATCGTTTCTTGATTGAAACTTCCACTCGGTGGTGCAAACCAAATTGGTTTCATACCCAAGGTTTCCTCAATGATATCGTTTGTTTTTTTTAATTCTTCCAATGTATCAGCTCTGGAACGTTGTTTTAGGTCAGGATGACTATAAGCATGGTTTCCAATTTCATGACCTTCGAGATTGATCATTACAGCAAGATCGGGGTTATTCTTAACCCAACTTCCGTCAAAAAAGAATGTTGCTTTTACTTTGGACGTTTTTAGAGTTTTAAGAATACCCGGAATGTACTCATTACCCCAAGCGACATTGATTAACAAAGCTACCATTGGCTTTTCGGAGTTTCCTCTGTAAATTGGAGATGGATCTAAATCGTTCAAGTGGATTTTTGGCGATGTTTCTCTGTAAACAATTTTACTTTTATCAATTTCTTCATCGAGTTTCATGTTTTTATAACTGTTTTCAACATCTACTTCCAAGCCATTGTACCCTGGTATTGCTTTCCATACTCTGTCGATTTTTGCATCAATCGGTTCAATAATGTTTTGGTCGCGGTAAGCAACAATCTTTTTATAAAGATCATTCTCCGTGCCTTCTGAGAAAGTTGGGATAGGATTCTCAGTGTCTATCCTTGGGGAGCCAGCTGTCAGTACATTAGAAAGGATTCTTGGGACCGAAAGTAGTACGACGATAACTAACAAAATGTAAATAACATATTTTGCTTTATCCATATATATATTTTTTTGGAATCATAGAAATTCCTCCGTTCATATTAGTTAGTATTAGTAGGTTTCCCGTTCAACATTAGACTATGCGTGCTCTTTTTTATCTTTGCACGGAAAAAACACAAAAATGATATAGCTTACACAACCTAGGCGGCAAATTGTCTTACCCAGGAAATAATCACCATAAAACGGGTTAGAAAAGTCAAATTCTTCTAAGCCACAGATGTATTTGGAGATTGCTTAAGTATTCAATAAAATAGACTTGCATTTATTGCGCATTCAACGTATACTCAATTTTAATTAATAATCTGAAATGCATGGAAGAGGACAACAATCCTATCGTCTACCTATAGAGAACGGGGTCAATGGCTGGAAGCCCCTAAGGTTGGACGGATGATTTACCCCCTCAGAGCAGCATCGGTGAACTATACAGTAACCGATGACGGAATCCGGTCCGTTACCCGACGTCAAGCTTCATCATTTTAGTGTCTATTTGTTTGGCATCAACGGACAGATGTTTCAGTCATAAGCCATTCTAAGCAGTGCGAAAAAGCACAGCCTGGACTGAAGTATGCTGGTACATTTCTACTGGCCACGTATGCAATTCATGGGACTGAATTGAAGGAAGAAGGGTGGAACCGCGAGCTAAAGCTTCGTCCCTTTCCAGGGATGGGGCTTTTTTTGTTGTTCAATAATAAATTAGAGGAGTGCTTAATTATGACAAAAATGTTGAATTTGAAATTTCCGGATGGTGCAGTAAAAGAATATCCACAAGGTACAACTACTGAAGACGTGGCAGCATCTATTAGCCCAGGATTGCGAAAAAGTGCATTAGCCGGTAAATTGGGAGATACATTAATCGATTTAAAAACACCTATAACTGAAGACGGGGACATTGCGATTATTACACCCCAATCATCGGAAGCGCTTGAAATATTACGCCACAGTACAGCGCATCTACTAGCACAAGCAGTAAAACGTAAGTATCCAGATGCGAAATTAGGCATCGGACCGGTTATCGAAAGTGGTTTTTATTATGACATTGATTCGCCAGAACCGATAACAGCAGAAGATTTACCTGAACTCGAAAAAGAAATGAGAAGAATTATTGCTGAAAACTTCGAAGTGATTCGCCATGATGTTTCCCGCGAAGAAGCCGGGAAACGTTTCAAAGAGATTGACGACGAATATAAACTAGAACTTCTTGAAGCAATTCCTGAGGGCGAGCAAGTATCCATTTACGAACAAGGTGACTTTATCGATCTATGCCGTGGGGTGCATGTTCCTTCTACGGGGAAACTAAAGGAATTCAAACTGCTTAGTATTGCAGGCGCTTATTGGCGCGGCGATTCAAATAACAAAATGCTACAACGGATTTATGGAACAGCATTCTTCAAAAAAGATGAGTTGAAAGAGCATCTTCGTTTACTAGAAGAAGCGAAAGAGCGGGATCATCGTAAAATAGGTAAAGAACTCAATTTGTTTATGAACTCTCAAAAGGTCGGTCAGGGATTACCAATGTGGCTACCTAAAGGTGCAACAATTCGCCGAATAATTGAAAGATATATTGTGGATAAAGAAGAGAAATTGGGTTACGATCACGTCTATACACCTGTTTTAGGGAGTGTAGAGTTGTACAAAACTTCAGGTCACTGGGATCATTACCAAGACGGCATGTTCCCAGTAATGAGTATGGACAATGAAGACCTTGTCCTGCGTCCAATGAACTGCCCGCATCATATGATGATATACAAAAATAGTATTCATTCTTATAGAAACTTGCCGCTCCGAATTGCTGAACTTGGTACGATGCACCGTTATGAAATGTCAGGTGCATTATCAGGATTACAAAGGGTTCGAGGAATGACCCTAAACGACGCACATATTTTTGTACGTCCCGATCAGATTAAAGACGAGTTCAAAAAAGTAGTTCAACTTGTTATAGACGTTTATAAAGATTTCAATATCGAGGATTACTCATTCCGTGTTTCATACCGCGATCCAGCAGATAAGGAAAAGTATTTTGACGACGACGCCATGTGGAATCGTGCCCAAACAATGCTAAAAGAAGCGATGGATGAACTTGGACTTGATTATGTTGAAGCAGAAGGGGAAGCTGCATTTTACGGTCCAAAACTAGATGTACAAGTAAAAACAGCAATTGGTATGGAAGAGACATTGTCAACAGTTCAACTCGACTTCCTGCTTCCTGAGCGTTTTGACCTGACATATGTAGGTGAAGATGGAAAACAACATCGTCCGGTAGTTATTCATCGCGGTGTCGTTTCCACAATGGAACGTTTTGTTGCATTCCTGATTGAAGAATATAAAGGCGCTTTCCCAACTTGGCTGGCACCTGTTCAAGTTGAAGTAATTCCAGTTTCCCCTGACGCGCATTTCGATTATGCGGATGGCGTTCGTGAAAAATTGGTTGCTGCTGGATTCCGAGTTGATATTGATAGTCGTGAAGAGAAAATCGGTTACAAAATTCGTGAAGCTCAAATGCAAAAAGTACCTTATATGCTAGTTCTAGGCGATAAGGAAGTTGAATCGGGAGAAGTGAATGTTCGTAAATACGGAGAGCAGAACTCGGAAAGTATTCCGTTTGGCGATTTTCTTGCAAAACTTCAAAGCGAAGTAAGTAAAGTATAAGTAAAGTAGTTGACACTCTAATCATCTCGTGATAAAGTAAATAAGGTTAGTAATGACTGAATACAGTTTGTGGTATAAGAAGAGGCTACCCGCTTCTCACCTGTTCGACGCAAAAACGTTGTTGACAGGTTAAAACATGAGTGAAGTGCCGTGCATCAGCACGTACACATACGCGGGTAGACAAATCCAATTTGTCTACCTTTTTTTATTGGATGGATCTGTGGGGCCGCCCGAACCGGACGGTATACCCAAACCATGTATTCGTGAAATATCCGGAGGTGGATTACTATTAGCAAAGACATGTACGTTAATGAGGGCATCCGTGCCCGCGAGCTGCGCATTATTGATCACAACGGCGATCAGCTCGGAATCAAAACACGCACTGAGGCACTAGAAATTGCTGCACTTGCGAATTTGGATCTTGTCCTTGTAGCTCCAACAGCGAAACCCCCAGTGGCTCGTATCATGGACCACGGAAAGTTCAAGTTTGAGCAACAGAAGAAGGATCGCGAAGTCCGTAAGAATCAGAAAATCATTCTTCTTAAAGAAGTTCGGTTAAGTCCGACGATTGATGAACATGATTTTCAAACAAAATTACGGAATGCTATTAAATTCCTTGAAAAAGGCGATAAAGTAAAAGCTTCCATCCGTTTCCGCGGACGTGCGATTACGCACAAGGAAATCGGACAGCGTGTCCTTGACCGTTTCGCAGAAGCGTGCAAAGATGTATCTACGGTTGAACAACGACCGAAGATGGAAGGTCGAAGCATGTTCCTAGTGCTTGCACCGACTGCTGAAAAAGAGTAACAATGAAAGATTTAGGAGGAACAGAACATGCCAAAAATGAAAACTCACCGCGGTTCAGCGAAACGTTTCAAAAAAACCGGTTCTGGTAAACTGAAACGTGGCCGTGCTTACACAAGTCACTTATTTGCAAACAAACCGACGAAAGCAAAACGCCATCTGCGTAAAGCTGCACTCGTTTCTTCAGGCGATTTCAAACGTATTCGTCAAATGATCACTTACATGAAATAAATCAAAACACAATCGGACAGAAAAGCAGGAGGTAATGAACTATGCCACGCGTAAAAGGTGGAACAGTGACGCGCAAGCGTCGTAATCGAGTATTGAAATTAGCAAAAGGTTACTTTGGTTCAAAACATAGACTTTACAAGGTAGCAAACCAACAGGTAATGAAATCATTCAACTATGCATACCGTGACCGTCGTCAGAAGAAACGTGAATTCCGTAAACTTTGGATTACACGTATCAATGCGGCTGCACGTATCAACGGTCTTTCTTACAGCACTCTAATGCACGGCTTGAAAGTAGCTGGCATTGATGTTAACCGTAAAATGCTTGCTGATCTTGCAGTGACTGACGCTCAAGCGTTCGCGCAACTTGCAAGTGCAGCTAAAAAATCAATCGCAAAATAAGAAATATAAATAACAGCCGCCAAGTAATCCGGAGATAATTCGGATGCGAGGCGGCTATTTTTATGTTATTTATTTATTAACGTATTATTATTCCTTTACAACTGCGAAACCGTGTAAAATAGAAGGAAAGAAAGAGCAGAGGGGGAAATGGACTTGCAAACAACAATTCTAGGCTGGATTGCAATCATGTCTATATGGGCATTCTTTGCAATGGGTTATGATAAACGACAGGCGAAAAGGAAAGGACAACGAATTCCTGAAAAGAATTTATGGACACTTGCCTTACTAGGGGGAGGTATTGGCGCTTACTTCGGAATGCAGGCGTTCCGCCATAAGACAAGACATACATCATTTCGGGTGGGATTTCTCTTGCTGGCGATTATCTATGGCATCGGAATACTGTATCTTCTGGGTGTTCACTTGCCGGGCATGGTGGAAGCATAAGAAAAAGCCCGTCCAAAACACGGGCTTTTAGTGCGAATTCATGAGTTTTTCTATGGGTTTTTTCCAACTGATATCGGCTTTTGGATAGTTGGAAAGAATTTCGGCAGATATGAAATGGAAATCATCTTTCGTAAAACCTTGAAGTTTTGTTTCATCTTTCACCCAGACAAAAATAGATACAACCTCAAACGAATCATTTGTTGTCCCTAAATACTTTTCGCCTTCAAACATTGCGCCTTTATAGGTAATGAAAAAGTTCTTTCGCACATTTTTCACATCATCGTAGAAATAATATTTCTCTACCGCATATGCATCATCCAGCTTACGCTTCGGATCAGTCAAATAACGGATTCCACGATAAAATAAATAAATGATAAAAGCAATAATGATAAACCGGATCAGCAATGGCATAACAGATCCCCCTTACTATTTAATACATACTATTATCTACGGGTGAACCCACTAAAAGGTTTCAATAATTTAAAATAATTTGGAGGTTATATTATGCAACTTACTAAACTATTTTCCATGCAGCGTGAGCTTGACTCTTATATCCAAAATAACAGAGAGAAACAGTCAGATGTTTTTCAAGAAAAAGGACTGGCACTACAGGTAGAGCTCGGTGAACTTGCAAATGAAACACGGTGTTTCAAATTCTGGAGTACGAAAGGGCCTTCAGAGAATGCTGTAATTCTGGAAGAATATGTAGATTCCATTCATTTTCTTCTTTCGTTAGGTATTGAAAAAGACTTACAAACGCTTACTGATTGGCCGGAAGGTAAAGTGGAAGGTGAATTAACACATCTATTCCTGGAGACGACAAGAGTGATTCATCTTTTTCTCTTTGAACTGACGATGGACTCTTATAAACAAGTCTGGATTCATTACGGTGCAATTGCAAAAAAACTTGGATTTACGAATGAAGACATTATCAGTGCATACTTGGCAAAGAATGAAGAAAATTATAACCGTCAAAAAACGGGATACTAATTGCCTTATTAAATGTTTTATAGAAAAATCAAAAAATAGATTGACAGAAGCCTTCAGATAAAAAATAATAGAGATAGAATATATAAAGTATTTAGGGGGCGTCAATGTGAACGATTGGAACAAAGAGGATTTCGGAGTAAGGCTAAAAACATTGCGTGAACAACGTGGATTGTCAATGATGGCGTTTGGAACGGCTATCGGCACTTCGGCAAGCCGTATCAAAGACTGGGAAAAAGGGAAAAATGCTCCGTCCGCCGCTTGGATAGCGAAAATCTCTGAACGCTTCAATGTTTCAACCGATGAACTGATTTTAGGAAATACGAAAACATCCAAACCATTTAAAGGGTCAGGCTCTACGAATGTAGATATGCTTTATGACAAGTTAAGAGAAAATATTACCAGTGACACAGAAGCGGAAGAACTAGAAATGAAGACAAACCGTAATGACGAATTGTATGCGGAATTAGATGCCTTACACAAGGAAAGTTATAGAAGTGGTAAAGGAAGAAGGCGTGCTGAACTTGAAATGCTCGCGATTCTAACGGAATTACCGAAAAAAGAAGTCCTTGAATTGTTGGAACTTGCTAAAATTAAAAAACGCTGGCTTTAATGAAAGCGAAACTAAAAAAAAGAACGATTTCTTTACGGCGTAAATGGGTTGTTTTCCTGTTATTAATTACTCTAATTAGCTTTTTTATATACAAAGGGAATACAACAGTCGGTGTCACTTATTATGATATCTATTCGGATAAGATTCCGAATGCTTTTGACAATTATACCATCGTCCAATTATCTGATTTGCACGATGCCGAATTCGGTGAGAATCACTTAGTGGTTGTTGATAAAGTGAAACGAATATCGCCTCAAGCAATTTTCATAACAGGTGATTTTATTGACAGTAACCGCTACAATCTCGAACGAAGTCTCATTCTGATTGAAAAACTTCAATTCGTTGCACCAATCTATTACGTTACAGGTAATCATGAAATAGCCACTAAGGATTCGAAGAGGATAAAAGCATCTTTAGTGGAACGGGGTGTTCGGGTATTAGCGAATGAAGCTGATATTGTAAAAATCGATTCCCATAGTTCGATTGCAATTGGAGGAATAGAAGACCCTTTGGCGAGTGCAATGGAAGAAGAGGAAACCGTTAAAAATACTATAACCGAGGCCTTTGCGGATACTCCCAAATCAATGTTTAAAATTTTACTCGCACATAGACCTGAACAATTTAACGTTTTTGCAGAAGAAGGAATCAATCTGACATTTAGTGGTCATGCCCACGGAGGACAATTTCGAATTCCTGGAATAGGCGGTTTGGTTTCACCTGGGGAAGGCTGGTTCCCAACATACACATCGGGCACGCACAAGAAGAATGGAAGCCAATTGATCATCAGTCGTGGCTTAGGCAATAGTCTGGTTCCTGTGCGGCTCTTCAATCAACCGGAAATAGTAGTTGTATCGTTACAAATAGTTGAATGACAAAGACCTCCTTTCAATTAATGAATGGAGGTCTTTGTCAAGCGCTCCATTTGGAATAGTGTGAAGGTTAGGATATATTCAGGTATGATAAGAAGGATAACTATTTAAGAGGGGATGAGTAAATATGAAGGCGTATATTCATGAATTTGGGGAGTTAAAAATAGGTGAGATGAGTGATCCGGTTGCAGGTCTTGGTGAAGTTGTCGTTTCGATTCGAACAGCGGGACTGAATCGTAGGGACTTATATATAGCTGGGCGCAGAGGTGAGCAAACAGCAGCGCTGACATTAGGATCGGATGGGGCAGGAGTCGTCGATTCAATAGGTGAAGGAGTAACGCAATTTACAGTCGGGGATGAAGTAATGATTAATCCTTCACTTCGATGGTATAAGAATAGCGATGCGCCCCCTGCGAGTTTTGATATTTTAGGCATGCCTGATAACGGAACGTTTGCGGAGAAAATTGTAATTTCAGCTGAACAACTAGAGAGGAAACCATCTCATTTATCATGGAAAGAAGCTGCAGTGCTTTCATTAGCTGGATTAACTGGCTACCGTGCGTTATTTACAAAAGGACAGGTGAAAGTGGGGGATACGGTTTTCATTCCGGGTGCGGGCAGTGGAGTGGCGACTTATCTGATTCAATTTGCTAAAAACATAGGTGCACGTGTAATTGTAACTTCACGCAGTGAGAAGAAACGCAAGTTAGCGCTTGAGCTTGGTGCGGATATGGCGCTCGACACAAACAGTGATTGGAACAAAGAGCTGCAGGGTGAAACAATTGACCTCGTTATTGAGAGTGTAGGGCGAGCGACATTTAATCGTTCGTTGGGTGTTTTAAAAAAAGGAGGGCGCATCGTTGTGTTCGGAGCAACGACTGACGATACGGTCGATTTGGATTTACGGGCATTTTTCTATGGGCAATACCAGCTATTTGGTTCAACACTTGGGAGCCGAGAAGAATTGCGCGACATGATTGCGCATGTTGAAAAATACGGGACACATCCCGTTGTCGATAGAGTGTTCAATTTGGATGCTACTGCAGAGGCCTTTGATTATATTGAAAACAGTAATCAGTTTGGAAAAGTGGTAATTCAAGTATCAGAATAACAATTAATAGAGAATGGTTATTAATGTTTACAGGGTATCATAAAGTACAATCTATCTAAAATCATAATTGGTATATAATTAAGGCAAAGGAGGATGTAGCATATATGACTGAAAAAGTATTACCGCTTACGGATTTAGAAATTGCATCACAAGCTACAATGCAGCAAATTTGGACTATAGCTGAAAAGGCGGGTATCCCGGAAGAAGCTGTAGAACCTTATGGAAGATATAAGGCTAAAATTGATGGAAATAAATTAAATAAAGAAAATTTGAATGGGAAAGTTGTTTTGGTTACTGCAATCAGCCCAACTCCAGCTGGTGAAGGGAAATCTACTGTGACGGTAGGACTCGCTGACGCTCTTTCGAAGCTTGGGGAGAAGGCGATGATTGCTTTGCGTGAACCATCCCTTGGACCTGTCATGGGGATGAAAGGTGGGGCTACAGGCGGTGGTTATGCACAAGTATTGCCGATGGAAGAGATTAACCTGCATTTTAACGGTGATATTCATGCAATTACGACTGCAAATAATGCACTAAGCGCTTTGATTGATAATCACCTTCACCAAGGAAATGTGCTCCGTATTGACCCGCGAAGAATTACTTGGAAGCGTGTCCTGGATATGAATGATCGCGCTTTGCGTAACGTGACAATCGGACTGGGTGGCCCTACACAGGGAGTGCCTAGAGAAGAGAGTTTCGATATTACTGTGGCATCTGAAATAATGGCCGTATTCTGTCTGGCGACAAACTTGGAAGATTTGAAAGATAGGATTGCACGGATTGTAATCGGTTATACGTACGACAATGAAGCAGTTACAGTGCGTGATCTTGGAGTTCATGGTGCACTCGCACTTCTATTAAAAGAGGCATTCAAACCAAATCTTGTTCAGACGATTGAAGGGACGCCGGCACTTATCCATGGAGGTCCTTTTGCTAACATTGCACACGGTTGTAACTCGTTAATTGCAACCAATATGGCACGTAAACTTGCCGAAATCGTTGTTACGGAAGCTGGTTTCGGAGCCGATTTAGGCGCTGAGAAATTCATGAATATAAAAGCGCGTCAAGGTGGTTTTGCTCCTGATGCGGTCGTTATCGTTGCAACGGTTCGTGCGCTGAAGATGCATGGAGGTGTGCTGAAAGGCGAACTAGCGGGAGAAAATGTTCAGGCAGTCGTTGATGGAATGATGAACTTGGCAAAACATATAGATACAATTCGTGCATTCGGTGTCCAGCCAGTCGTCGCTCTGAATAAATTCATAACTGATACGGTCTCTGAACTGGAAACAATCTTGGAATGGTGTGAAAATAATGATGTAAGGGTAGCACTCACCGAAGTCTGGGAACATGGCGGAGAAGGGGGTATTGCATTAGCACAAGAAGTGTTAAAGCTATTAGCTGAACCAAACAACTTTGCCCCGATCTATCATGTTGAACAATCTGTAAACGATAAAATAACTGAAATCGTTCAAAAAGTTTACGGAGGATTGGGTGTCACTTTTACTGACCAGGCATTAAAAGATCTGGAGCTAATTGAGAAAAATGGATGGGATATATTGCCGATATGCATGGCTAAAACACAATACTCATTTGCAGATGACCCTAAATTACTTGGACGTCCTGAAGGCTTTACGATTACTGTAAGGAAAATTATTCCGAAACTTGGAGCCGGATTCCTAGTTTGTTTGGCTGGGGACATTATGACGATGCCGGGCTTGCCTAAAGTTCCGGCAGCACTCAAAATGGATATCGATGAAAAAGGCAATGCAGTTGGTTTAATATAATTATTGAAAAAGTTTCTGTATTAAATACGGGGCTGACCTAAAATGCTAGGACAGCCCCGCGGTTTATTATCAAAGTGCTTTATCATCAATCGAATCTAGCCAAGATTCAATTGTTCCGATAACAGATTCAACACAGCCATCTTCAAATGGTGAAATTAAATTTGCTTCGGAAACAAGTTTAGTAAATGATTTTGATCCGCCGAGGGTGCAAAGATGTAAATAATCATTCCATGCTGATTCATGATTTTCAAGCGAGCGTTTCCAAAATTGGAACGCACAAATTTGTGCAAGTGTATAATCGATATAATAAAATGGACTTTCGTAAATATGACCTTGACGTTGCCAGATGGAGCCGGATTCCAAATATTCAAAGCCATCATAGTCACGCATTGGGAGATATATTTTCTCTATTTTTTTCCAAGCTGCTTTTCGTTCTTCGGCTGTCATTTCAGGATTTTCGTAAACTGCATGTTGGAATTCATCCACTGCGACGCCATAGGGTAAAAAGAGTAGCGCACTACTTAAGTGTGCAAATTTATATTTATCCGTTTGTTCTTTGAAAAACAGTTCCATCCAGGGCCATGTAAAGAATTCCATACTCATTGAATGGATTTCGGCGCCTTCATATGTTGGCCACATATATTCAGGTATTCCGATGTCTCGGCTAGAAAAAACTTGGAATGCGTGTCCGGCTTCATGCGTTAATACGTCAATATCACCAGATGTCCCATTAAAATTGGAAAAGATGAATGGTGAATCGTAGTTATCGATAAAAGTACAATAACCGCCGGCTTCTTTTCCGGTTTTGGCTTCAACGTCAAGTAGGTTTTTATCTGTCATGAACTTGAAAAAGGTATCTGTCTCAGGTGAAAGCTCAGCATACATCTTTTTACCATTTTCGAGAATCCAATCAGGTGATCCTTGAGGTGTTGCGTTACCTGTTAAGAAGTCTAAGGATTGATCATAAAATTTTAACTTATCCACACCAATACGCTCTGCTTGGCGCTCATATAGACGACTGGCTAGTGGGACGATATGATCACGAACTTGATTACGGAATTTTTTCACCATTTGGGCATCATAGTCAATACGATTCATGCGCACATAGCCGAGTTCAACAAAGTTTTTATAGCCAAGAGTGGTAGCAATTTCATGGCGTAGTTTGACAAGTTCATCATAAATTTCATCGAACTTCACACCGTTGTCCGAATAAAAAGTGTACGTAGCTTTCATAGCGGCTTTACGAACGGAACGATCCGTTGACTCCGCATATGGACCCATTTGAGCAAGAGTTAGAGTCTTGTCGTCAAATTCGATTTGCGCGGATGCAACCAGTTTAGAATAATCGGAAGCCAGCTTATTTTCCTTTTGAAGCATACTGACGATTTCCGGTGAAAATGATTTAATGGAGTTGTCAGCCAGTGCGAATAGTTGGCTACCCCATTTTTTTTCAAGATTCGCCCTAAAAGAAGTGGTGACAAGTTCTTTATAGTAAGCAGTTTCAAGTTCTTGATACTCAGGTCCGATTTCATCGAAATAATCGCGTTCTTTTTGATAGAATTCATCGTTTGTATCGATGGAAGCACGGATATAGACAAGATTGGCCATCGTTGAGTAGTCTTTTCCGATTGCGTTAATTTTTTCAATGACTTCATTTTGTAATTCATATGAACTTGCAGAACGAAAATCCTCAAGAAGTCTAATGAAATCTTCTTTTACACTTTCCATGTCAGGTCTAGCGTATTGATAGTCTTCAAATTTTATCAAGATAATTCCCCCTGATTTATACTAGTGAAATATTCCACTGATTCTATTGTTCACGATGTTCCGGAATATTGCAAAAGAAATATATATTATTTCACTAGATTATATGAGAAAAGCAATGGAAGGAATTCCGTATGACAAGTGTTTGAAATTAAAACTATAAAAGATGGGGTATAAAATTGCAAAAGCAAACTGATGAATTCATTGATACAAATATTGAAATTGGCTTAAGTGAAGCAGAAGCGAAGAAAAGACTTGTTGAATTCGGAGCGAATAAACTAACAGGAACAAAGAGCCGTTCGCTGCTTCAACGTATTTTTGCACAAATTAATAATGTCTTAATCTACGTGCTGATTGTTGCAGCTGTTATTTCTGGCATTCTTGGAGAATTGGCGGATTCCTTAATAATTGGACTTGTTGTCCTTATCAATACGGTTGTAGGAGTTATCCAGGAATCAAAGGCAGAAGATGCACTGCAGGCGTTAAAAAACATGGCAGTTCCCAAAGCGCTAGTTAGAAGGGACGGTGTACAGAAAGAAATACCGTCTGAAGAAGTCGTGCAAGGTGATGTAATTCTTCTTGATGCCGGAAGGTATGTGCCATGTGATATCCGTCTAATTGAATCAGTGAATTTGAAAATTGAAGAGGCGGCGTTGACAGGTGAATCCGTATCAGTAGAAAAAGATTCACAATTCGAAGGTAACAGCTCAATGCCCATCGGAGATCGAAAAGACATGGCATTCATGTCGACATTAGCTACATATGGACGTGCAACTGGCGTGGCAATTGCAACAGGTATGAAAACCGAGATAGGAAAAGTCGCATCTATGCTTGATAGTGAAGTGGATGAAGAGACACCTTTACAGAAAAGTCTCGCACAATTGGGGAAATACCTGGGGATGACAGCTGTTGTCATTTGCGTCATCATATTTGGAATAGGTGTGTTGCAAGGCCGCGGGTATATGGAAATGTTCATGTTAGCTGTCAGTCTAGCGGTTGCAGCTATCCCTGAAGGAATGCCTGCAATCGTTTCAATCGTTCTCGCAATCGGCGTTCAAAGGATGATTAAACAAAATATCATTATTCGAAAGCTTCCTGCTGTGGAAGCGCTGGGTTCAGTTGACGTGATCTGTTCAGATAAAACCGGTACATTGACTCAGAATCGAATGACAGTTACAACGTTTTATACTGAAGGAACATTAAGCAAATTAGATGAAGCAGATCTTAAAAAGCCTGTACAGAAACGATTATTTGAAAATATCGCATTGTGTAATGATGCAACATATACAAAAAATGAAGAGACCGGGGATCCAACAGAAATCGCGCTTATTGCAGCAGCGGTGGAAACTGGGTTGGAAAAAGGTCAACTGGAAGCAAGTTATCCCAGAATTGCTGAGATTCCATTCGATTCAAATCGTAAACGGATGACTACGGTACATCAAACGGCGGAGTCCATTATTTCACATACTAAAGGTGCCGTTGATGGGATTTTGCCGAAATGTACACATATCGAAACAGCTGAAGGACCCAAAATTATTGATGAGCTAGACCGTGAAGCAATTCTTAATGCTGCAAAATCCATGTCTTCGAAAGCATTGCGTGTATTGGGTTCTGCCTATAAATTCATGGCAGCTACAAATACCGATGAACTTAACAATGCAGAAGAACAATTGGTGTTTCTTGGTCTTGTCGGAATGATTGACCCCCCTCGTGAAGAAGTGAAAAATGCGATTAAAGTTACGAAATCGGCAGGCATACGTACGGTTATGATTACGGGTGATCACCAGGACACAGCATTTGCGATTGCAAAAGAACTTGGAATCGCAACTCACCAATCGGAAGTAATCGAGGGAAAAACAATTGACGCTTTGTCAGAACGGGAATTAATTGAAAAAACCGGGGAAATTAATGTATATGCTCGCGTTTCACCGGAACACAAAGTTAAAATTGTGCAAGCACTTAAAGCGAAGGACCATACCGTGTCAATGACAGGCGACGGTGTTAACGATGCACCTTCATTAAAGGCCGCGGATATAGGCGTAGCAATGGGGATAACAGGTACAGATGTAGCAAAAGGTGCTGCAGATATGGTATTAACGGATGACAATTTTTCATCAATCGTCAAAGCAGTCGAAGAAGGGCGTACCATTTACCGTAATATAAAGAAGTCCATTATTTTTCTGCTGTCGTGTAATTTAGGAGAAATAATTGCGCTTTTCGCTGCAATATTACTAGGGTGGCCGTTGCTCTTGCGCCCAATTCATATCTTATGGATCAATCTGGTCACGGATACATTTCCTGCGCTGTCGCTGGGGGTCGATCCTGAAGAAACTGGTGTAATGAAAGAAAAACCGAGGCACCGGAGAGAGAGTATATTCAGTGGTTCCGTATCGTTTCTAGTTTTAAATGGTATTTTGATTGGGGCAATTACACTCGTCGCTTTTATGATGGGTATCTATATGTCAGGCGAGTATACGGGCAGTTTTCTCTCTATGTTTTCAGCTGCCATACCGGAAAGTGCTCTCGTACATGGACAGACAATGGCTTTCATCGGTCTGAGTTTTTCTCAGCTGGTGCATTCTCTCAACTTTAGATCGATGAACAAGTCTGTATTCAAAGCAGGTATTTTTAAGAATAAGTTTTTAATATACTCAATTTTGCTAGGGGTTGTGTTACAGGTAATTATCGTTACGTTCGGTCCAATTGCGAAAGTCTTTAGTGTGCAATCACTTGGACTAAAGGAATGGATAGTTATTGGCGTACTTAGCCTAATACCGCTTCTAGCAAATGAACTGGTTAAATTATTCAAAAAGTAATTTAAGCACCAAAGTTCCCCTTTTAGTGCTATATGATGTATTATGGGGGGTAATGGCATTGTAGCCGTGAATTTGTAAGTGAGAGGTTGATACTGCTATGGAAATTAATGAGTACATTATCAAAAAAATTAACGATCCTACTGGGATCATTGCTGGAGAACGTTTTGAGTACCGATTGTACATTGATTTGGACGAGGAAGACGAGCTTTATTCTGAAGGTGGAACAGGGCTTCGCGTGATTTTTGCAGTTGACGAGGATGAAGGACGGATAGCATCTTATCACTTTTTTGAACGTACAAGTGAAAAAGTTCTTGATTTTGAATTGGAAGACGACGAAAAAGCAATTGTTCTTGAATATTGCAGAACACACCGCGAATAATACAACTAAAAAGCCTGTACACATGATTGTTATGTGTACAGGCTTTTCTTTAGTATATGGAGGTTTAAAGCTGAAAGTGGAATCTACTACAGTGGAAGTTTTAGCACTAATGTACGAACACAGTATGTGAAGATTTCTGCACATATAATAAATCAGCAGACTCAATTCGAATTATGTGTGTTTTGTGGTAATATGTTAGATAATATGGAAAGTGGATAGAAACGAAAATATCCAAGACTAATCTAATTGGAGTGTTTGAATATGGATAATGAAATAGTTGATATTACGATTATTGGGGGAGGGCCGACGGGGCTTTTTGCATCATTCTATGCAGGAATGCGGGAAATGTCGGTGAAAATCATAGATAGTTTGCCACAGCTTGGTGGTCAGTTGATTGAATTGTATCCTGATAAAGATATATATGATGTGGGCGGATTTCCAAAAATTCTTGCAAAGGACTTTGTCGCTAATCTTGTTACACAAGCACATTATGCGAAACCTGAAATCCTACTTGGCGAAACTGCTTTATCAGCGACGCGTGAAGGAGATCACTTCATCCTGAAAACGGATAAAGGTGTTCACTTAACACGTACCATCCTTTTGACAGCAGGAATCGGGGCTTTCCAACCCCGCAAAATCGGTCTTCCCGAAGAAGTCCATTTTGAGGGGAATACCCTTCATTACAGTATTAAAGATTTAACGATTTTTAAGGATAAAAATGTTCTTGTTTGCGGAGGCGGGGATTCAGCAGTCGATTGGTCACTTATGTTGGAAGACATTGCATCCACTGTGACACTCGTCCATCGCCGTGAACGCTTTACAGCACACGAAACGAGTGTTAATCAGTTAATGGAATCCAAAGTGACTGTGAAGACGTCTCGAGCGGTAAAATTGATTGATGGTGAAGATGGTAAAGTTCAAAAAGTAGTCTTAGCAGAAAAAGATGGCACTGAAGAACATCTTGACGTCGATCATTTAATTGTTAACTACGGAAATATATCATCTCTTGGTCCATTGAAGGATTGGGGTCTTGAAATGGACCGTAACTCAATTATGGTTAATTCTCGTATGGAGACCAACATCGAAGGGATTTACGCGGCAGGGGATGTTACAAACTATGATGGCAAAGTGAAATTGATTGCTGTCGGACTAGGTGAAGCTCCAATCGCAGTGAATCATGCAAAAGCTTACGTCGATCCGAAAGCAAGATTACAGCCGCTTCATAGTACAAGTATCTTTAGTTGAATAGAACTTGACACCAAATTATAAAAACCGCCTTGTGCGGTTTTTTTATTGACTAGTAATAGATAAATTAGTAAGATTTCGTTAATACTGAATTCATTTTCAATCATAGATGACAACGCTTAATGTTAAATACATCAAAAATTAAATTTTACTATTGACTTTGTTAATATAGAGGAGGATTTTTTTGTGAAAAGAGCATTACTGAACATTGATTATACTAACGATTTTGTTGCACCCGATGGCAAATTAACTTGCGGTGAATCGGGTCAAAAGTTATTACCATATATTTGTAGTTTAACAAGGCAATTCATCAATTCTGGAGAGCTGGTGGTTTTTCCAATCGATTTACACAAAGAAAACGACCCGTATCATCCAGAAACGAAACAATTTCCACCCCATAACATCATAAGTACAGGGGGACGTGAACTATACAGTGAATTAAATGATATTTATCAAGAATTTAAAGACAAAGATCATGTTTTATGGATTGACAAAACCAGGTTCTCTGCTTTTACAGGGACAGATTTGGAAATTAAATTACGTGAACGTGGCATCAATGAGGTTCACCTCGTGGGCGTTTGTACCGATATCTGTATTCTTCACACAGCGATCGATGCATACAACAAAGGGTTTAAAATCATTGTTCATGAACAGGGAGTTGCAAGTTTTAATGCAGCAGGGCATGACTGGGCACTAGGGCATTTTCAAAACACTTTAGGTATAGAGGTTATTTAACAAACAACTGCTTGGCTGCAACATATTGGGAAGGCTAAATGAGTGAATTGAGGAGATGAATGATATGGCTAGAATAGGTATTTATGGTTCGTCTTTCGATCCAATTACGAATGTACATTTGTGGACGGCAAGTACAGTTGCTCACCGTTGTAAATTGGATAAAGTTATATTCCTTCCTTCATCGAATAAAAGAAAAGACAAAGAAATGAAAACAGCTGATGAACACCGGTGGAATATGATTAAACTGGCAATTCGAAACAATGATAAATTCATTGCCGATGATTATGAAATGAAACAAGAGGGCTGGAAAATTACAACATATGAAACACTTATTTATTTCAAGGAACTCTATAAAAATGATGAAATTTATTTCGTTATGGGAGCGGATTTACTAGTCGATATCGGTGCTGGTAGATGGGGGCATTCTGAATCACTTGTGAATGAAAATAAATTCATTGTAATGGCACGTGAAGGAGTAAATATGCTACAGGCAATCAGTAAATCAGCCATCTTAAGAAATAATGACGACGGACAGACTTTTCACTTGCTTGATAAAGGTCTATCTATGGAAATTAGCTCTACTTACATTCGGGATGAATTTTCTATGAACGGAGAACCCCGTTATCTGTTACCTGATTCTTGCTATCATTATATTAAAGAGCACGCGCTCTATAAGAATTAATTCTTAACATGCGACTATTAGATTCTATATAGTTAAATATAGAACCTAATGGTTGTACTTATTATTCAGGAGGTTTTTGGTATGTCAATTAACATTAATGATCGGTTCTCTGAAATAAGAAAGAGCATAACTATCGATGCACCTATTGAAAAAGCTTGGAAATACGTCGCGACATCCGAAGGAATAGGTGTCTGGTTTATGCCGAATGATATGGAACCGATTGAAGGCAAAGAGTTTATCCTACAAGCGGGTCCATGGGGAAATTCAATATGTAAAGTAACTGAAGTGAATCCACCCAACCGTTTATCTTTTAAGTGGGGTGAGGAGTGGTTTATCACGTTTGAATTGATAGAAAAAGACAGTCAAACGGAAGTAACTCTAGTCCATGCGGGATGGGAAGAAAGCAAACAGACAGAGTTTGGCGAGGACCATGCAGAGGTACGTTCACGTATGTCAGGTGGATGGGATGGCCTTATTCTGAAACTGAAAAGTGTGATTGAGCTTTAATGGTTTGAAATCTTTAGAAGTATGATGTTCTTCAAGTGATCTCACATCCGACACGTCGAAATCTATGAATAGCTTAGTCGATTTACTGCTGGTTGTTGTGCTGGAACAATATAAAAAACGCTGAAAGTAGTTTTTCAGCGTTTTTTGTTTGCATTAATTAATTGTAATCGAAAAAAAAGGAATTTAAATCACAAAAGAAAGGAGATAGCTAAAATGAGCAGTAGGGGAACGAACAAGATTACATATCCAATTGGATTCCCAAAGTTAATCGACCATCCGATACCGAATCTTTTCTCTACAAAAACGGAAGGGTCATTTCGATTCACATAAAAGATTCCGAATTTCCAATGCTCATCATCATCGACATCTGTAATACCGGTAATCGTTTCGTCCTCTAATTCTACTTCAATCCGGGAGCCGCTCTGTCCAACTTTAAATGCATAGATGGCTGTCGCTAGAAGGGTAATTAAGAGAAAGCCGAGTGGTAACGCAAGCATTAGTGCAGCATCACCAAGACCATCATGAATCGTAGCAAGTTGAATGAATCCGAAAAGAATAGTCATGAGAATAGTCATCATGTATATAAACCAACTGGTATATTTTCGAAATGATAATTGTTGAGCTTTTGATTTTTTCCTTTTTACTGCACTTAATCTGATTCCTGATTGTTTTGTAAATGTATTAATACCAGCCATCATTGCTTGCATTATTAGTAATATAAGAAGTAAAGCAATTACTGAAAAAGGTGTTTTTTCACTAAAAGTATCGGCTTGACCGTTCGCTCCCCAATGTGTAGGAATCAGGTCGGGCATATTGTTGTATTGTGTGGCAGTGTAGGCGATTAGCCCAACTGTAATTAACATTGGTACTGCATATACGTAAGAAGGAAGCATCTCGTCTTTCGTCCGAATTGCTAATTCAGCGATTCGAATTTGTTTCAAATCTGCGCCCCATTGATTTCTTTGTTTAAGTCGCGTTGTTTGTGCGTGAAAGTAAAAGTAGAGACCCATACTCAAAAAGAGGAGTCCAAATTGAACTGCTAATCCTGTTAAGACAATTGTTACTTCTGATAGATTACTATTACTTACCCAATAGTAATAATTGAAAAGTGAAATGAAACCCGTAATGAAAATACTAACAGCATATATTCTTTTATAGGATATAATCGTTGAATCGTCTGT
The DNA here is from genome assembly GCF_057669665.1 of Sporosarcina sp. Y1004. NCBI lineage: Bacteria > Bacillati > Bacillota > Bacilli > Caryophanales > Caryophanaceae > Sporosarcina > Sporosarcina sp. Y1004. The sequence goes on along the minus strand of NZ_JBYHFQ010000009.1, from coordinate 1,939 downwards.
AAAACTTTCTGGAACCGTCACGCCAAACACAACGGAGGGCTTTAATAAAAATGGTGTAGCAGACAGCATTATAGTAATAAAGCTAATAATGATTAGAAATAAGGGTAATACCATACTTATACCTCCTGAATTGTTAAAATGATAGATGAAATAAGGTTGCTAATGTCTTTTGGTTTCATCCCGAGCACGATTGCTTCAGCAACAATCGGTTTGAATTCCTCAGTAATTCTCTCAAGGTTTAACTTATTAATATCGTTCGTCAAGAGTTCATTGACAATAGCTCCAGATTTCGGAACGATACGGATTATCCCCTTTTTTTCGAGTTCGTGGTATGCCTTATTGACAGTATGCATATTCATGCCTAGGTCGGCGGCTAATGTCCGTACAGAGGGGAGTGTTTCTCCACCTATAAGTGTTCCGCGTGCAATTGCTTCGATAAGCTGAGAAGCTAATTGTGCATATATCGGTTTATCCGCATCCGCTTCGATTTGGATGAACATATGGTACCCTCCTTATAACTAATTTAATTTAATTATAGCCTCTTTGTTCTATTTAGTATAGAACAAAGAGGTAGATAAATAAAAATCCCTGAACAAAAGTTCAGGGGAATCCTTCCTAATTATAATTCTGAAGTTTTAACGAATATATATCCTTCGCTTTTCAAGTAAGCTAGAACGGCATCAAGTCCATCAGCAGTTGATTGGTGAATATCGTGCATAAGGATTATACTTCTATTTCTGGTTTGACCTTTGATATGTGTGAGCAGTAAATTCGAATTTCGATGTTTCCAGTCCAGTGTATCAATATCCCATAGAATTACAGGTAAATCTGTTTGGTTGCGGACTGATTTATTAATCGCACCATAAGGAGGGCGGAATACAGTCGCTTTTTGTCCAGTGACATCCTCAATGATAGAAGAAGTACGACTGATTTCATTTCGTGCTTTTTCGACTCCCGTTTTCGTCAAGTCAGGATGTTTCCACGTATGGTTACCGAGTTCATGACCTGCTTCTTGCACTTTTTTTGCGATTTCAGGATAGCATTCAACCTGGCTCCCGAGCATGAAGAAAGTTGCTTTGGCATTGTATTTATCCAATGTATCTAGAATTTGAATTGTCACTTTTGGATCAGGTCCATCATCAAAGGTGAGGGCAACCCGTTTACTCTCAGAATCTGATTCGATTGTCACTAGCTCTTGATCTAAACTTTCTAACTCATCTGTAGTCAAATAGTTTTGTTTAGCTTTTTTTATGTATTGTGAAATATCATTGTTGAATGTGCTATGAAAGCTTTGTGGATACTGGATCGCATACGGCTTATATAGATCATTCGACGTTTCAGTACTTATTTTAATACCTGCATAGTGAGAATCAATTGTATCGATAATAACCTCAGTTGGTTTTGCAGCAAGTTTGTTTTCAGGAAGAGTGGCAGCTTCATTTTTAGTAGTCAAGGAAAATAAATAGATGGCAGACACAGTCAATGTAACGATGATAATTGAAAATGTAACATCGATCCAGGAGGAACGGCGTTTTTGGTACTTTCTTTTCATGGAAAAGACTCCTTTACTATGTATAGAAAGTTAGACGGATGAAACTCTTTAATAGTTTCGGGAAAAGTAGATGTTTTGTCAGATTTTATCATTTAATATACTATTCTAGTATACATGATTGAAATGGAAGCATCTAGGGGATTTATAAATTGTATATGGTATGAAATAAAGAATTCCTTCTACTGCGCTGCGGCGCTCTGGGAATGCCTTTGCCGCACCTGTGACGGAGTGTTTACTATTGAGAGAGTAAGCCGGTCTGAGTGTGGATTGTATAACGCTTCGCGCTTTGGGAATGCCTTTGAAGCCACTGAAAAAGTCCGATTTCCTTCAATGCCGTTGATCTCCGTTCCGAGCGGACGCTTTCCGCGGGCACGGCTTCAGCCAATC
>NZ_JBYHFQ010000008.1:0-139949 GCF_057669665.1 Sporosarcina sp. Y1004 | reverse complement strand
AATTAGCTGCATAATATAAAACTCTAACTTTAGGGGGTCACAACAAAAAGGTAGGTTTTTGCACTTCAATCAATCTCGCTTCAGTAAAGTTAAATTACAGCGCAGCTCCGACACGGTCAAATGAGTTGTTGTTTTCGAGATGGACATATTCAGACGTATCTTTTTACATTAGAGCGAAAAGAGCTTTCCCTAGAACAAAGCTAGGACAGCCCTCATTTTTTCATCTTATAAATTATTATCCTCGGAATAAACAGCAATCAGCAGGATAGCCTCTTTTTCACCTATATTTTTAACAAAGTGGGGCACACAAGCATTCCAGCTGAATGAGTCACCCTCTTTCGCAATAACCGAGTCTTCGCCTTGTTCAGCAAGTACTGTGCCCTTTAGGACGACATGACTCTCTTCACCTTCGTGGGCAATCGCATCTCCGGTCGATGCACCTGGCGGTAGCTCAACGTGCATCACCCGCAAACCGCTTTGGGAAGTAAGATGTTCTATCTTAATGTCGTTAAAAGTTGTATACACTCGATCTGTTTTTCTAACGACTTTCATATGCTGCTTTTTTTCAAGAAGCAAATAGGGCAGCGGTACTTCTAGGTAATTAGCAATTGCTTGCAAAGTGTTAAGGGAGGGCGAGGTATTGTCGTTTTCGATGTTACTGATAAACCCTTTTGACAGGTCAATTTGCTCGCTCATTTGCGCGATTGTTATTTTCTTTCGCTTACGTATATCCCGTATTTTTGAGCCAATTTCCAAGTCCATCCCTCCAAAAGTATTGATTTATATTCCTAATAGTAACACAAAATTGTTGACGTTTTCCGTGAAACGGTGTTATGTTATAAAATACAAATATCCATACAAGAATACTTATTGTTGGTGAAGGGAGAAATAGGTTCTGGCAACACACTTAACTTTGGTAGTGGTAAGAGACGATGAATCAATTGAACAATGTATGCGTGATGTGGCGCGCATGGTTAATTACTCAATAGATATTCCGTTACAAAACAAATAGCAATAAATCGTTTTACCGTCGGAAGTCAATTGAAAAGCGAATTTTACTATTTTTTTAAAATCTATGTTCACTTATATGAATATATTATTTTCAAGAGAATATAAAATGGAGGGTTTGATAATATGGAAAATCAGCTAATTTATCAGCTTCGTACCCCTGAGAATATTGAACATGGAAAGAAATATCCAGTCATTTTCTTGTTGCACGGTATGGGAAGTAATGAAAAAAATATGATGCCTCTCGTTTCCGGGATAGAAAAAGAACTGTTTGTTTTTAGTATAAGGGGTCCTCTCCAACAGCCGCCAGGTAATGCATTTTTCACTATTCAAGGATTCGGGAATCCACATAGAGACGCATTTGACGATGCTGTAAATAAACTTGAAAACTTCATCGAATACGCGGTAGAAAACTACCCAATCGATGCACGTAAGGTCTTTTTCATGGGCTTCAGTCAAGGTGCAATCTTGTCCATGACTCTTGGATTGAAGCTTGGAAATCGTATAAAAGGAATCATTGCGCTTAGCGGTTATATTCCTGCTTTCGTAAAAGAAGAGTATGACATTCAATCACTTGATGGAGTCTCAGCATTCATCTCACACGGCAAGCATGATCAAGTTCTTCCGTTTGAATGGGGCGTTGATGCGGAAGCATTTTACAGTCAAAATGGAGCCACTTCAACATTTAGCAAATATCCCGAAGGTCATACAGTTTCCAACGAAAACTTCAATGATTTCACGGCATGGTTCAATAATATATCCAATAGATAAAGAAAAATTAGGGGGAAATAAAGATGAATAAATTAAATTTAACTACATTTTTGTTAAGAATTGTTTTGGGAATAAGCTTCTTTGTACACGGATTTGTTAAATTCCAAGGTGGAATCGAAAATACTGTTGGTTGGTTTGATAGTATCGGCATTCCAGGATTTTTAGCGTATGTTGTTGCTTCGGTTGAATTGGTAGGTGGTGCTGCACTCATTTTAGGACTTGGAACAAGAATTGTTTCTGCACTGCTCGCTTTAATCATGGTTGGAGCAATACTGAAATCTAAACTCGCCATTGGATTCTTAGGTACTCCGGAAATGGCTGGCTACGAACTCGACCTTGCATTTTTAGTAATTGCGATATTTTTAGCTGTAAACGGAAGCAAGCTTTGGTCAGTGGATGAAGCTGTATTTAATAAAAAAACGGAGAAATAAGTTACTAAATCACGTTGATTAACCAAAGATAACCAGTATATTAATTGACCACATACTAGGCACTACGTGTAGAATTGCTTTTGGTTCGCTTTGAATTAAACGAACTATATAACATTATCGAGATGTCTTGATAAGAAGGGATGCGACTTCGTCGCATCCCTTCTTATTTTTTCGGTAATCGTATGGTTTTTGTTCATACGTCGCTCTCCAAAGACACAGTACAAGATAGTGCTGAAGCTTTTTGGGACGAAAGAATAGCTCGCTTCTTACCTGGAGAGTAGCGGTCAAAGATACAATTTTGACCGCTCAATTCTTCTACTATCAATTCTCTATTTTTATTTTAGGAAGTATCACTTTCTTATAGTGTAAAGCAGAGAATACAATATACATCGTGCTAGAGTGCCCGAAATTTCATCTTCGGGCACTTACACTTTTTATAGATAGTTATCTATTCTGTTCTTCAAAAGCAACTGCATTTTTCACTTGAGTATTGTAGGTACGCGACAGGCGATTAATCACAATAGGATAACCGAAAAAGGTGGGGCAAGAAGTGACAGAGTCACTTTTTGTCCCACCTTTTTCGGTAAAAGTGTCGTAATCATTTCGCTGAAAGCTGGCCGGAAATAATCACGTGAAAATAGCGGATTTACACTTTTTTACATTACAAATCATCAAACCCATTCAAATCACTGGTTTTAACGTATTGCCGTGAAGATTGTTCAAAGAAATCAGTTTTGGTGTCGTCAAAACTATCGACATAAGCCCGAATCCACTTCATCGGATTATCCGTGAAGTCAGGATAAATTTCACTGAGCCCAAGCATACGTAACATTTTGTTTGCTCGGTATTTCACATACCCTTCCATTTCTACAAGGTCAATCCCTTCGATGTCTACTAAAACGTAACGACTCCAAATAACTTCCTGCTCGACTGAGTGCTTGAACTGTTCGTAAATCCACGCCGTGAATTCATCTGTATTTTGTACTGGGTTCTCCGCAAGTGCCGCACGAAATATGTCGCTGATTGCTTTACCATGCTGCAGTTCATCACGATTAATGTACGATATCATTGTCGATGTGCCAACCATTTTTTGATTGCGCGCGAGATTGTAGAAGAATGCGAATCCACTGTAGAAAAACAACCCTTCAAGTAACGTCGTATAGACCATTGCTTTCAATGCCGATTCAATCGTGGGATGCTCTGCGAAATCGTTGTATACCTCGACGATGCGCTCGTTGCGCTTCAATAGTACTTCGTCTGAGCGGCCCATTTCAAATGAAGCCATCTGTTTATTTAACGTAGTCACCGAGGACAATACGTAAGCGTAAGAATGATTGTGTTCACTCTCCTGATCGGCAATTGTCGCCATGATTGATTTGACGGAAGGATCGGTTGTGTAATCCGCCATTTTCAAAGCGATTGTCGTCTGCGGACCGTCAAGTGTTGCAAGTAAGCCAATGATTTTGAGAAATGCATCTTGTTCCGGCTTTGTCAGTGTCGAAAACTGCTTTACGTCTTGCGTCAAATCGACTTCATTCGCCGTCCAGAATAGCGAACGAATTTGTTGCCTTAATGTATAGAAATGGGGATGTGCAAGGTCATTCCAGTTGAGGATACCGCTTGCTTTTCCACCGAAAATAGCTGTTGATTTATTGGGATGCATTGGTTCCAATACCTTTACCCGTTTAAGTTTTTCCAATGTTCCAGGACTCCCTTCGACCATTCAATTACTTTTTTCTCTTGTACACCGCGCGGACTTTGCTCGATTTTGAGGGGGTTAAATGTAGATCCATAAAATCGTGCCAACTTTACTGCCGCATGGCAAAATAGTGCATCGCCGCCGAATTGGGTATCACCCGTTCCAAAGACATAGACATTATCGGGTTTATACCCCACGTCAGCTACAAAGTCTTTTACTTCGTTAGGCGTTGCGCCCTGTTCCCACGTGAATGATCCGAGCAGCATCGCATCAAAATCACTGGGGTTCGGAATGACTCCCCCACCGATTCGATGCATTGTCACTTCGAGATTTTCAGTGGCCAGCGTTTCCTGGATTAATTCGGCGACTTCCTGTGTATTCCCGCTCCACGTAGCGTAAACGATTAAGAATGACACCATTCACACTCTTCGATATCCGTCGCTGTTGAACGCGTATAATACGTTGTTTTCATGCCAGACTTCCAAGCCTGTAAATGAAGTTCGAGAAGAACAGACGCACGGATTGTATTTGGGACATAGATGTTGAAAGAAATTGCTTGGTCAATATGACGCTGTCTTGCGGCGTTTTGTTTGATTGACCAGCGCTGATCAACGATATACGCGGAGCGGCGGTACACATCGTACGTATTGTGGTTAAGGTCAGGTGCTACAACTGGCAGCTTATAATCTTTCTTTTCCTCATGATAAAACGGTTTGAATACGGGATCGATTGAAGCAGTTGATCCGGCAATGATGGACGTCGAGCTATTTGGTGCAATTGCCATCAAGTAACCATTTCGCATACCATTTGTTGCAACATCAATGCGGAGTTCGCGCCATTCCCTCGTATCGTATTTCTTATTTTCGAAATAGACTCCTGACTGCCAGTCCGACCCCTCATATAACGGGTAGGATCCCTTTTCTGTAGCCAGTTCCATCGAAGCTTTTATCGTCAAAAAGGCGATTTTCTCATATAGTTTATCTGCGTAATCCACAGCTTCGTTTGATTCCCATTGAATGTTTTGCAAGGCAAGTAAATGATGCCAGCCAAATGTACCGAGACCGATTCCACGGTAACGCGCGTTCGTTCGCTGCGCTTGGACAACTGGTATTTTGTTAAGATCGATGACGTTATCAAGCATGCGCACTTGGATTGTAATGAGTCTTTCCAAAACGCTCGCCGGAACCGCTCGTCCAAGGTTGATGGACGATAAGTTACATACGACGAAATCGCCCGGTTTGGAACGCGTAACAACGATATCGTCTTCGAGCGTGACAGACTCAAATTGAGTTGGGCTCATATTTTGAGTAATCTCTGTACAAAGATTCGATGAATAAATCATGCCTTCATGCTTGTTCGCATTCGCGCGGTTTACTTCATCGCGGTAAAACATGTACGGCGTTCCTGTTTCCAATTGACTGCGCATAATTCGTTTCATAAGATCGATGGCCGGTACGATTTCTCGACTCAGTTCAGGATGATTGACGCACTCTTCGTATTTCTCACGGAATGAGCCTGTACCTCTTTTTTCGTCGTAGAAGTCCTCAAGGGAATACCCCATGATTGTTCGAACTTCATGCGGATCGAACAGATGCCACTCTCCCCGCGCATCGACTTGTTCCATATAGATATCAGGGAGACAGACACCCGTGAAAATATCATGCGCACGCAACCGTTCATCCCCATTATTTAGTTTAAGATCTAGGAACGTGAAGATGTCTTTGTGCCAAACATCGAGATAGACAGCGATAGCACCTTGCCGTTGACCCAATTGATCTACGCTAACGGCTGTGTTGTTCAACTGTTTAATCCATGGAAGTACACCGCTCGAAGCACCTTTAAATCCGCGGATAGAAGAACCACGACTCCGAACCTTCCCCATATATACACCGATGCCACCGCCATATTTAGACAAGTTAGCAATGTCCGTATTACTTTCGTAGATACCTTGCAAAGAATCATCGACTGAATCGATGAAACAACTCGATAATTGACCATGTGGTTTACCGGCATTCGACAATGTCGGTGTGGCAACTGTCATATACAAATTGCTCATAGCCCAATACGATTCAGCAACTTTTTCGAGCCGGTTCTCCATCTCATCCTGCATCAGTGTCATCGCAATAATAAGCCAACGCTCCTGGGGAAGTTCAACTGATTGTTTATTAAAATCAACAGCCGCATATCGGTCCATAAGCGTTTTTAATCCGATATATGTAAATAATTTATCCCGTTCCGGTTCAATGAGATTACCCAGAATGATGAGATCTTCTTTTGAATATTTCTGCGTTAACGTAGAAGTATATAACCCTTTATCGACAAGCCGGGCAACATGTCCTGCAAAGTCTGTGTAGACCTTTGCCCCCCGTTGCAGTTCCTGACGGTTGTAGACATCACGCAGATGAATTCGTGCAGCTACGAACGTCCAATACGACGATGCCTCGTCCATATTGCTAAGTGATTCTAACGTCATTGCCTTGGCCCATTCTGATGCAGCCCCCTCAGGGTATTTCAGGTACCATCGCTCACTTGCGATAAGCAATGGCCATAATTCCTCTCTTCCAAACTCATTTTGTAACTCATCAAGTAGCCTGTCCATATCGGTTCTCATCACTTTAGTTGTCATCATTATTGTCTCCTTTCATGATTGTATAGACACAAAAAAACGATAGCTCCACCTTTTCGGTAGAGCCATCGCTCATGGGTTTTTTATAGGAAACAGAATGGGACCACACGCTACTAATCTCCGAGTATAGAAGGTAGACGGTAGACGGACGGTATCCCGTTCGCTTCCACCTCTCAACCCCCGAAGAAAGTGTCGCTTGACGATGGAAGGCAGGTCTCCTGGCTCACGCTTCACTCTTCCTGCCCAGCCTTCCCATGAAATTTCTCCACAGTGGCTCTTTCGGCGGTCGTCTGCGCTTACAGTTGCGGGGACAGCTCCGGATTTTCCGGATTCCCTTTTAAACCGATATCGGTACCATTCCATCGTTAAATACTATATGTAGTGTCTCGAACTCTTATTACACCCTAACATGTTGTGTTTTGAAATTCAATAGGCAATAAGCAGTTTGATGATTTGCGCCTGTCATTATATTAATGAGCACATCCGCCAATTTAATTGCTGCGGGATCGCATCTGATCGGTATCGGCTTGCTTGAAAGCACGTCGAGCCAATCCATTTCCTACATCCAATGGTTCTTATGGGGAGTGCCTTTTGCAGGGCAAAGTGCTTGTTGATACAGGTGCAGTCGTATTTATCTCAGGTTTGTTACTATTCAGTGAAACAATCGGAGTCAATCCGGTTACAGTGTTTCCCTAAGTTTGATTGGTATGAATTACTATGTCACATTTCCCGTCAGTTCGAAAGCACTCCTTCTTTTCTTTGAGGACGGGGATGGTTTTGTGAGATGAGATCACCAAAGGCAATTCGATAAAATCAAAAAAACACCAGACCCTTTTGGAAATCTGGTGTTTTCATCATGAGGAGCCACTTTAATAAGGATTTTTCTTTCTCCGTTTTTTCGGTCTTTGCTTATGATTCTTGTCTGTCGGCTTATCCTCTTCCGGCTTCTTGATATCAACTTCCGATCCAAATTCAGTCTGCATATTACCTTTTTGGTAAGAAATATCATTTTTTTCAGGAGCCACTTTGTCATCAGTGAGAACCTGATTTTGTAAATATTTATGAAATACAAATTCCCCCGCAGCAATAATAATCGCGGATAGTAAAGCCGCCATGCCTAATTGGATGGGCTGTTCGTAAAAATAGATACCCACCAACCAGATCATAACGAGCGCCAAAATAAAATCGGCTATTGTGGCACCTATATTTTTAATACGGGGCAATATAAACATGTCTCCGAGAAATGAAACACCTGTCACTAAAACACTTGTGAGCATAATATCTCCAAATGAAACACCATAAAGCCCCAAAACAATCCATAACACAACTGTAATCATTATAAATTTAATTATCAGTGCTGTAATCGTTTTCACCAGTTACGTACCTCCAATCTGAATTGAATTATTCCAATACTTATAGGCTATTTCTAAGGTAAGCTAGGTTGAGTCACTAAAGATTTTTATCAACATATTTTCCATAGTCAGGTATCGCGATACGGTCAAACTCTTCTACAAGCTTCCGTAAATTGTCCGCCAACAAGTCGCCAGCCATCGGTAACCCATGTCCCGTTACTGCAACAGCAGGTTTTAAGCCTTCCAGTTTTTCCACTGATTCCCTGGCGGCTTTCCAATCTGTCGTCAGATACCTGGGAGGACCGCTAATTTCCTGCTCTTGCGTTAACACTTTATAAAGATATTCCTGTTTAACCGTAACAAAGGCATCACCTACAATTAAAGCTCTATCCTCTTCTCTAAACAGTGACACATGCCCCAATGAGTGTCCTGGCGTATGAATCCAACGAAAGCCTGGCATGTAAGGAACACTACCGTCTTCAGGTAATGGCAATACATGATTCCCTAAGTTAATTGGCTCAACTGGGAACGTGGGCGACATTTTAGCAACCATACCGCCTTCTACGGTCGGATCCGGCTTGGGATAACTCGTTTTACCCGTCAGGAAAGGAATTTCCAATTCATGGGCGTAAACGGTCACACCCCAGCGTTGGACTAATTCTATAATCGCACCGACGTGATCAAAATGACCATGGGTTAAAATAATTGCCTTGGGTCGACTATCTTTACCAAAACGTTCTTCAATAACAGAGAAGATTTCATTCGCGGAGTGGGGCATGCCTGCATCAACTAACACGAAATCATTCGCGTCAGGAAGCCCAACCAAACTAATATTTACGATTTGAACAGTATGACTGTACAAATCCGGAAGGACCTCTTTTCCAGTTCCACTTTCTACCGATGTTACTGGGATTAGTTTGTAATCGGCCCCATAAGATAGATTATTGTCCACAACTTCGCCTCCTAATTACTCTGAATCGTCCCTATTGTGGTGCAATCCGCACTTTTTATACCAGTAAAAGTAAATTTTCTGGATTACTAATATAAAAGCAATTTCTAGTATTACCCTTTTTTAAAAACCGTATATACTTGCCCTTATTGCAAAGGATAATGTCGTGCGGAGAATGAGATTCGAGGAGGAAAAAGAATGAAATTGGCATCACATGAGTTATTCGAGTTAAGTGAATTGATTTTAGGATGCTTCAACACTGTTACATGTATGAGCGGATTTATTAACCAGGCCCAAGATCCAGAACTAAAAGAACTATTGACTCGTCACTTTCCGCAACATGTAAAAGACTATAATTTGAAAGTGGAGTTTGTGCAAAGCGAGACAACGCCAGATATCAGTAAGTTCAGGCCCGATGATTTAAATCCGACACTCCAGGATTTCACAAAAGCACCCGTCCCGCTTCAACCGGAACAACCGAGAACATCCATTCAAACCCACAACGACCGGGAAATCGCCGCTGCCTATTTACTCAATCAAAAAAGCTCAGCCAAAAATTACGGCGCGGCGACCCTCGAGTGCGCGAATCCTGATTTAAGACATTTTTTAGAGAATGCTTTCATGAATAGTAATAGTCATGCTTATGATATTTGGCAGTATATGGTTAAAAATGGTTACTACCCACTAATGCCGGCGACTGCAGAAGCAATTTCTGAAATCGCGACAATGTACTTGCCAATTCCCGAATGACAGTACCCCGATTATAAAAGCTCTGCCTATCAAAATTAAAAACGCCAGGAATCAATTTGGATTCCTGGCGTTTTTTAACCTAAGCAACTCTTTCTGATACTACTTCATATCAATCATCGCTCCGTTCCATTCAAGCACATCCGGCGCTAATTCTCCGTACGCATATATCCGTCTGAGGAGTGCCTGAATTTTTGCCAGCAAAACATCTGAATGAAATGGTTTCTGAATGTAATCATCCGCACCTATATTCATGGCCATAACCACGTACATCGGATTACATTATGAAAATCTGCCGGACCCTTTACACTGAAAGACCACTGACTCAGTCGTTCTGTCAATGAATTAAAAATTGCTAGATCGTCCTCAACAACGTAGATTGTCATATCCATTTCCAATGCACTTCCCTTCTATTATTCCATTGTAAAGGACTGAATAACAAACAGGCAATTTGGACATTTTAGGAGCAATAAGCAAAATAATTCTGAAAAACCGACTAGAATATGTTATGCTGATTGAAAGAGACATCGCCCCGAACGTTATCGGGAGTGCAAATTGTCTGCTTTTTTTTAACTCCGTTTGATTTTTTCATCTATAATTCGGAAATAATTTTGTTGTAAAAAACCACAGGAGGTAAACATGCTCAAATTTGAAAATGTAAGCAAAGTGTATGATGGCGGATTTCAAGCAGTAAAATCTGTCAATTTCGATATTCCAGCAGGCGAATTACTCGTCCTCATTGGACCAAGTGGTTCAGGGAAATCGACAACTATGAAAATGATTAACCGGATGGAGCCCCACACAAGTGGTAAAATCACTATTAACGGCAAGGATACAAACTCCTACAATGCCTCTGAATTACGCCGAAACATCGGGTATGTCATTCAGCAAATCGGACTTTTCCCCCACTATACAATCGAAAAAAATATCGCAATTGTACCACAGCTGAAAGGTTGGAATGACAAAGAAATTAAAGCTCGAGTCAATGAACTTCTTGAATTGGTCGGTCTAGATCCTGAGGTTTATGCGGGTCGTTATCCAAAAGAACTATCAGGCGGTCAGCAGCAGCGTATTGGTATTGCAAGAGCGTTAGCAGCAGATCCAGATGTAATCTTAATGGATGAACCGTTCAGCGCACTAGATCCACTTACACGCGAACAGCTTCAAAACGAATTACTGTCATTACACAAAAAACTTAAAAAGACGATTGTCTTCGTAACACATGATATGGATGAAGCGCTGAAAATGGGCGATCGCATTGCCATCATGAAAGACGGAAAACTACTACAGTTGGACACCCCAGAGAAATTACTTCACGATCCAGCCCACGGCTTTGTAGAAGAGTTCATAGGAAAACATCGGATTATCCAAAATCCTGGACTCATGCCAGTTACTGACATCATGTCAGAATCAGTTTTCACTGCCCTTCCTCAATGGTCGCCAGAGAAGGCGCTTTCGTTTATCCGCAAGCGAAAAATTACGAACATTATTGTGGTCGATGATGACAAGAAATTAATTGGAATCGTGTCCGCATATGACGTTATAAGAAAATTAGATGACATCAAAACAATCGAAGAAATCATGGTGAACCGGGAACCATTCCTTTATGATACCGCAACGGCTAAAGATGCCATTGTCATGATGGATGAAGCACCTTACGGCATAATCCCGATTGTCGATAAATCACAAAAATTAGTTGGCGTCGTTACACGTGGTTCGCTGTTATCCGCCATGTCCAGTCAGTGGACAGAAATGGGGGATAATCAATGAATAACTTAAATATTTGGCAACAACTCGTTGAACAAACACAGATGCGGTGGAAAGAAGTACTTGAAGCGACATCCGTCCATATTCAACTCGTCTTCTTCTCAATGCTTATTGCCATTGTCCTCGGTGTTTTTCTCGGTATTTTGATTACACGCGTTCCGAAGCTCACGACAGTTGTACTTGGCGGCGCAGGCGTCATGCAGACGATTCCAAGTCTTGCGTTGCTCGGTTTCATGATCCCAATTTTCGGTATCGGTGTGAAAACGGCTATTGCTGCGTTATTCCTATATTCATTACTACCAATCATTCGCAATACCTACACAGGTATTAAAGACGTCGATAAAGCTACCACTGAAGCAGCAAAAGGGATGGGTATGACTAGCATGCAAATCCTGTTTAAAGTGGAGCTGCCACTTGCGATTCCTGTCATTATGGCTGGTATACGTACAGCTGCCGTTATTAATGTCGGTACAGCGACACTTGCAGCCTTCATTGGAGCAGGCGGACTGGGTGATTTCATCTTCCTCGGTATCACACGTGGAATTGACGGTCTGATCTTACTTGGGGCAATACCAGCGGCAATCTTAGCGATTATCCTGGAAACGCTCTTCGGTGGAATTGAACGTTGGACGACGCCGAAAGGATTGAAGTAAGAATGAAAAATAAATTCAAATTAATAATTTCATCAATACTTGTTGCAAGCCTGCTGTCAGGATGTATTTTCATCGAAAAAGATTCTCTGACACTTGGTTCTCGTAACAATACGGAAAGTATCATATTGTCACACGTGATGGGGCAATTGATTGAAAACAAAACAGATATTGACGTCCTTTATAAAGAAAACCTCGGCGGGTCCAGCGTCGTGTGGAAAGCCATGTTAGACGGTCTTATCGACGTTATACCCGACTATACGGGGACAATTGTCCTTACCTATTATCATGAAGAACCTGGGACGGCGGATGAAACGTTAGCTGCCACGAAACGGCTCGTTGATAAGGATGGCATGATTGCTTTCAACACATTCGGCTTCAACAATACGTATACACTCGCAGTGGACGAGCCAGTAGCAGAAGAACTCAACCTAGTGACATTCAGTGACTTTGCTAAAGTTTCGAAGGACTTCACATTAGGCGCGGTATTCGAATTCATCGACCGACCGGATGGACTGCCTGGATTCCAAAAAGCATATGATCTTGACTTTAAAGAAGTTAAAGGGATGGACCATGGTATTATGTACCGTTCTATTAACGCCGGTGAAGTAGACGTTATTAACTCGTATACAACCGACGGACAGTTACAAATGTACGACCTGCGTGTACTGGAAGATGACCAATCTTTCTTCCCACCGTACCATGCGCTCCCGCTTGTAAGGAAAGAAGCACTTAAAGAGTATCCTGAAATTGAAGAAATACTCAAATCGCTTGAAGGTACGATCAACGAAGATACAATGCAGAAGATGAATGGAAAAGTCGATAATGACGGCATGATGGTTGAAAAAGTCGCAGAAGAATTCCTTATTGAAGCAGGTTTAATTGAAAAGAAATAAACTAGGAACGCACCTCTTATACTAGATAAGGGGTGCGTTTTTTATTATATTAATGTGTTGTTATAGTTATCACCGGCACAAGACGCGTATTACAGCATATATGATTAGTCGACACGCGGTTCGGATTCAGGCGGTTTTTAAAGATTTCTTCTTTTGACGGCTCTCCAAATCCTACCGCTCTGTCAACTTCTGCTATGATGAAATCAGCAGCAACCGCCATAATTGAATTGCAATTACACTCTATTTTATACTCAAAAAATTCACTAAGAGGGGAATTAACGTTTATGAATATTGTAAAAGCAACAACAGACGATGCACAAACCATTTTAGACATTCAAAAAGTAGCTTATTTGAGAGAAGCCGAAATGTATAATAACTATCAAATCGCTCCGCTCATAGAAAAAATTGATGAAACAAGGGAAGATTTCAAGAAAAAAACCATATTAAAAGCTGTCGTGGACGGTGAAATAGTTGGTTCTGTTAGGGGAGACGAAAAAGAAGGTACTGTTTATGTACAAAGATTGATGGTTCACCCTGATCATCAAAACAAGGGTATCGCCAAAAAGTTAATGCTTGGGCTTGAAGACTATTTTCCTACTTGTGAACGTTTTGATTTATATACTGGATCACAGAGTTTAAGCAATATTCATCTGTATAAATCACTAGGCTATGAACAATATAAACTAGAAACGATTCGTGAAAATATTGAATTTGTTTTCTTAGCCAAAGTAATTAAGAGGACACTTTAAATGAAGATTATACCAATCGGCATCTGGGGCGGATATCCAAAAGCAAATAGCGCAACATCTTCTTTTTTAATCGAACATGATGGTTTTCATTGCCTCATTGATTGTGGTAGCGGCGTACTTTCCTCATTGCAAAATTATTTACCTTTGGGAAAACTAGATGCAGTTGTCATCAGCCATTATCATGCGGATCATATTGCCGATGTCGGAAGCCTGCAATTCAGCAGAATCATTAATTTCTATCTGGGCCATCAAGCGTCCCCATTACCGATTTACGGACACATATTGGATCAAGAGAATTTCGAGAAACTTTCATACAAAGGTCAGACAGTAGGCATTGGTATTTCGGAAGATGATATTGTTCAAATCGGTCCATTTGAAGTGTCTTTTTGTCGTACCATACACCCCGTCCATTGCCTGGCGATGAAATTCAGTGTGGGCGATTGTTCCATCGTACTCACCGCAGATACAGAATGGCGCGATGAACTTGTTGAATTCTCACGCGGGACGGATTTGTTAATTAGCGAGGCGAATTTGTATGAAGAACACCTCGGTAAGGCACCGGGACATATGACAGGCAGTGAAGCAGGAAAGCTCGCGAAACTGGCGGAAGCAAAGCAACTCGTGCTGACCCACTTGCCATTACACGGGAATATCAATGAGATCCTTGAAGCGGCTGTTGCTGTATATGATGGGTCTACTGAACTCGCTGAAGTTGGCAAAGTATACAAAGTGTAAACACAACATACATTTTGTACACAAAGTACACAAAGTGTAAACAAAGTACGCAAATTGTAAACAAGGAAGATTCGTTTTTCTCCATAGTAAAAGGGCTGTTCAAGAACAGCCCTTTTTACTTCAATCGTCATCGCGGTCTTTTTCAAACTTCAGTACTTCACCTGAAATTGCATCGATGTCGAAATCATAGTCATATTTGCCATCTTCAATTTCGATTTCATAGATGACACGATCATCATCTTCATCCAGTTCAATTTCTGTTACTGTCCCTTTTGCTTGTTTCATCGCAATTTCGATAGCAGCTTTTTCTGTTATGAATTTACTATCAGAACCGCTGACTTTATTGTCATAATCATCGTCATCAAAGTCGTCATTATCATAATCATCTTTTTCTGTACGCAAAACTTTACCTGTTTTTGCATCGATATCAAGATCATATTCAATACCGTTCGATCTTACCTCGACTTCGTAGATAGCCCTTGACTTTTCACGATCCAATTCTACTTCTGTCACTTTACCGCCAACTGATTTCACCGCAATCGATTCTGCTTCCGCAACCGACAATAAATCTTTCGATACGACCTTCAAACCTTCTCCCGGGTTTCCTGCCATTGCAACTCCACCTACGACTAGTACTAGTGCACCGGCCAAAGCCGGAATAGCTAACCATTTCTTCATCTTGTATCTCCTCCTTTTGTTATTACCTTCATATTACTCGACGAAGATGAGAAGACATTGTGAGGATTATTAGAATATGATGAGAGTCAATCATCCCATGTGACGGACATTATTTTTCCGGAAATGGCATGAACTTGGAAAGTGCCATCCCGACCGTCAGTTGCTTCGATTTCGATTAGATAAAAGCCACCTTCGTCCGATTTTTCATACGATACATCATCTATTTCACCTTTAAGTTGTCCACGCACAATTGCAATCGCCTGCTCATTTGTAATAAGTGCATTTTCTCCTGTCGTTTTCTTTACAACTTCTGAGATTGTTTTACCAGTGATTGCGTCGATTGTCACTTTTGTAAACTTCGGGTCTTTCGACAGCTTCACGTCGTAAACCGGAGCTTCAGAGCTTGTATTCAATGAAATCCGTTCAACTTCCCCGTCATAGCCCCTTGCAATAATTTCCTCCACCTCAGTCTCGGAAATCACTTGCGGAATCTCTTCCTTCATTTCAGAATTCTGAAGGAGTGAAATAACACTTCCCGTCGTTGCGTCGATTTCAGCTGTATAAGACGCTCCGCTTCGGTTCATTTCCGCTTTATATACACCGCCGTCAATGGCAATCTGTTCGACAGTTCCACCATATATATTCTCAAGATGAATTCGGATATCATCAGCCGCTATCGGTTCTTTCTTGGTAATTAAACTTCCTATATATAATCCGCCCGCCATTAGAATGACTAAGGTTAACAAGATGGGAATGAACCAAGGCTTTTTCAAAAAGTGCATACTAGTTGCCTCCTCTCGTTTATCATACGACGAGAACATTAAAAATCGGTGAGAATCCGTTTTTTGGGAATGGTGATTCGAAAGGTCGTTCCCATTCCAACGATGCTCTCGACTTTCAGTTCTGCACCAAGACCATCTGCAAGTTCTTTGGCGATTGCCAGTCCGAGTCCGGTTCCACCAGTTTTTCGGTTTCGGTCTTCATGAACCCGATAGAAACGATCGAAAAGATGCGGGAGAGCTTCCTCAGAAATGCCATTTCCATAATCAATGACAGTAATGGAAATAGCTGTTTCAGTTTCAGTAATCGTTGTTTTGATTTCTCGTTCACTGTATTTCCGTGCGTTATCCAGAAGAATGAATAAGAGCTGCCTGAGCTTTTCATCATCTGTCACTGCAACCGAAGAACCGCTCTCTTCCATGATAAAATCCCTCGCATATGCTTGGCGCATTGGCTGCAAGGTCTTGTTGACTAACGCATGAATATCAGTTTCCGCAAAGTTAAATTCGGATTGTTCATGGCTTCTTGCCAGTTGAAGCATCTGCTCAATCATGTCCTTCATCCGAATAGATTCGCTGAGGATTGCCCCAACTGCCTCTTCTGCTACCGAACGGTTTTCAAACCCGCGGCGTGATAGGAGTCGTGCATAGCTTTCTATAACGGTGAGTGGCGTTTTTAATTCATGCGAAGCGTTGGAAACGAATTGCTCCTGCTTTTTGTAGTTGCCCTCAAGCTGCTCCATCATGTCATTAAACTCGCGACCCATCTGTGCCATTTCGTCTTTTCCTTCAGCCGATACCTCAATTTTTTCATATGTCCCTGTTTGCCGGCTTTGCGACATTGTTTTAATAAGATTATCAATGGGTTGTATCACAATACGCCCAAGCGCAGCGCTCGAAAGCGTAATCGGAATCATCGCGATAAAGGTTACTCCGAGGAGAATCAACTTGAGCAGACTTAAATTATATTTTACATCGCTAAGCAGTTGAATCATTTGCAGTTCAACCACTTTTCCGTCTGTCCAAATGACTGGCTCACGCATTGTAAGTATCGGTGTATTATCAAATTCACCGATTGAGTAGCGTTCGCCGGGCTTTATTTCAGGTTGGTAACTCTTAATCCCTTCCGCCGATGAGGACTCCACTTTCACCTTACCCGCTGGATCCAAAATACGGACCGCACCATTCGGCGGCCTGTAGGTATGGAGCACCGTAGCTGGATCATTTTGTCCGGTCATCAGGCTGAGAGAACCAATAAGATCTACAGATTGGGCCTTCAGCTGACTATATTCCGTGTCAAACGCCATTTTTTCATACACAAAATAAACACCTATGTTTGTCAACGTTAAGATGACGAGCATTAGCAATGTGGATAAAAGGTGGATTTTCGTTTTAAGCTTCATTGACCTGCTCCTTTAAAACATAACCAACACCCCGTACCGTTTGGATAAGTGTGCTTTTTTCTCCTATTTCAATTTTCTTTCGGACATATCGGATATAGACATCAACGACATTTGTTTCGCCGTAATAATCGTATCCCCAAACAGCATCTAGCAACTGTTCGCGTGACAGCACTTGGTTTGGGTGCTTTAGGAGATGAAGTAGAAGATCGTACTCCCGTGGTGTCAATTCGATGGAACGACCGTTTCGTTTCACTTCACGTGTTTGTTCGTGAAGTGACAAACCAGAGAACTCTAGAAGGTATTCGTCTTCCTTCACTAAGAGTTCTGCAGGTTTCGAGAATCTGAGCGCCGACCGAATCCTTGCGAGCAATTCATCGATTTCGAAAGGCTTCGTCACATAGTCATTTGCACCAAGGTCAAGACCCGCTACCTTATCTTTAACGTCGTTTTTCGCTGTCAGCAATATGACAGGCGTGTCTGTTTCCGTTGCGCGGATCCTCCGTAACACGTCAAGTCCATTCAATCCAGGTAACATGAGGTCTAGTAGAACAAGATCCCACTGTTGTTCGCGGTACTTAATAAGCCCGTCTGGTCCTGTATGCGCAATACCCGTCCCATACCCTTCGAACTCGAGTTCTAGCTGCAGGACGCGTGCGATGTTTTCTTCGTCCTCGATAATCAAAATCTGCTCAGTCATTTAGCCCACCTACCGTTTTCCTTTCATTTTAACAGACTTACGCAAAAAGCGGAGACTCTCGCCAATTCCGAGTGTCTCCGTTTTCCATAATCATTAGACAGCGTCCAATTCGCCTTCGACGATACACATACTCTTTACAAGGGTTTCTAACATAACAGGCATTTCGACAAAAGCACTGTCTATGTGTAATCGTTCAGTACGTTGGTGAGCATCTTTCCCGAATGGCCCTACGTTGAGCACGGGTGCTTTCAATTGAGCCATCTCAGTAAAGGGAATGCTGTACGTATCACCCCATACTGGTGTGTTGCTTTCAAATGCACTCCAGCCGTTTTCTATGTCATCGTAGTTGACATAGCTCAAGTCACAGATACCATTGAAGTAATGCATTTGACCAATTTTATTACCTAATTTCCCAGCAGTCTCTTTCATTAATTCAATTGAATGTTTTACAAGCGGATCATTCGACGAGTTTACAGCCGGATAATAAGGCGGTGCGTAAAGAAGCACAGTAGCTGGTGCAAGTTCTTGACATTGGATCATCAGATTATCGACGATGCGCAGTGACTTTTCACGATCATCCCAATCGGCGTTATCGAGCGACTCTTGCTTCAAGCGTTCAATTTCTTCAAACCCTAACTTTTGAACCGAGTATTCCAGCAGCTGCTCGTAGCGCAACACTTTCACTTCCCCGACACCCGTCACTTGTTCACGATTACAAATGAGCTTATATCCGTCATTGCAAGCATCCATCGCTTCAGATGCCACTTGCTCAAACAACTCCATTACTTCAGTGGCCGTGCGCTTAAACAAAAAGACATTGTAAAGCGCAACTGCACGATAAGGCGTTTGCGTTGAATATTGCAATTTCAAATCCTTTTGTTGCAATGAAACCGGTAACGGCGTAGTTTCACCAAGATCCGTTTCACGGAACAATTCATTCCACTCCATGCGCTGTGTAAGAAATGATGCAATATAGTTCGCGGTTATCCCTTTTAGTGGCTCTCCGACATGTGTTTCTTTTCCATAAAATAAGGCAGCTGGCATAATTTTACCGATTGTTCCTGAGTAAATGTATTCTTCGATATCCGTCGGACTCTGTGAAAATGATGGTTCACTGTTTAAAAACAGTTTATAGGTTAAGCCTTGTTCCTCACGAATGCGGACAAGTTCTTTGACAGCGGAACGCATGCCCGCTGAGTTCACTTCTTCATCAGCAACAGTCGCCACTAACAGATTGATTGGCCATTGTTCTACACTCGCTTTTTCGATAAGCTGCATATGAAGCGCTAGTCCCATTTTCATATCCATCGTACCGCGGCCGAATAGATATTTCCCGGTCTTTAGATCATCGCGGGCAACTTCCGGTAGATCCGCATTATGCTTAGGTTCTGATAGCATTTTTGTCAGCATCTCGGGATAAATCGCAAAAGGTTCTAACACACCATATTCTTCCGTCCAGACGGTATCGAAGTGGCTTAGAAGAACTATTGTTTCAGTCGCTTTTGGATGTTTGTACAAAGCAGTGACATTTTGACGACCAAGGCCCGCATCGTGAAGGGCTATCTTGTCTGGATTATCTTGAAAGTACTCCAATTCATTTAATTTCGACACTAACTTCGGAGCAAATGTAGTCTCTCCCTCTGTTAACGTGCGGCTATCCCAGCTAACGAGTTCACACAACAACTCACGAAGAGTAGAAGGTGTATCCCAAAGACGGTGTTCCATTCTCAAACCTCCCATAAGTGAAATATAGTACAGTTATGATAAAAGTCTCTCTGAAAGATTCAGTTTCGTTTCAAGGAAAAGCAGTGCGTAGGTATAAGTAATTCGAATATATCCTTCTCCATATTCGATGAGGTTCTTCCAGGAACAGCAGCAACACTACCGTTTTCGATTAGTCTTTTCGGAATTGTAAAGGAGTCTATTTGCTTAATAACATCTAATCCCATTTTAACTGATTAAGGCAGACATTGTTAACAAAAAAGCAAAACGACTCCTGCGCAACAATGTGCAGGAGTCGTTTCAATTTCTTATAAAAACACAATAACCGCTAACACTGCCGCCAATACAAGTCGGTAAATAGCGAAAGGCACCAGCTTGACGTGTGAGATAAGCTTCAAGAAGAAACGAATCGAGATTAGTGCGAAAACAAATGCACTGATGAAACCAACGATGTAAAACGACAAATCATCAACTGATAAATGCTCCCAGTTTTTCAATATGGACACCAGACTCGCGCCCATCATGATAGGAACCGCCATGATGAATGTAAAATCAGCTGCTGTCTTATGGTTCATGCCGAACAACACGCCACCCGAAATCGTTGCGCCCGAGCGCGAAAATCCTGGCCATAGGGACAGACACTGAACAAGTCCAACCGTGAATGCCTGCTTGTATGTTATCTGGTCCAATGTGTTCACCCACGGTTTTTTCGGTCCGAACTTATCCGCGATAATCATAAGAATTGAACCGGCGACTAGCGCAAAAATAACTGTTTCAACACCCGATAGCTTTAAATCTATATAATCTTTGAGTGCAAATCCAACAATAACCGCTGGCAACATGCCAACAATGACGTGTGCTAAGTTGAAGCTAGAATTCATTTTTTGACCTTCAATTTTATAAAGACCCACCAAGCTGAATAGGCGCTTCCAGAAAACGATAACAACGGCTAAGATTGAACCCAATTGAATAACTATCTTAAATGTGAATGCCGAACGATCACCCAAAAACTCAGTTGTTTTCAGCCACATATCATCGACAATAATCAAGTGACCTGTCGATGACACCGGTGCAAACTCCGTCATCCCTTCAACGAATCCAAGTATTAACGCTTTGATCAAATCAAATAATTCCATAGGTTAGTTACACTCTCTTTCTACGGTAGCGAATGTACCAAATACATACCGCTATACCGCCAATTCCTATTAATACATACGCCACGTTCGAATAAATATCCATGTAGTGGACGATTGACTCCCAATTATCACCGACTGCCGCGCCGATGGAAACGAGTGTTGCATTCCAAATCAAGCTGCCGATTGTTGTTAGCAGAATGAATAGTGGGAAATTCATACCCGACATACCTGCCGGAATCGAAATAAGGCTCCGAATCAGTGGGACAAGACGACAAAGCAGTACTGTCCAAGGACCGTATTTGTCGAACCATGCGTCCGCCCTGTGAATGTCTTTTTGAGTAAGACGCAAAATAGATCCCCATCGATCGACAATCTTCTCAAGACGTGGCACATCGAGAAATGACCCGATACTATACAAAATCATCGCGCCAACAACCGATCCAGCTGTCGCGGTAATGATGACACCCACCTGCGTCATATCTGAATACGTCGTCATGAAACCACCAAACGTTAAAATAACTTCAGATGGTATAGGTGGGAAGATATTCTCAATCATAATTAATAAAAACACGCCAAAATAACCAAACTGGCTCATAAATTCAGTAATCCAATTTTCCATGCTGCTCCACCGCCATCTATTACTTTACTAAATATGGGCCCTCTATGCAAATAGAGTTCGACAGCAGAAAGGACGATTCAGCACGACTAGAAGTTTCGTTTTCTGTAATGTATTTTACGCAAGAAGAGGTACGATTATGAGTTCATTTTTTCTGCATTCGATTTTAACGGTATCAACGAATTTTTTTATGGACTTTCTATTACCATTGATAGATAGTTTGTTTGAAATAATTTCGCTACTCAATTTCAGAAGTTCTTCATCTAATGCCCAAAGTTCCTGATTTAAACACATCACTGCTCCCTAATTCGAATATCTCCTATTTCATGCCTTGATTTTAAAAACATACTTTTAAAATGTGGATATCTTTGTTTTTTATTAAGTTATCCTCATTTGAAGTGGATAACTTAATGAAATTGTTGATAATTTCAGAAAATTATTTCTTATCCACAGAACTATTTGATTAAATCTTTACTTTCGGAAAAAGTTATCCACACTGACCATGTCAACAAAAATATAGCCATCCGATATTTACCGGATGGCCCACATTCATTCTTCTTCGAGATTCACAGTCAATTGATCACGCAAAGCTCTTTTCAAGAACTTACCTACAGATGTTTTCGGTATCTCATTCATGAAAATAACGTCGTCCGGAACCCACCATTTTGCAAATTGATTTTCAAGATAGCTTAGTAATCGCTTCTTCATTTCTTCGTCTGCTTTTTGTCCCTCATGTAAAACAACACAAGCAAGCGGACGCTCCAACCATTTTTCGTGTGGCACCGCAATCACCGCCGCCTCGAATACAGCTTCATGGGTCATCAGCGCGTTTTCAAGATCAACGGATGAAATCCATTCACCGCCACTTTTAATCAAGTCAGCCGTGCGATCCACCAACTTGAGGTAACCGTCTTCTGTGATTACTGCGATGTCTCCAGTATGGAACCATCCGTCTTGAAAGGCTATAGCAGTTCCACCATCTTTATAGTACTCACTCGCAACCCAAGGACCTTTGATCGTTAATTCGCCCATTGTTTTGCCATCCCAAGCCACTTCTTTACCCTCTTTAACAATCCGAACCTCGAGTCCCGGCATTGTTAACCCTTGGAGTGCCCGCATTTCAATTCTCTCATCCATTGTTAAATTATCCATTTTCGATGTAAAAACTGACAAACTAACAAGCGGCGTCGTTTCTGTTAAACCATAGCCAACAATAAATGGAACACCGTGTTTCTCTTCGAATGCACGAATCAAACCTTTTGGAGAAGCCGATCCGCCGCTGACAATAGCACGCAATGACGAGATATCCCGTGGATTTTGCTCAAGTTCTTTCAATACTGCCAGCCAAATTGTTGGCACACCTGCAGTAAGCGTTATTTTTTCCTGCTCTATTAAATCAAGGATGAGAGCTGGATTGAAGCCAGGACCGGTTAAAACTTGTGTAGTGCCAAAGAAGACGGCTGCAAAAGGCATTCCCCAAGCATTCGCGTGGAACATCGGAACGATTGGCATAGCAACATCCCGTTCCCCTATACCCATCGAATCAGCCAGCCCCAGTGCATAACTGTGCAGCACAAGCCCACGGTGTGTATAAACGACTCCTTTTGGATTTCCAGTTGTTGCGGATGTGTAACACATGCCCGCCGGCGTATTTTCATCAAGATCCTCTGGGAATACGTAGTCATCTGACGCAGCTTCAAGCAAAGCTTCGTATGAATGCACATTTTTAAGCGATGTTTCTGGAATTTCTTTACTATCCCCCATAATGACGTAATGTTTCACGGTCTTTAACATTGGTGCAAGTTGCGATAGGTGCGGGAATAAATTATCATCCACAAGCAATATTTCATCTTCCGCATGGTTAATCACATACGCAATATGTTCAGGAGACAAACGGATATTAATCATATGAAGAATCGCACCTGTACACGGTACCCCGAAGTAAGCTTCTAGGTGGCGATGATGGTTCCAGCCGAACGAACCTACTTTTGTTCCATGTTTCATCCCAAGTTTCGTAAGCGCATCCGCAAGTTTCCGTGACCGTTTTGCGAAATCTCTGTATGGTATCCGATGAATTGTATTTTCTGCTGTCCTCGAAATGATTAATTTGTCTGGGAAATACTGTTCAGCCCGTTTAACAAATGACGATAATAAAAGTGGTGTTTGCATCATAAATCATTCATCTCCTTTTCAGTTGGAATTAATGATTTTCACTTTTTTGCCTTATCCCTTTTGCCTGCCAATAGGGGTGTTCGGATAAATCGGAGACCCGCATTACAGGTGTCAAACAAAAATCAGTTCCCAATGAAATAGCGAGCCATTCACTCCATGTCATCGTTGCGATGTAAGCGCTTACTTCTGAATGTTCGAGAGTGCCTGTGGCATAGAAAGCATAGTGTTTCCACTCAGGATGTTTTGCAAATTCACAGAAGTTGTCCCAAAACTTTGGCTCAAGAGCCCCAAGCGCAACGTGGCGACCATCTTTTGTCTGATACAATCCGTAACAAATGGTAGTACCATAGATTTCTGGAATACCTCTATCTGAAATACCTTTTTCATTGTATGCCAGATGCGTCCCTTGAAAATCAGCCAATACCTCAGTAATTGCAATGTCGACGAATGCACCTTCTCCTGTACGAAACTTCTGTACAAGTGCCGCGAGAATACCTTCTGAAACTGCAACTGCACCGCAATAATCTGCAAGTGTATTTTGAGGATGAATTGGATTTCCTTCCTGATTAGTAAGTTGGGAAAGAATTCCCGACATCGCCAAATAATTAATATCATGACTCCCTACTTCAGTTAGAAGCCCTGATTGACCATACCCCGTCATCGAACAATAAATAATATCCGGTTTCAATGCTTTTACAGTGTCATAATCAAATCCAAGACGTTTCATCACACCTGGTCTGAACGATTCCAAAAGCACGTCCGATTTTTTGATAAGTTCTATCAACGATGCTTTACCTTCTACGGTTTTCAAATCAAGGGTGACGAATTCTTTCCCTATATTGTTTGCTTGATGAACGATGCCGCCACTCATGTTTTTCGCTGGATCGCCGCCCGGAGGTTCTACTTTAATGACATGGGCTCCCATATATGCAAGACGCATCGCAGCATACGGCCCCGGAAGATAATATGTGACATCCAGCACATTTATACCTTTTAACATACTCATTTCCTACAATCCCATATTTTTTGCGATGATGACCTTCATGATTTCATTCGTCCCTGCGTAAATCGATGCGACGGGGATGTCCCGGTACCGCCTCGCAATTTTATATTCCTCCATATAGCCATATCCGCCGTGCAGCTTCATGCATTCCGCCGAAATTTCACGCGCTGTATCGGTAAGCCAATATTTGGCCATCGATACTTTTGTGACGACATCTTTACCAGCAAGATGATCCTCGATTAGGGATTCGACAAAAGACTTGCCAATTTCCACTTTCGTTGCGATTTCTGCTATTTTAAACTGTGTATTTTGAAATGATCCAATTGGTTTGCCAAATGCTTTCCGTGACTTTACATAGTCTAATGTCATTTCCAACATGTCTTCTGATGCGATTTGCGCAGCAATCGCGACAACAAGCCGCTCTTGCTGAAGTTTTTCCATCATGTAACTGAACCCTTTTCCTTCCTCACCAACTAAATTCGATACAGGTACACGGCAATCTTCAAAAAATAGCTCCGCTGTATCTTGGGAATGCAAACCGGCTTTATCAAGCTTACGTCCTCTCGTGAAACCAGGTGTTCCCTCTTCAATGACAAGTAAACTAACTCCCCGGTGTTTCGGCTCGGCTTTCAAGTCAGTTTTCACAGCGACAAGTATGAGGTTCCCATTAATACCGTTCGTGATGAATGTTTTTTGACCGTTGACGACATAGTGATCACCGTCTTTTATGGCCGTCGTCTGAATACTGGCTAAGTCTGATCCTGTTCCTGGCTCAGTCATGGCAATCGCCGTAATAATGTCAGCGCTTATACAACCCGGCAGCCAGCGTGCTTTTTGCTCTGGCGTACCAAACGATTCGATATAAGGAACGACGATGTCATTGTGTAAACCCACTCCGGTAAGACCCCCTCCTACGCGTTCGAGTTCTTCTCCGATGATGACACCGTAGCTAAAATCAAGTCCGAGCCCGCCGTACTGTTCTTCAACTTGCGGACAAAGAAAGCCCATTTGTCCAAGTTTTTTCCAAAACGCAATCGGAACAAGCCTCTCTTTTTCCCATAAGTCATAATTTGGAACTGCTTCTTTCTGAAGAAACTTTCGAAGCGAATCCCGAAACATGTCATGCTCATCTGTTTCAAATCTGTATTTCCCCACTGGTTAACCCCCCCTTTTTTTCCATGTGCTTCAAAAAGATATATGTTATCTATCAGCGCTCGTCGATGATATATCTTTAACTCTCGACTTCCAAATCACTTCGGTTGCATCCGGATCGCACCGTCTAACCGGATGACTTCACCGTTTAGCATCGTATTCGTGAAAATACTTTCAACAAGCATTGCATATTCGTTCGGCCGGCCAAGTCGTTTCGGAAACGGCACCATTGAAGCAAGTGATAAACGCGCAGCTTCAGGTAATCCGTCAAACAGCGGTGTTTCTACAAGACCCGGCGCAATTGTCATCACACGAATCCCGAATGCCGCAAATTCACGTGCAATCGGTAATGTCATCCCAACGACACCGCCTTTTGATGCACTGTATGCACTCTGTCCAATTTGCCCTTCGAATGCAGCAACAGAGGCTGTATTTACAATAACTCCGCGCTCGCCTTCTTTGTTTGGTTCGTTCTCTTGCATAGCAACCGCCGCCACACGAATCACGTTAAATGTCCCTATCAAGTTAACCCGTATCACTTGTTCAAATTGTTCAAGCCCAATCGGAGTACCTCGCGATACGACTTTACCTGGTGTCGCAATCCCTGCGCAATTGACTACGGCAGTTAACTTCCCGAAAGTCTCTTTGACGGAGGCCACATTCGCCTCCACTTCTTCCGCACTTGCCACATCCGTTTTCAAAAATACAACATTTTTTTCCCCAAACTCATTTGCAAGTGCCAATCCACGCTCTTCATTCATATCGAAAATAGCTGCTTTTCCGCCGGCATCGATTATTCTTCTTACAGTGGCCTCCCCAAGACCTGATGCTCCACCTGTTACGATTGCGACAACCTGCTTCATTTCCATCCCTGAATCCCCCTTTTCAATCACGCCTCGGTGTGATTACGTCAAGATTTTGAATTGAGCTCGAGGCCTGCAGGGTGGAAGGATTGAACTTAATTCCTCCCTGTTAAATCCGTTCGATAATTGTAGCGTTAGCCATACCCATTCCTTCGCAAACCGCGAGCAATCCGTATCGGCCTTCTGTCCGTTTTAGTTCATGGATCATTGATACGAGCAATTTCGTTCCAGTCGCGCCAAGCGGATGGCCAAGTGCAATGGCACCGCCGTTCGGATTCAATTTCTTAGGATTTCCCCCGGTTTCTTTCAGCCAAGCTAGTGGAACTGGTGCAAATGCTTCGTTCACTTCATACGTATCCATATCTTCTATTGAAAGACCCGCTTTTTCTAATACTATCCGGGTCGCTTCTATTGGCCCTGTCAGCATTAACGTGGGATCAGACCCTACAACAGAACGCGCAACAATGCGGGCAATCGGTTTGAGTCCAAGCTCATTCGCTCTCTCCTGTGACATTAAAAGTACCGCCGATGCACCGTCACTCATTTGACTAGCATTACCCGCAGTGATTACGCCATTTTCATCAAAGACTGTTCGTAACCCAGCCAGCACTTTCGTTGTCGATTCGGGACGAGGCCCTTCATCTTTAGAAAACATTTCAGTTGTACCATCATCTCTCGTGATTTCGACAGAGACGATTTCTTCTTCAAACTTCCCTCCATCGATTGCCCGAATTGCTCTTTGGTGGCTTTCGAATGAAAAGCGGTCAAGTTCCTCGCGTGATAAATTCCATTTTTTGGCGATTCGTTCCGCCGATAGTCCTTGATTAATAATTTCATGTTTTTCTATGAGTTTTGGACTTGGTTTTGATTCTCCCATGTTAGACTTCATGGGAGCGCGCGTCATACTTTCCACGCCGCCCGCAATGACAATATCCATATCTCCCGAAAGAATGGCTTGTGACGCAAAATGCACAGCTTGCTGACTTGAACCGCATTGTCGATCGATTGTTACTCCAGGTACATGAACAGGAAATCCAGCGATTAGTGCTGCGGTTCTAGCAATGTTACCGCCCTGCTCTCCTGCCTGCGTCACACAACCTAAAATAACGTCATCAATAGCGCTTTTATTAATTCCGGCACGCATGACAAGCTCCTCAAGCACTACCGCTGCGAGGTCATCAGGTCTATAATTTTCAAAACTTCCCTTTCTTCTACCAATCGCGGTCCGTACCCCTTTAATAATAACAACTTCTCTCATTCCCCAATCACCCCTCTCAGATAAGCGATTTTACAATGACACTCCATTTTTAGTTTCTACACGCAACTGATATTTCGAAAACTTACCAAATTCATAGATTATTCTCATAATTATAGTTTACATGAAATCCCTACTATTTTCCATAACTATAGTAAATCAACTCAGCCTTAAGACCGAGTTGCAAATCCGTACAGCGCCTGTTTGGACAAGTGTAAAATCGTTATAAGATTAAGCTACAAACGAAAGGAGGAACAACACATGAAGAAACTTGGTTTTGCAGTACTTGGTATTACGGCAGCAATTATCGTCCTTGTGAATCTTGGATCACTTCTTGCACTTGCCTTTTCTGCATTGATTGCATATGCAGGGTTCCATTATTTCAGAAAAAGTAATTCTACAATCTCGAAAATTTTCTGGGGCGGCGTACTCATTCTCGCCTTGTTAAGCGCTATAGCGAATGTACCAGCGTTCATTGGGATCCTCGCAATTCTCGGTGTTTGGTATGCTTGGCGTAAATGGAAAGGCTCAGAAAACAACAATGTCATCAGTAATGTTTCAAACGATCCCTTTGTAAACTTTGAACGCCAATGGAATGACATTACAAAATAAGAGGAGGAACTATTAATGAACTCACTTTGGAATAGATTTAAATACTCGGTACAAGCAGATCTCCATACTCTATTCGACAAAAAGGAAACGAAGAACCCAATCGCAATGTTGAACCAATATATTCGTGAGGCTGAAAAACAGACTGATTCAATCGGGAAATTACTTGAACGACAAAGCACACTGCAAACTGAATTACAAAAAGAATTGTCAGAAGCAGAAAAAATGGCGGACAAACGTCGGAGTCAGCTTGAACTTGCAATAGTTGCTGGTGAACAAGACCTAATCGCATTCGCTGAAGAAGAAATTTCCGCGTACGATACACGTGCTGCAGAACTATCTGAAAGTGTTATGGAGACAGCTTACGAATTAATCTCTTTAGAGCGTAAATTCGAAGAGATGAAACATAAAGTAAAAGATATGAAAGTGCGTCAGCTACAATTGATGGGCAAAGAAAACGTAACGCGCGCCCATCACCGTATGGACGAAGTTATTTCACCGAAAAATGCAGACAGTAACATGGGCACAATCGGCGAGATGAAAAAGTATATTGAAAACCTTGGTGGGAAGATTGAACGTGAATTCGAAACGTCTTCAATGGACCGCCGACTTCAATCATTAGAGAAAAGTTCCGCAAAAGAGACGGAAGTTGTGTAAACTAGACTATAGGAGGAGGGTGTCTTCAGGAAATGGCAATAGTTGCCCGCCTTCCTTTTCCTTTTTTCAAAAAATCTGACCTCAAGAAGGAGGAGCAATAAATGGATCGAGCTAATACGAGCAAAATTACATTTTGGGGATTTACCTTTCTGCTGCTCATATTTGTCGAATCAGCATTCTTTCATAACGGTAATATCGTGTTCGCCCTTCTTGGTGCCGGATTTATTTATTACGGATCGAAGAAGCGCTCAAAACCTTTCTTTTTCATCGGACTTTTCTTCATCGCGGTCGCACTTTTTACATTGTGGAGCTTACGATTGCTCATTTTTGGTAGTCTTGTCTATATCCTTGTAAAGTTATGGAAAGGCGTACCGTCTGAAGAAATCATGCGTCCGCTAAAAGAAATCCAACAGGAAACTCCGAACGGCATTTGGAAAAACAAATTATTTTCTGTCCAATCCTCCCCGTTTTCGTCTTATGAGTGGGAAGATATTCACATTCAGGGGTTCTTTAGCAATATTCACATCGATGTGACAGATACAGTGCTACCAAAAGGAACCTCTTTAATTTCAGTGAGACAGGGATTTGGGAAAATTAAAATTGAGGTACCTTATGAAATTCCCGTTCGTATTCATTACACAACATTAATTGGTGACGCCAGAATTTTTGGCATCCATCGAAAACGACTTATCAATGAAACGCTTCATATGAAAGACAGTTATGAAGGCAAAATGCCTGATTCTCCTGAACTCATCATTACACTTTCCACTTGGGCCGGGGATGTTGAGGTGACGAGAAAATGAAAGCAGTCATCGGACGCGGTATTATGCTATCACTTCTACTTCTGGCCATTACAGCGGTATATGTCTACTTCCTCCTTGGCCTACCTTTGGAGGAAAGTTGGTTCGCCTTTTTCGAGTTGCAATTTGCGGAGGTTCCGCTTGGTTGGTGGGTTTTAAATACGATTTTTGTGCTTGCTTGGGGAATAGCCCTATGGAGTGGTACATTAGGAAGTTCAAAAGAAAAAGCAATCGAGCAAAAATTAACTGGATTAATTGATGCTGAAAAAGATGTCATTTTAAAAGAGAAACTTTCTCCACGAATGGACCGAGCAATTGGTTCAGTGTCAAATGTCATTCAAACGCAGCGAAAAAGTTTACAGCGGATTATTGATGAACGAGCAGAAGCACAAGACAAAATTATCCAAGAGCGCATCATTCAAGAAAGACAGCGGCTTGCACGCGAACTGCATGATTCCGTCTCCCAACAACTATTTGCTGCATCGATGCTAATATCTGCTATCACGGAAAACAACGACGACCTATCAGCACAAAAACCTTTGCTCCAAATCGAACGCGTTGTACAGCAGGCGCAACTAGAAATGCGGGCTTTACTTCTTCATCTGCGACCAGCAGCTTTGAATAATAAATCACTTACAGAAGGACTTGAAGAGCTACTCGTTGAACTAAGAGAGAAAGTACTATTCGATATCC
Source organism: Sporosarcina sp. Y1004 (assembly GCF_057669665.1). NCBI lineage: Bacteria > Bacillati > Bacillota > Bacilli > Caryophanales > Caryophanaceae > Sporosarcina > Sporosarcina sp. Y1004. Next base: position 109,334 of record NZ_JBYHFQ010000008.1, on the reverse strand, counting down.
GTTTTCGTTTAGAAGAAGTAAATCTCTCAAAAGGGGCGGAAGATCATTTGTTCCGAATTGCACAGGAAACGTTATCCAATACGCTTCGCCACGCACAAGCAACAGAAGTCGATGTACTATTTGTAGAACGGGATGGCCTTGCCATTTTCCGCGTGCAAGATAACGGGATTGGATTCAAGGATAGTGATGGAAAAGGCGGATCCTATGGACTCCAAAATGTCAAAGAACGGGCAATTGAAATCGGGGGATCATGCAAAATTGTTTCTGTACCATCCCAAGGTACAATTGTTGAAGTGAAATTGCCTGCGCGAAGAGGAGATGAATCGAATGATCAAGATCTTATTAGTGGATGATCATGAAATGGTCCGGATTGGTGTGTCAGCTTATTTGCAGATTCAACCGGATATGGAAGTTATCGGTGAAGCAGAAAACGGGAGAGAAGCAGTAGAAAAAGCACTCTCACTACGCCCCGATATTATTTTAATGGATATGGTTATGCCTGAAATGAATGGTGCAGAAGCAACTGCGGAGATTATTAAAGAGTGGCCTGAAGCGAAGATTGTCATTGTTACAAGTTTTTTAGACGATGATAAAGTATATCCCGCACTTGAAGCCGGAGCTCTCAGCTATATATTAAAAACCTCAAACGCCAAGCGAATCGCGGGAGCAATTCGTGAAACTTTGAAAGGACAAACGGTGTTGGAGCCTGAAGTAACTACGAAGATGATGCAAAAAATGCGAGCTGGCAAGGACCGACAGCCACATGATGACTTAACAGAACGTGAACTTGAAATTTTAATGCATCTTGCGAAAGGAAAAACGAATCAGGAAATCGCTGATGATTTATTTATTGCACTAAAAACAGTGAAGACGCACGTCAGCAACCTGCTATCTAAACTAGAAGTCCAAGACCGGACGCAAGCGGTCATTTATGCATTCACACACGAACTAGTCAATTGACATATCAAAAGCGCAGAGCGCCTGTTCAGAGGCGACAGGCATATGACGAGTTGGCGGAGCAGCGTCCTTTGCTGCAGAGCTAAATCGACTTATGACCCGAGCCTCTAGGCGCACGGAGCTAGACATATCAAAAGCGCAGAGCGCCTGTTCAGAGGCGACAGGCATATGACGAGTTGGCGGAGCAGCGTCCTTTGCTGCAGAGCTAAATCGACTTATGACCCGAGCCTCTAGGCGCACGGAGCTAGACGTATCAAAAGCGTAGGGCGCCATTCAGAGGCGACAGGCATAAGACGGGTTGGCGGAGCAGCGTCCTTTGCTGCAGAGCTAAATCGACTTATGACCCGAGCCTCTAGGCGCACGGAGCTAGACGTATCAAAAGCGCAGAGCGCCTGTTCAGAGGCGACAGGCATATCAGAAAAGGCAGCCATGTAGATTCGGATAGTCTCCGTCTCTAAGTGGCTGCCTTACTTATATAATTATTCCCCCACCAAGCGGCTCAACGCGTTAATAGTGCCTGCGTGAACGCCTTCATGCCAAATTACAAATTGAGCGACCGCATCTACTGTTACCATCGTATGCAAAGGACCAATTGACATCGGTTCTTGTAACGAATCGCTCAGTTTCCCATCAAGTGCTTTCATAATACGCTCCGGTTGTTCCTCTAACGCCACGAGAAGTTCTTCAATAGAAGGGATGTTCCCCTCCCAGCTCTCTGGAGTCGAGCCCGATACAAAAAATGAAATCCATTCCGGATTAACAAGCTCATAGCCCTCCACTGCTTTTTGAATAAGTGTTTCCATAGAGACAAAAATATGACCCGCGTTCCAGCGAATCGTGTTGCTGAATCCTGCAGGTTGTGTGTCCCATGCCTTTTCACTTATTTTGGCTACACGGCCAAGTGTGTATATACGACTGAATTTCAATTGATTCAATGTTTCGATTATAATCATCCCTTTCTTAATTCTCCCCCTTCTACTCTATCGTACCCTCGGGGGAAATCAAAGCGGTCACTCCATATAGGGGTGACCGCTGCTTAATTATGGTTTAAAAGGATCTTCATTTGGTTTCTCTTTGTTCCATTTTTCGTGTGTATGCTGGTCAAAATTGCTTTTTCCTTTATCTACCTCGCCATTAGGAGAACCTACGCCCGATACCGGTTTATTATTACCCGTATTCGTATTATTTATCTTATTTTCGGCGAAAGCAGACGGTTTGTTCTCACCCGTCTCTTCCTTTTCATTTTCTCTAAAAACTTCCGATGTATTTGAATCGGAAGGATCCGCAAGCGGTAGCTCATCGGATTTAGACATCCCTTTAACATTTGGTTCTAGATCGTCTTTGTTTGGATAATTGCCATCTGATTTTGTCATATCTACTTTAAATCCTCCCTCTTCGTACGGGGAACCGGGATATGCTTTCCGTCCCCTCGCACGGTTCTCGTTTTTTTATTTTGAGTCTTGTTGCTTTAACTTTCGCTATCAAAAATAGCCAATCGTTAACACAAGTATTGCTAGTAGTAATTCAAGTAACCCACTGAAAAGATTAATATATTACGGATTTCTGAACGTATGATGCCCTTCATTCACTAAATAACCTTGAAGAGACGCAAACCTATTTTCAGAATCCTGTGAAACCATTATCCCACTATTTCGTCTTATTTACAATAAACAGGGGGGATTTTTTGGAGAAATCGCTTTTTTTTGCTATGCCATTAATCAACATCGCTATTCTTATCTGGATTGAACAAAGTCTTGAGGTTGAATACATATGGAAAACGATGGCGAAGGTTGTTCTATTTCTACTGATTCCACTCATTATATATAGAAAGTTTGGATTTCCATTCTTACGCTTACGCGGTACAGATTCTAAAAGTATGGGTATCGCAATCACTTCGGGAATCTTAATAATGGCCGTTATCATCATGTCATTTCTCTTATTAAAGCCATTCATTAATCTAAATGAACTTATTGGCGATTTAGAAGACGCTGGTGTAACAGCTACAGTGTTCCCTTTCATCGCATTCTATATCTTGTTCGGTAATTCGATACTGGAGGAGTTTTACTTCCGCGGCCTGTTGCCTAATATTATAAGCAATTCAAAAGTCCGGCTTCTTGTTCCATCCTTCCTGTTCGCAATTTACCATATCGCAATTTTTCTACCTTGGTTCAGTCCAGCACTTCTCGTAGTTGCCGTTGCAGGACTCTGGTTGGGAGGAGTGATCTTTCAGTTGGCCAATGAAAAAAGCGGAACCATTTTGCCCTCTTGGACAGTTCATATGTTTGCAGATATCGGTGTTTTACTTGTTGGAGTGTATATTATTTACTTCTATTGAAAGAATGATCAATTTGCGTACTTTACCTAATCATTCCCGCCAAAGGAAAGCCTTAAACCCATTTCAATCGTAACGAATCCGCAAATAGAAAGAAGCCGTACGCAATACCCTTGAGTAAAGGCATTGAGTACAACTCACATCATTGTCCATTTATTAAACCGCTGCCACGACGACCGTTACTTTGAATAAATCTCCATCTACTTCAATTTTCATATTCCCATTATGCAAATCGACGATGGATTGTGCTATCGCAAGACCAAGTCCAGAACCGTCCGTTTGGCGTGATGCATCAGCCCTTTTGAATCGTTCAAACAATTCGTCGGTGTTTTCACCAAGCTCATACTTCGTCACATTTTTCACGACGAATTCCGCGTTATCTCCCACTTTTCGAAGTGTAATATAGACACGGGTACCCGGCAATGTGTATTTAATGGCGTTGACAATCAAATTATCCAGTACGCGCCACCATCTTTTCCCGTCGACATAGGCAACAAGCGTAGACTCTGGTAAGTTCACCCTAAAATCAAGGCCCGATTTCGAAATTTCTTCTTCGTGTTCTGCAAGTGCTTGTTGAAGCAATTGTGTCAAATCGACGCGTTGTTTGTGAAGCTCCAAGTTACCGCTTGCCATTTTCGAAACTTCAAACAAATCCTCAATCAATGTCTTTAAACGCTGTGATTTCCTATCTAAGATATCTATATATTTTGCTCTATCTTCAGCTGTGATATCTGCCTTTTTCAATAGATCCGTGTACGTAATAATGGACGTTAATGGTGTCCTAAGATCATGACTAACGTTCGTAATAAGTTCCGTTTTTAGGCGTTCACTCTTCGCTTGTTCGGTCATGGAACTGCGGACACCTTCGCGTAGGTTATTGAGATTCCGCGCATGGTCTGCAAGCGGTGATTTTCCTTCGATTTTAATTTCCTCATGAAGACGTCCATTCGCCATCGCTTCAGTAGCCACAATAATACGATTCAAATACGCCGTTCTTCTCACGAAAATATAGAGGAATGGCAGCCCAGCAAACAATACAAGTGGAATGTAAATCATAATTAATATGGGTTGCATGAGAACGACGGCAAACCCGATGCCCGCTAGGAAAAAGCCAATTAATAGAAGGAACGATTGAACACCAATTGAACGATTCAAAAACATCCCTTGCCATGCAAGTATAAATCTCATACTATAACTATCCTTAATTTCTTGTTTCAACACCACTTCATCTTTTATTCGCTCCATGAAATTAACCAGCTGTAACACTGTTAGAAATACGAGGAGTGTAAGGAATACAAAAGAAATTACATATATAACCAAATTTTCGAGGCTATAAAAATAAGCATAGTCTGCAACAAACAATAAATTAATATAGAGCATCAGCAATGTTGTAACCAGCAGAGCTCCTTTTACATCGATTTTTAAACGACTATACCAGTCCGCCCCTCTTCTATCCTTCACCCAGTTCTTATTGAAACGAAACTTTGTCAACAGAAGGATTAATGCAATTAGCCCGACAATCCAAGTGCTATAGGCAATATATTTTGATTTGTTAAACCAGGCTGCAAGTTGACCATGAGACCCTTCCTGTGATATCCCTTTTGAAATGACGACAATACCCTCGAAAGTCCGATCTGGGTTTCCGATTATTGAGCGGTTACTGTCGATGTATTCCCCAGTATGGTTTCCTGTGTACTGGTATAAATCAGCATTTTTTATTCGAAGTGACTTAGCCTTGAAGTACCCTTCCTTGGAATTGTACATTCTCTTGTAGGCGGCGGGCGCTTTGACATCACCGGACGCAAACGTTTCACCCGTTTCCACATCTTTCAACTCATAGGCAACCCACCGGAAGTTATAATCGTCCACACCATTGAATCTTTCACTTACATATTGTTCAAGCGCTTCTCCTTTTTCTTCACGGACTTTTGCCTCTACATGTTTATCATCTTGGAAGTTTTTTCGAATATCATCTATTTTCACTTCTTGCTCTTTAATCAGTTCTGTTTTTAACACTTCATTGCCAGCCGCTTTCGCTTCTTCAATTCGGTCTTGATATTGGGCTGTAATATTGGAAATTTGTTCAGCCAATGTGCCGTAACGCTCACGATGTTCGTCGATTTCCTCCTGTGATACTTTGATTTGTTTTTTCTCCTTTTCCACATCAATCGGATTCAAAACGGTTGTACTAATTTTATCGTAAAAATACTCCATTTCAGATTTAAAATCCTCTGTATCAACAAAGCTATTCCCGATAAACTTTGGACCCGTATTTATAAAAGAGACAAGCGCAGTTAAAAACAAGGCGATAAGAATCGACCAGACAATAAGAGGCATTCGTTTATTTTTCATATTCACACATTTCCTTTCACTATCCGGGTGAAGTAAGCAATCGCCCTACTGGAACGTTCCATTCCATTTCCGACCAGGTCAATGATGTGGGAGAAACAGTAACCGATACTCAAAGCGGCAATGACAATCGCGATGATTGACCAAACTACAGCCCAGTCATTTTTCGATTTTGTAACCAATGCCCCACACCACCTTTACATATCTCGGATTTTTCGGATCTGCTTCGATTTTTTCGCGTATTTTACGTATATGTACCGCAACGATATTTTCAGCATTGTACGCTGCTTCATTCCAAACGCGTTCGTAGATTTCGTTGATTGAAAATACACGCCCCGCATTCTTCATCAGCAACTCTGTAATTTTGTATTCAATTGGTGTCAGTTTTACCACGCCACCGTCAATAGTGATTTCCTTTGCTTCTTCATCCAGAACTAGCCCGTCGATTTCTACTTTTTTCTGGCCATCGTACGTCCCAAATTGGATATAGCGACGCAATTGTGACTTCACACGAGCCATCAACTCCATTGGATGGAACGGTTTCGTCACATAATCATCTGCACCAACGGATAGTCCATGAATTTTATCGGAGTCTTCCACCTTCGCACTCAGCATGATAATCGGGATATTGCGCGCTTCCCGAATTTTGAACGTCGCTGTAATACCATCCATATTTGGCATCATTATATCGAGAATTAGAAGATGGACATCATTCGACTCCAGTAGCTCAAGCGCCTCTACACCGTCCGCCGCCTTCAGTACCTCATAACCTTCATTTTTCAAATATATTTCAATCCCGTTACGGATGTCCTGATCGTCATCCGCTACAAGCACTGTGAATTTCGCCATCTTCCGCACCTCGCTTTTCTCTATGATACCAATTGTACCCGCCAAATCTTAACATTCACCAACTGTAATTATGAAGAAAGTCTTAAGAACAGATTATATATGTTCGATTAAAGAATCCCGTTGAATCTATTTAATGAGAGAGTTGTGATTCGGGGTGTGGATTATAGACCGCTCGGCGCTTTGGGGATGCCTCTCGCCATGAGCCTGGATTAACGCTTCGCATCCAGTCTCAGGGCTTAGGCTACCCCTTTGCCGCGCCTAAGCTGGGGTGTCCATTATCGAGAGAGTGCGGTTTGGAGTGTGGTTTGTAGATCGCTTGGCGCTTTGGGGATGCCTCTCGCCATGAGCCTGGATTAGCGCTTCGCATCCAGTCTCAGAGCTTCGGCTACCCCTTTGCCGCGCCTGCGCTGATGTGTTCATAATCGAGAGAAGTGTGATTTTGAGATGTAAATGCTGAGATTATAATGTGATTACTATTTGATACTAATTTCATTGAAGAAAGACACACTGCAGATTGCACTAATCTCCGATAAAGAAATGCGCTTTCTTACATAGACCATCCAGCGAAGGCGCGACTTCGTGGTAGCCGAAGCGATAAGACTGAAAGCGGTCTTCTTTCTGGCTTATCGCGGGAGGCATCCACAAAGCGCAAAGCGGTATTAGCGGGATTTCTGAATCTAACTATAATGTTGGTACTTTTATTAATCACCTCCGCAATTATAGATAAAGAAATACGCTTTCTTACAAGGTCTATCCAGCTACCACGAAGCGGCAAGCGGTATTAGCAGAGTTTCTAATTCATTCACTTGTTTCGTGACTTTTTCAATGGCCTACCGTATTCATTTGTTCAACATAAATATCGGTGAAAAACCCCTGTTCTCCCAACTATTGATGGGGGAACAGGGGTTTATTCATTTAACAAGCTAGACTTCTTCACTTTTCTACCACTGAGCGTCAATACGAGGATTCCGCCTAGCAACATAGCAATGCCCGTCCAGGACGTTCCGTCGAGATGCTCGCCAACCACAATAACACTCAAAACAGCTGCAGTAAGCGGTTCAGCAAGTGATAGGGTAACGGCAGAGGACGATGGAATTCTTTTTAATCCGGTTGAAAACAGGATGTACGCTACACTTGTCGTAATTATTCCAAGATACAGTACCACAGATATTCCCCGAGCAGAAATCAGACCTTCCGTTTCGAATAAAAGCAAAAATGGCATCATCATCAACGCACTAATGGAAAAGATGACTGCAACAGCAGGTACAGCATCCACTTTTTCAAGTACTTCTTTATTTACAAGTGCGTAAAAGGCAAACAATAGCCCTGCACCAAGCGACATCAAAACACCTACTGGATTAACAACGATACCGTCTTTATTTAAAAATAGCAGTGCACACCCCACAATCGCAAGAGCGGTAGCTGTAAGCCAAATAAATGTCGGACGGCGTTTTAACAAGAACCATTCGATGATTCCAGAAAAAACAGGCGAACTGCCGATGGTAACGACCGTCCCTATCGCGACACCGGTTAATCTGACAGAAGAAAAGAATAGATACTGGAAAATGGCCATTGAAATAGCCGCGTAAATCGTAGCTTTCCACGGCCAATTCTTGAAATCAATTTTACGCATGATTAGTAATAGAATCAGCAATGAAAAACCACCCACCGCAAGCCGTGATGCACCAACTGTCAATGGATGGATGGTTTGCGGTAGGAACGTTTGTGCAGTGCCAGTTGTTCCCCATAGTATTGCACCTAACAACACGAGTGTGTAGGCAATTCGCTGCGACATGATTCCACTGCTCCTTTTCCCTTTATATATAGAAGATACCATATAATTCGAGAGTTCCAACATTTCAAGTTCACTTGACACGACTAGTAACTATGTACTATAATCACTAATTGTTCACACGTGGTTCGTAACCATCCCACGCTAAAAAACTAGGAGGAAATAAGTAATGAAAATAAAAACAATGGCCATAAGCGGGATCATTGCCGCTTTATATGTAGCCGTATCTCTATTAATAGCACCACTGGCTTATTCAGCAATCCAATTTCGTATCTCCGAGCTGTTCAACCATCTTATAGTGTTTAATAAGAAGTTCTTCTTTGGTATTGTGCTCGGAGTATTCGTCACAAACTTGTTTTCTCCACTTGGCATGTATGATCTATTTTTCGGCGTGAGTCAATCAATTATAGCTCTTTCAATCACGATATTTTCCGCTAAATTTATATCTGGAGTTTTCAAGCGAATGGTCTTCAACACACTAGTTTTCACCTTTACCATGTTCATCATTGCTTTCGAGTTAAACCTAGCATTAGAGCTCCCTTTCCTACTTACATGGTTAACAGTTGCAATCGGTGAATTTGTTGTCATGGCAATTGGAATTCCGATTATGATGGCTTTGAATAAACGGCTAAACTTCAAGAAATTGATTTAACCGAAACAGCACCCGCCACTTTGTCTTCAACTGAATTTTCCAAGGAGGGCTTAGATGTATATCTCCATTCAAGAAACTGCAGAATATCTTAGCATGCCCGTCGAACAAATTCAGAAGTATGTAAGAGAAGGACGGATTCGTTCTGTCCATGACGGCGAACAATTTCTAGTGAACAAAGATCAGTTTGGTCTTTATTTAGAACAGCTCGAAACATTAAAACACCAAATTGACGAATGGCGTAACGAACCCATTCCACCCGATCGCGACATTAAAGATGAAGATTGAAATACCGGCTGAAAATCTACGGATTTTCAGCTATTTTTATTTAAATAGAGTACTCCGCATCGTCCGTGTACACGAATGGAAAGGACTATAAACGGGAATACTTATTTAACCGAACAGTTGCTTTCATAACATTTTGCTAGTATAGTTGAAAACTGTTTCTAAATTACCAGTAACACGAGGGGGAAGTATGAAGAAAATATCAAACGTTTTTTATATCACAATTGGTCTCATCATATTGACCGTTGGATATGGCGCATTCGCTCCTGAAAGTTTTGAAGCAATAACAACGAACATCAAAAATGTTGTTGCATCAACATTCGGTTGGTACTACATGTTGCTCATGTCATTTATGGTAGTCCTGAGTATCTTTTTCATCATAAGTCCATATGGGAAGATTCGTCTCGGAAAAGATGCAGATCGACCGCAATTTTCAACGGTTACTTGGATTGCCATGCTCTTTTCTGCAGGGATGGGTATCGGACTCGTCTTTTATGGTGCCGCAGAACCATTGTCACATTTTGGAATCAATCCTGCCACGGAAGCTCCAAATACAGATGCAGCTTTTAAAGAAGGGCTACGACAGACTTTCTTCCATTGGGGGCTCCATGTGTGGGCAATGTACGGTGTTATCGCACTATCTCTTGCCTTCTTCCAGTTCCGCAAAGGCGAACCGGGATTAATTTCAGCAACATTGAAGCCGATATTCGGCAAAAAAATGGTTGGTCCGTGGGGCGTTCTCGTCGATGTACTCGCAGTATTCGCGACATCTTTTGGAGTTGCTACATCGCTCGGCTTCGGTGCTGTTCAAATTAATGCAGGCCTTCATTACTTATTTGACGTTAAAATTAATATCTTTTCTCAATTTGTCATCATCGGGGTCGTTACTATCATATTCATCGGTTCCGCTTGGTCAGGACTTAGCAGGGGTATTAAATATTTGTCGAATACCAATTTAGTACTTGCACTCGCACTTCTCGGATTTGTGGTTATAGCGGGCCCGACATTGCTTATTTTCAATATGTTTACTGATTCTTTTGGAGGCTATTTATCAAATCTCGTTCAAATGAGTTTTCGCACAGCACCTTTAGACTCCGGGGATCGTAGTTGGCTTGACAGCTGGACCATTTTCTACTGGGCTTGGTGGATCTCATGGGCACCATTTGTAAGTATGTTTATTGCCCGCGTTTCAAAAGGACGTACCATTCGCGAATTCATGATTGGTGTACTTGTTGCCCCTACGCTCCTTGGATCATTCTGGTTTTCAGCGTTTGGAACAACAGCCATCGATATCCAGAAAAGCGGCGTTCTCGATTTGGCGAAAGCCGATACGGAACTAGTCATTTTTGAAATGTTTAGTGCAATGCCTTTGTCTATCGCCGTTTCAGTATTTGCCATATTACTGATTGCTTCCTTTTTCATTACTTCTGCAGATTCAGCAACTTTTGTTTTAGGCATGCAGTCGACAAACGGTTCGTTGACACCCCCAAATACGGTTAAACTCATTTGGGGGATCATCCAATCGACAATTGCCCTCATTTTACTTTCTGTCGGCGGACTTACAGCCTTGCAAAACACCATTATCATCGCGGCGTTGCCATTCTCATTCGTCATGTTGCTGATGGTTGCCTCATTGATCAAAGCATTGAAAGTAGAAGCTAAGTTAATGAAGCTAAAAAAATGAGTTGAAAAGGCGATTCCTGAGATGGAATCGCCTTTTTCTTAACTTTTGATAAGAACCTTTTCACGTTGTCCAACCATATATAAGAAGTCTCCGATCAATGCGCTTGCTGTCGGATACATGCCTGCTCCCGGGCCAACAAGAGTAAGGGACCCTAGATAATCAGTTTCAACAATAATTGCATTATCAACACCGTCGACTCCATATAACGGATTGTCAGGACCAATCAGTACCGGTCCCACACTTCCTCGCAAGACACCCTTTTCATCAATTGAAATCTCCGCGATATGCCGATAACGAAGTTTCCCCTTTAATGCTTCCGCAACATCTTCAGTTTTAACTCCATCGATTCCGACTATCGGAATGTCTCGCCAATCAGGCTGGGTACCAAATGACAGTGCACTTAAAATCATCAGTTTTCGAAAAGCATCTTTACCACTAACATCGTCAGTCGGATCTGCTTCTGCATAACCGAGCTCTTGTGCTTCAAAAAGTGCAGTGTTAAATGGAACTTTCTCTTCCCGCATCTTTGTCAAAATGAAATTTGAGGTTCCATTTAAAATCCCTCTGATTCGTCGTACTCGATCTGCAGGTAACAAGTTTTTCACTGTACGGATAATTGGTACTCCACCCGCTGTAGTTGCTTCATAACCGACCTGAACGCCCCGGAATTCCGCATGCTTCAATAATGCCGGACCATGTGTCGCGAACATTTTCTTATTTGCCGTTATAATGTTTTTGCCCTTTTCGATTGCATCTGAAAGATACGTATAAGCAGGTTCCTCACCAACAATTGCCTCAAAGATGAAATCAATGTCCGGGTTCATCAGTATGTCCTGGATGTCTCCCGTCACTTTTACCCCTGGTGTTGCTAGACGTACTTTCGCTATATCGCGAACAAGGATGGCAACTATATCGATTTCACAGCCTGTTTGTTGCTTAATCTCATTCTTTCTTTCATTCAAAATTCTGTAAATCCCTTCACCTACAGTGCCGAAGCCGAGTAGAGCAACCTTGATTGACGGCATTTCGCCACCTCCATGGACTGCTTAATAACAAGTCCCCATTTTTCAGATTCTCTTAAATGGCTATAGGGCGTAACAAACTAAGACGATTGTCATAGCCATCTTTCTTCCAAAAATTATACTGTTACAGCGACTGCTGCTTCAATAGCCTGCGCTAAATCTGCAATAATGTCTTCTGCTGATTCAAGACCGACCGATAGTCTAATTAGTTCCTCGGTAACGCCTGATTTTTTCAAATCTTCAGGGCCAAGCTGCTGGTGCGTCGTTGAAGCAGGATGGATGATCAAGGATTTTGCATCGCCAACGTTAGCTACGTGCGACCAGATTTTAACGTTGTCAATTACGTTTCGACCAGCCTCACGCCCGCCTTTGATACCGAAAACGATAATGGAGCCGAAGCCGTTTTTCAAGTACTTTTTCGCAAGGTCATATGATGGGTGATCTTCGTTCCCAGTATACGTTACCCATTCAACAGATGGATGCTGTTTCAAGAATTCTGCCACTTTGATAGCATTTTCATTATGTCTTGTCACACGCAGATGCAGTGTTTCAAGTCCTTGTAAGAAGTTAAAGGCACTATCCGGATCTAAGCAAGGTCCAAAGTCTCGTAACAATTGAACACGTAGCTTAGTGGCAAACGCCGCGCCTGCAGTGTCAATTCCATAACGAAGGCCATGGTAAGATTCATCCGGCTCAGTAAAGCCTGGGAACCGTCCTTGTGTCCAATCAAACGTACCCGCATCAACAGCAACTCCACCGATTGTTGTACCATGTCCGCCAATCCATTTCGTTGCAGAGTGGATCACGACATCTGCACCAAATTCGATTGGATTTGAACCGTATGGAGATGCAAACGTACTGTCTATTAGAAGTGGTAGACCGTTTTCATGTGCAATGTCCGCAACCGCTTCAATATCAAGCACATGTAAACTCGGATTACCAATTGTTTCTGCAAATAAAGCTTTTGTTTTATCTGTAATCGCTGCGCGGAAGTTTTCAGGATCCGTTACATCGACAAATTTTACATTGATGCCGTAACGCGGAAGCGTATTGGCAAATAAATTATACGTACCACCATACAAATTGCTCGCCGCGACAATTTCATCACCTGCGCCTGCGACATTTAGGATAGAAAATGCAATAGCCGCCATTCCTGAAGATAATGCAACTGCCGCCGTTCCTCCTTCAAGAAGTGCTATACGTTCTTCAAAAACAGCGACGGTTGGATTTGTAATACGCGTATAGATGTTGCCTGCTTCTTGCAGTCCAAACAATTTTTGAGCATGTTCTGTATCACGAAATACGAATGATGAAGTTCTATGAATTGGAACTGCACGAGAACCTGTTACGGGATCGGGTTTTTGTCCACCATGTAGAAGAAGTGTTTCGGGTTTAAGTTTTGTCAAAGTCATTACCTCCAAAGTTTTTTAGATGGAATTGATTGTGATCTGCGGAGGCGCTGGGGGTATTTTGGAAATAAAAAATAACCCCCTTCGCTTAAGAAGAGGGTTACGCTTTCGCTTTTTCCTCCCCTTATCTTTCAGATCATCCGAACCGATCTGTAGGAAGTAGCACCTTTACAAGCTGGTCGCTTGTCGGTTGCCGGGCATCGCAGGGCCTATTCCCTCCGCCGCTCTTGATAAGAGTTTGTATCATTCAGTTTTCCATCTTGTGACATAGTATAGTAGATAGCGCGAGACAAAGTCAAGAGATTATTAAATAATTTTTCTGAACCTTGCGTTTACCTCTAATGTTACAATTAATTTACCAATGTTTTGGAGGAATGGTTATGTGGTTATGGATTACAAGTGTACTAGTTTCGGGATATGCCATCGGTTGCTTACATGGATCGGTTGTCGCACAGATAATTTCGGGCGTTAACCTAAAAGAAACCGGGGTGAAAAATGCCGGTGCTTCGAATGCCACAATCGTTCTCGGGAAAAAATTCGGCGCACTGGTTGCTGCAATCGATATCGGTAAAGGTGCAGTAGCTGTCCTATTTGTGAGATATTTCGCAGAGAATGCAGGACTTCCAGGAGAAATTGTAGCTTTACTATTATTCCTCGCGGGTACTGCAACCGTGATTGGGCACAACTTCCCGTTTTATATGAAGTTCAACGGCGGCAAAGGAACCGCCACGATTATTGGCGTGCTGCTCGCCATCGACTGGAAGGTTGGACTCGTTGGTTTTGCATTATTTGTCATCGTGGCGATAGTAACAGACTTTCTCGTGTTTGGCGTGCTGATGCTGTACGTGACGCTCATCGCGATGGCAGTTTGGGCAGAAGGATACGGGCCCATTATAGCGGCAGTATTATTATTCGGCATCGCAATTTGGAAACATATCGAGAACTTCCGTCGGATGAAAAACCGTAGCGAGAAACAGGTTTCTACAGTTTTTAAAAAGAAAACATCTAAAAACTAAGGATTTCCCAATAATTAGGAAACAGAGGTGAATACACACCTCTACCCATTTGTATCATTCGTTTTCTTTAAACACTTTCTTTACAACAGCAATAATGAAATCTACATCTTCGTCAGTGCAGGACAATGGCGGACTGAGTGCTAAAATATTATTATAACCAGCTACCGTATCGCCATTTCTTCCGATAATAAGTCCATTTGCCTTGCATTCCCCGATAATTTTGGCGACACGCGCATTGGAAGCAGGTTCTTTCGTTTTCTTGTCTTCAACTAGTTCAATTCCTAAGAGGAAACCGAGACCGCGGATATCACCAACAAACGGGTGCTGCATTAGGCTTGCCAACTCTTTTTGAAGACGCTCACCAAGCTCGGCAGACCGTTCAATAAGGCTTTCGTTCTCAATAATTTCGAGGTTCTTCAATGCCACGGCACAAGCTGCAGGATTCCCGCCAAAAGTATTGATATGACGGAAGTGGCTATTTTCTTCACCTGTGTCAAACTTTTCGTAAATATCTTTTCGCACAGCTGTAACTGATAACGGTAAGTAGGCGCTTGTCAGCCCTTTCGCCATCGTAATGATGTCCGGCTTTACGTTAAAGTGCTGATGGCCAAATGCTTTCCCAGTTCGTCCGAATCCACAGATAACCTCATCAATGATTAGAAGGACGCCGTGGCGATTACAGATTTCTTGAACTTTTTCCAAGTAAATCGGATGTGGGATCAAGACTCCGCCACCAGTAATAAGAGGCTCCATAATAATCCCGGCAATTGTTTCTTTCTGCTCCCAAATAACTTTTTCTTCAAACTCTTGCGCACGTTGTATGTTGTATTCTTCAACCGATTGATTTGCTGGCCTGCGATAATTATCCGGTGGTGCAATATGCAGAAAACCTGGAACGAGCTGTTCATATTTATATTTCCGTAGAGCTTGACCAGTGGCTGAGAGCGCGCCCATAGAACTACCGTGGTAAGCCCTGTAACGTGAGATGAATTTGTAACGTGACGGTTCCCCGTTTTGCTGATGGTATTGACGTGCAAGCTTGAATGCCACTTCGTTTGCATCAGATCCGCTATTCGAATAAAAAAATACATAATCGCCGCCTAGCATGTCATTCAACTTTTCAGCAAGCTCAATGGCAGGTTCATGGCTTTGGGTCATAGGTGCATAGGCCAGTTTTTTCATCTGTTCATACGCAGCTTTCGCGAGTTCCTCACGCCCGTATCCGACGTTCACACACCAGAGTCCAGACATTCCATCCAAGTAACGATTGCCTCTATGATCGGTGATCCAAGCCCCTTTTCCGCTTTCGACGATCATCGGAGGATTCTTTTCATTGTAGGCGGAAATGTGATGCCATATATTTTGACGATCCTTTTCAACTAATGACGATGTATCCTTTATCACTTTTGTCATTTTCTTATCCCTCTTTCTCCATCAATAGTAGTAACAAATCAATTCCGATTACTTGGAAAGTCGAATGCAACACCTTTTTTGATATCTGTAGTTTCTGGCCATCTTTCTGACACCGTTTTAATTTTCGTGAAGAATCGAACAGTATCCGGCCCGAACATATGACTTTCACCAAATTTTGAACGCTTCCAGCCTCCAAAGTTGTGATAGCCTACTGGAATCGGAATTGGTACATTGACACCTACCATGCCGACTTCGACCTTCTCCGTGAATTCGCGGGCTGCAGGACCATTCTGCGTAAAGATCGTGACTCCATTTCCAAATTCATGGCCGTTTACCAAATCAATCGCTTCACCCAGATTGTTTACACGAACTACTATCCTTGCCGGTCCAAACACTTCCTGCCGATAAACCTCCATATCCGGTGTAACGTTGTCCAATAAAGTCGCGCCTAAATAGTATCCATTGCTATTTAGGCCTGTGTCGGGATTACGGCCATCTACACAGAGTTTTGCTCCTTCTAGTAAGCTGTCTTCAATGGATTTGAGTACCGCTTCTTTGGATTGTTGTGTGATGACCGGCCCAAAGTCGGCTTGTTCATCGTCATACGAACCCACTCTCAACTCTTCTACTTTCTTTATTAACTTCTCAACAAATATGTCGGCCGTCTTTTTACCAACAGGCATCGCGACAGACAGTGCCATACAACGCTGAGAAGCCGCTCCATACGCAGCCCCAAGGAATGAGTCAACTGCAAAATCGATATCAGCATCAGGCATGATGATCATATGGTTTTTCCCACCACCGAATGCGGCTACCCGTTTATGATGTCGACTGGCTTCCTCATAAATATATTCCGCCACTTTTGTGGAACCGACGAAACTGACTGCCATCACTTTTGGATGTGTGATTAACGCATCCACCGCTTCCTTATCACCATTCACCACACTCCATACCCCAGCAGGAAGCCCAGCCTTTTCCCAAAGCTCCGATATGAACAGTGCAGAATTTGGTACGCGCTCAGATGGTTTTAACACAACAGAGTTTCCGCATACAAGTGCCATTGTTGTCATCGCAACCGGTACCATTACCGGGAAATTGAAGGGTGAAATACATGTGACAACGCCAAGCGGCTGTTTAATGGAGAAGGAGTTAATGTTTCCGCCTACATCAGTTGAATGCTCGCCTTTTAATAGATGCGGTGCATTAATTGCAAAATCGACCGCTTCAATTGCACGGCTAATTTCTCCTTTTGCATCCGAAATTGTTTTACCGTTTTCCCGCCCAATCGTTCTAGCAAGTTCATCAGTTGCATCTATTAGTAACGTCCGGAAGTTGAACAGTACTTCTACCCTTTTTGCAACGGGGGTTTTCCTCCATGTGTTAAAAGCTTTATCTGCGGCCTCTATGGCTTGGTTCACATCTTTAGCTGTTGCGTAAGGGCAGTCAGCAGTTTTTTCTCCTGTGGACGGGTTATAAATAGGTCCATAACGTTCAGATGCCCCTTCCGATTTCACCCCGCCTATAAAATGATCTAGCTTGTTCATAATTTAATTAACCCCCTGTTTTCGTTTTTAAAAATTGATAACACGATTCCTATCGAGCATTTAAAATTGCTAAACTGAATTCCGCTTTTCCTTATCAGTATATTAATAGAAATTTCGACTTCTGCTTTACGTTTTGTAAAATCAAAGCCACATTGACTATACATTTTGTCCAAAATTGAATGTATTTCCCTTACAACACCTACTCCAATCAACATATTTGACTACTGCACTAGAGGAAACCTCCCCATTTAAGACTCCTACGCTAGATTAATCAGTACACAGTCTAGGGTTCGCATAATCAACATCAAAAAAATAGCGAGCCTTAACTCCAGTAATATCGGAGTAAAGCTCGCCTACGCTATATTCAAATGTCCTACTTATATACCTATATCAAACTTCGTTTTCCTTAAATACCTTTTTCATAACTGCGATAATGAAATCAAAATCTTCATCGGTACAAGACAACGGCGGGCTCAGCGCCAGGATATTATTAAAGCCTGCGACGGTATCGCCATTTCTACCAATGATAAGCCCATTTGCCTTGCAATCCCCGATAATTTTCGCGACACGGGCATTGGATGCAGGCTCTTTCGTTTCTTTGTCTTCAACAAGCTCAATTCCAAGAAGGAAGCCGAGGCCACGAATATCGCCAACGAATGGATGGTCTTTCAAGCTAGCTAGCTCTTTTAGCAGTCGCTCACCAAGTTCAGCGGATCGATCAAAAAGATTTTCTCTTTCCATGATTTCTAGGTTCTTTAATGCGACTGCACAAGCAGCAGGATTTCCACCAAATGTATTCACATGACGGAAATGACTGTTTTCTTCGCCTGTATCAAACTTTTCGTAGATATCTTTTCTGATTGCAGTTACAGATAGTGGCAGGTAAGCACTCGTTAGTCCTTTCGCCATCGTAATAATATCTGGCTTCAAATTAAAGTGCTGATGGCCAAACGCTTTCCCAGTCCGACCGAATCCGCAAATCACTTCATCAACAATTAGCAAGACTCCGTGACGGTTACAGATTTCTTGAACTTTTTCAAGATAGATTGGGTGTGGAATTAAGATGCCGCCGCCCGTAATAAGTGGCTCCATAATAATCCCGGCAATCGTCTCTTTCTGCTCCCATATAATTTTCTCTTCAAACTCTTGGGCACGTTGAATATTATATTCTTCGATTGATTGCCCCGCTGGTCTGCGATAATTATCTGGCGGCGCTACATGTAAGAATCCTGGCGCAAGCGGTTCATACTTGTATTTCCGTAATGCCTGCCCTGTTGCTGCCATTGCGCCCATCGAACTTCCATGGTAGGCCCGGTAACGGGAGATGAATTTGAAACGGGACGGTTCTCCATTCTGTTGGTGATATTGACGCGCAAGTTTAAAAGCTACTTCGTTCGCATCAGAACCACTATTGGAATAAAAAATCTTATAATCGCCGCCAAGCATTTCACTTAACTTTTCAGCTAGCAAAATTGCCGGTTCGTGACTTTGCGTCATCGGTACATACGCCAGTTTTTTCAGCTGTTCATATGCGGCTTGTGCAAGTTCCTCACGCCCATACCCAACATTCACGGCCCAAAGCCCGGACATTCCATCTAGATAACGATCACCGTTATGATCTGTGATCCATGCTCCTTCTCCACTTTCTACGATCATCGGCGGATTTTTTTCATTATAAGCGGAAATGTGATGCCACACATTTTCACGGTCTTTTTGAACTAATGACTTTGTCGTTTCTTTAGCTGTTGTCAATTGCCCCACTCCCTTTTTATAGCTGAAGCCTACATCAGCAGAACCTCAGCATTTATCCCCTATTTTGAACGACCCCGCTACGATTAGTGGCGTGCTGTCAACATTTTCTTCCGTGTGTAAAATTCGATTCCATCGCGGCCATTCGCGTGAAGATCACCGTAAAACGACTTCTTGTAACCAGAGAACGGGAAGAATGCCATTGGAGCTGGAACGCCAAGGTTAATGCCAAGCATCCCCGCATCGATTTCTTCTCTGAACTGGCGAATCGCTTTTGCGCTGTCAGTGAACAAACAAGCTCCGTTTGCAAAATCCGACTTATTTGCAAGCTCGATCGCTTCCTCTAATGTATCCACTCGAACAACTGACAATACAGGAGCAAAAATCTCTTCTTTCCAAATTTTCATTTCTGTTGTCACATTGTCGAAAATCGTCGGCCCGACGAAGTAACCGCCTTCAGAAGTGGACTTATCATCGCGGCCATCACGTAACAGTTTCGCGCCCTCTTCAACGCCTGACTCGATGTAATCAAGTGTCTTGTTTTTATGTGAATCCCTAATGACCGGCCCAAGGAATATCCCTTCTTCCAAGCCATTACCAATTGTCATTTTATTAGATTCATCTACTAATCTTCCGACTAATTCATCCGCAACATCGCCGACTGCAACAACCACAGCACAAGCCATGCATCTCTCCCCTGCGGATCCAAACGCGGCATTAATAATATTGGTTACCGTCGCATCCATATCCGCATCCGGCATGACGATTGTATGGTTTTTCGCGCCCGCTAATGCTTGAACACGTTTGCCATTCGACGTTCCCGTTTTGTAGACGTATTCAGCAACTGGCTGTGAACCTACAAACGATACTGCCGGAATATCTGGGTGATTTAGAATACCGTTCACGACGTCATGTGCGCCGTGTACGATATTGAATACACCATCCGGCAGACCTGCTTCATGCAGCAATTCCCCAAGACGGTTTGCCAGGAGTGGAGTCCGCTCAGATGGCTTAAGGATAAACGTATTCCCGCTCGCAATGGCTAGTGGGAACATCCAGCACGGCACCATCATCGGAAAGTTGAATGGTGTAATCCCTCCAATGACCCCAATCGGATAGCGGTACATGCCCGATTCAACGTTCGTTGCAATATCAGGAAGCTGATAACCCATCATTAATGTAGGCGCACCTGCCGCAAACTCGACACACTCAATACCGCGCAGCACTTCACCATAAGCTTCAGCATAGTTTTTTCCGTTTTCAATCGTAATAATTCTTGCAAGTGCGTCCCAGTTCTCTATTAGCAATTGCTGATATTTAAATAAGATTCTTGAACGTTGTGGCACAGCAACCTTCTTCCATTTTGCAAATGCTGTTTTCGCTGCCTCTACTGCTAGGTTTAAATCTTCAAGCGTAGATATGGGAACTTCCGCAAGGATTTCTCCCGTCGCCGGATTCGGTACCTCTTCATATTTATCTGTCGTTGATTTTACCCATTGTCCATTGATGAAATTTGTAAGCGTTTTCTTCTCTACTGCTGTGATTGTCATTTTTATTCCTCCTATTCTATTGGTCTTGCTAGTTGACTCTGATTTATTTAGGCTTCATACTATACTTTACAGACTATTTAGATACTTAACACTTTACATAATGTAAAATCGTTAGTTTAGTATTTTAACATTTGGGAGGGATTTATAAATATGAGTGATTTAATCTTTACAGTGAAAGACGTCCTTGCTCGTAATTCTTTCAAGTCCGCGAAACTAATCGCTGGTATTGAAGGACTAGATAGACGGGTGAAGTGGTCGCATATTTTAGAAACAGGAGAATTTGATTCGCTAATAAATGGAGGCGAACTTATTCTTACAACGGGTGTAGGTTTACAACTTGATCTCCCTTCCCAACTAAAATATGTGAAAAAACTAATAGAAAAAGATGTCGCAGGGATCTGTATAGAAATCGGACCTCATTTACAAGAGATTCCTCCTGAATTAGTCATGTTAGCCAATGAAAATAATTTCCCAATCATATTATTCAAGGAAATTGTAAAGTTTGTCGACATTACCCAAGACCTTCATACTTTCATCATTAATCAACATCACGAGATGCTTTCCCAACTCGATCATCTGTCGAGAAAATTCATTTCATTATCACTTACACACAACGGTATTCTAAAAATCCTTCGTGAACTACATGAACATTTTCAAGAGAACGTATTTTTTATTAACGATGATGCGAAACCATATTATTATCCATCAGAAATTAAAAGCTTAGATAAATCACTCCGTTCATATGTTAAAAGTTCCTCAATGGATAACACGGAACAAAGAACCTTTACGCTCGGTGATGATACATTCGCACTAATGCCCGTTCGAGTCCTTGGCCAAGTTTGGGGGAATTTGTACATACAAATAAAACACCCTCCACTATCAGAGGAATTTTTCTATCTTATTTTAGACCGCGCTAGCCTTGCTATAGCACAAATATTATTGCGGACTAGGACAATCGAAGAACGTAAACAAAACTCAGAAGATAAACTCGTTCAAAACCTAATAAACGGCCGGGAGTATGAACAAGACGATCTTCAAGCTTATTTTCCTCCCCCTAGCCGCAATATGCATTTCAGAGTTTTTATTATTCAAATAGACTCGCCAGTAATTAACCTCAGCGAAGAGGACTTGGATGAAATAAAACTTCAAAGATCTATAGTGATTCGTTCCCTTTTCAAAAGACATGGTTTTTTCCCTGCAGTTTCAGTTAGAAGAAATGAGATTACAGTCATTGCTTCATTCATCGCAGCCGATCATTTAAAAAAGGAAACAGATAGATTCTCACAAATCACACACGACATCCTCAAAATGAAAGAAAACAACTTTATAGATGGGGAAAAATGTACTTTCGGCGTAAGCACGGTCTACACCGCTATTTCAGATATAAAGAAAGGTTTCAAAGAAGCTCATAAGGTGCTGAAGCTACATGAATCTGAAATAACTACAAGTAATTTCTATGAAAGCTTAGGGATTTACAGACTACTGCTTTTATTAAAAAAGAGCGGCCACCTTGAAACATACATTAATGAATACTTGGGGGCTGTGCTCGAATTCGATCAGAAGTTGAATAGCAATCTCTTCGAGACACTACGCGTCTATCTTGAATGTAGTGGATCAAAAAAAGAAACTTCAGATCGACTGTTCATCGTCAGACAAACTCTGTACCACCGACTTGATCGATTGGAAACACTTCTTGGAAAAGATTTCATGGAACCAGCGAATCGCCTCGCTATCGAAACCGCCGTTAAGGCTTATGAATTGGTAATAGGGACTACACACAAAAATGATGTTGTCACAATTATTACATGACGATAATAATTACTTATAAATATTCAGACATATTTTAACAATACTAAGCGAGATGGTCTAATAGCGCTTCTTTCATAAATAATTCCCCCATCAATAACTGGCATAACAATTTATGCAGCTAGATGGGGGTATTCAATGTAGCATTCGCAACACGATTCACAAAATATATAACCACAAGCTCGTTTAAATATTTCGCACATTGCGTGTGCCTGATTGAGTCAATCTGAACGCGGATCCATAATATCTCTAATTGCATTACTTAACATATAAAACCCTAAAACCATTAACGTGATTGCAACACCCGGCGCATATGTATACCACGGTGCGCTTGCTAAATACGATTGAGAATCCCTTAACATGCGTCCCCAACTAGGATCTGGCGGCTGAACACCCAGCCCTAAATAACTTAAGCTTGCTTCTGCCAACATTGCAATTGCAAAACTTATAGATGCCGCAACAATAAGAGGGGACGAAACGTTCGGAAGTATATGCTTAAACATAATGTTAAACGGCTTCACACCTACCAATTTTGCCGATAGAACGTACTCAAACTCCTTATGTTGAATAAATCCACTTCGTGCGATTCTTGCTATAGTGGGGATCGCTATTATACCGAGAGCAATCGAGGTATTTAGCATTCCCGGACCAAAAACAGCTACTAGCATCAAGGCTAATATAATCCCTGGAAAAGCCATTAATGCATCCATAATTCGCATAAAAACCTCATCAACCCATCCGCCTACATAACCCGCAATTCCACCAATAAGAGTGCCAAAAATCATCCCTATGCACACAGTTACTGTACCTACAAAGAAAGCTGTTTGGGTCCCCTTCATAATTCTGCTAAAGATATCTCTTCCAAATTCATCTGTCCCAAACCAATGCACACCGTTTGGACTTTGCAGTTTGTTCGCGACACTCATCTCATTCACATCATGCGGTGTATATATAAAACTTAGAAGCATTAACAGTAAAAAAGTTAATAATATGAGGAGGCCCATGATTAAATTTATATTTTTCCCGTGACCCATTAGTGATTTCATGTTGACCTCCTTATGTCAATCGTATTCGTGGATCAAGAATCGAATATAATATATCCACCAAGAAGTTGATAAAAACAACTGCAAGTGTGATGTACATGACTATGCCTTGTACTAGTGGAAAATCACGATAACTAATAGATGTTATTAATAATTTACCTATGCCAGGCAAACCAAAAACTTGTTCGACAATAATTGTTCCCGCGATAACTTCTGCAGTTATTAGGCCAAATATTGTCAGTATCGGGATCATCGAATTTCTTAACACATGCTTGTAAAGAACCTTCTTTTCTTTGATTCCTTTACTCCGAAGCGTACGCACGTAATCTAATCGTAATTGTTCCAAAATAGCATTCCTTACATAGCGAAATTTAACTGCTATTTGAGGAATCGCAATTGTCAGTGCTGGTAACAATAATGCTCCTAATGCACCTGTTACACTTTGTGTCCAAGGCACATATCCACTAACAGAAAAAAACTTAAAATTCATTCCAAGATATAAAATCAATAACATCCCTAACCAAAAGGAAGGGATTGCCATCCCTAATTGGGTAACTGTAGAGAAAACAACATCACTTAATTTGTTTTGTCTTTTCGCTACAAAAATACCCAGAGGGATAGCAACAACCACTACGATAGTTAGCGTCATAATAGCCAAGGAGATGGTAACTGGTAATCGATCCAGAATCAATTCTGAGACTGGTTTTGAAAAACGGATTGATTGCCCTAAATCTCCTGTCATTAGCCCTTTAATCCACTCAAAATATTGGGTGTGAAGTGGTTGATCTAAACCAAGTTGCGCTTTTAAAGTCGCTATTTGCGCCTCGTCAGCGTCTGGGCCTAACATAATACGGATAGGGTCTCCTGGCATGACTTGAAAAACGGCGAAGGTAATAACGGATACTAGTGCCACAGTAACAATGAATAATATAACTCTACGTATGATATAAGCCATATTTTCTGTTCCTTTCTATTTTGCAGA
This sequence comes from Sporosarcina sp. Y1004, assembly GCF_057669665.1. Classification (NCBI taxonomy): domain Bacteria; kingdom Bacillati; phylum Bacillota; class Bacilli; order Caryophanales; family Caryophanaceae; genus Sporosarcina; species Sporosarcina sp. Y1004. The sequence continues at coordinate 84,903 of NZ_JBYHFQ010000008.1, read as the reverse complement.
TCTCACTTCCGACATGTCATGGAACCAGAAAGGATACGCCTTTTGACCCTCTAAGTCTTTATTTAATGCCCATATTATCTGGTAATCAGCAATATAAACAGCTGCGGCCTCTTCAGTTAATATCTCCTGAGCACGATGATAAAGTTTAATTTGACCGTCCAGTTCAGGCTCGTTTAATACATCCGTCATTACTTTATCAAATTCAGCATTTTTAAATTTAAAGAAGTTCTCACTATCGTTAGTAGACACATAATCGTTGAGTACCTCATAAGCCGACGGTCTACCCGTTAAATCGATTGCTGTCATCTCATAATCCCTTCCACGATATATGCGGTCCAACCAAATTCCCCATTCAATCACTTCTATTTCAACATCTATGCCAATTTCCTTTAAATTCTCAACAGTAACTTGAGCAATATCGGAGTACATTGTGTTATGGGATGAGACAGACATCTTTGTTTTAAAACCATCTGGATAACCTGCTTCTGTTAATAACTCCTTCGCTTTTTCAATGTCTCTATCATATACATCCTGTAATCCATCCAAATAGTAATCCCCCATTGCAGGACTCATATTTGAACCCAATGGAGTGGCGAAACCTGAATACACCGAATCAATAATATCTTGTTTATTTATTGCATAATTAATCGCTTGACGAACTTTTGTATCGTTAAATGGCTCCCTTTCATTGTTAAAGGCAATTACCAATGATGAGTTATTATCTTGGTGATTTAAATTAAAATCGTTTTCTACTTCAGATATACGATGTGCAGGAATGCTTGTTAAATCGAGTTCATTCCCCTGCAAGGCCATAAATGCCCCTTGATCATCCGATTGGAATACGAAAGTAACTTTATCTAAATAAGGGATACCTTCTTTCCAGTATTCAGTATTTTTCTCTAAAACAAGATCAGTACCTGGACTATAGCTAACATATTTAAATGGGCCAGTTCCGATTGGATGATCATTATGTTTTCCGTCGTTCGCTTCGGGGATAATTGCAGATTGCAATGCTGTCAGAGAGTATAAAAAATTCGAATTAGGCTCTGTGAGTTTCATTACCACAGTCCTTTCATCCGGTATTTCGATAGATTCAACTTTCACAAAATTAGAAGATAGTGGTTCGTTATTGTTAGTGCCCATTAAACGATCAAATGTATACTTTATATCCTTAACTGTGACCGGATCACCATTATGAAACTTCACATTGTCTTTTATATTAAACGTATAAGTTAAGCCGTCATCTGAGAGTTTATAGTCTTCAGCTATCGCTGGCTTAAGTGTGCCGTCTGTTTCTGGAGAAAATAATCCTTCAAACATATTTAAAATCATTTGAAACGAAATAGATGCTGTGGCTGAATGTGGATCCAAAAAGTCAGGATCATCATTAATTCTTACTCTAATTTCTTTAGTCTCTTCTTTATCCGTCTCTTTATCCTTCTCTCCATTTTCACTAGTGCAAGCACTTAGCAACAGAATGGAGACTAGTAGCATCGAGACAAGTGATGACCAATATTTTCTTTTTTTCATTGCAAAAATCCCCCTTATAATGGTTTACGCTAACTATTCATGTCGTCATTCTCGTTTAACCTTCTCTTTGGATGCTTCTAAAACTCGGTATTCCAGAAACTGCGTCCGCAGATTTTATGGCTACTATAATCGCTTCTTCCATGACTTGTGCCGCTAAGCTCCCGATTAAATCCACTGGATATGATCCACCACCAGTTGCAAGGGCAAAAACTGTATCCCCGTCTAACATCGTATGGACTGGATATATAGTTCTTGCCAAACCATTTTGTGCAATTTGCGCTACTTTTTTCGCTTCAGCTTTTGTCAGCTTAGCATTTACTGCTACAACCCCGATTGTTGTATTTGTACCAGGAAGTATTGTGCTTTTTATGTTTTCCTGTAAATATAGGAGACTATCAATAAGTTCACCTGTTTCCGGGTCAATTGGACCGGCGATGATTTCTCTATTTGACGGTTCCCTTATATCTCCAACAGCATTTACCGCAACAATCGCACCGATCACAAGACCATTGTCCAATGTAAGAGAAGCGCTACCCAAGCCCCCTTTCATACAATTTTCAAATCCAGTTATCTTTCCAACTGTTGCCCCACATCCTGCACCTATATTCCCAAATGGAAATGACCCTTTTGCTGCTTTCTTAGCCGCCTCATACCCCATTTTTTTATCAGGACGAATTTTGGGATCTCCAACCGGAAGATCAAACAGAACTACACCTGGCACAATTGGAACTCTAGCTACCCCAACGTCAAGCCCTATCCCTTTTTCTTCGAGATATTGCATGACTCCCGAAGCCGAGTCCAAACCAAATGCACTTCCCCCAGCCAAACTGATTGCATGAACTTCAGTTACTGAATTAATAGGATCCAGTAATTCTGTTTCACGTGTGCCAGGAGCAGATCCGCGAACATCTACACCACAAACCGCCCCTTCTTCTGTAAGGATAATCGTACAACCTGTTAGCGCTTCTAGATTTTCAACATTCCCAACCTTTATACCCGGCACGTCGGTAATATTGCCAAAAGTCATATACACCAATCCTCATTCATTAGTTTTTCAAATAGATATTGGCTGTTCCGAATAAAGATGGCAAGCCACGGATTGCCCATCTTTTTGCCGGATTAGTTCAGGGCGTTCAATTTTACATCGATCAAAAGCATGGGAACATCGTGTATGAAATGCACATCCCGGCGGTGGATCTGAAGGACTTGGTGGCTCACCCTTCAATTGAATGATTTCTCGTTTACTACCAAAGTCAGCAACAGGAATTGCAGATAATAAAGCCTGCGTGTAAGGGTGTAATGGATTATTATAAATGTCTTTTTTGGGGCCAATTTCAACCAATTTCCCTAAATACATCACACCTACACGATCACTTATATGTTTCACAACACTTAAATCATGGGAAATAAATAAATAGGTCAACTTGAATTCATCTTGTAAATCCATCATTAAGTTCAAAACCTGTGATTGAACCGAAACATCAAGGGCTGAAACAGGTTCGTCTGCAATTATAAGTTGCGGATTCAATGAAAGCGCTCTTGCAATTCCTATACGCTGTCTTTGTCCACCTGAAAATTCATGCGGGAATTTTGTTAGAGACTCTTTTGGTAAACCAACTTTCCCAATCAAATCAAGTACTTTTTTGGATTGGTCTGATTTATTTAGTATTTTCCGTACAGCTAAAGGCTCACTTATAAGTTTCCCCACGCGCATTCTTGGGTTCAATGAAGAATATGGATCTTGGAAAATCATTTGCATATTCTTTCTATAATCGTCTAATTTTCGAAGGCCTAATTTCTCAAGATTCGTTCCTTCAAAAATAATTTCCCCTTCAGTAGGTTCTAGTAAGCGCAGAATTGTTCTCCCTAATGTAGATTTACCAGAGCCCGACTCTCCTACAATTCCAAGCGTTTCTCCCCTATACAAATCAAAACTTATATCATCCACAGCTTTGACTTGACTGCTTTTGCCTTTAAATGCAGCACCTTTGATCGTGAAATATTTTTTTAGGTTTTTTATTTCAAGTATCTTTTCTCTTTCATCCACACTAATTTCCTCCTTAATCCCCAAAAAGATGACATCTTACTTTATGCTGAGGATTAACCTCTATAAGATTAGGATTCTTTTCAAGACATATATCCATTGCATGTTCACATCGCGATGCAAATCTGCAACCTTTCGGAAATAGATGGGCTGGGGGTACAGAACCGGGTATCGAATCCAATCGTTCCAACTCTACGTCTACATTCGGAATGGTTTTTAATAATGCAGTCGTATATGGATGCTTCGTTCTCAAGAAGAGATCCTTGGCAGAGGCTTCTTCAACAATTTGACCCCCATACATAACAAGTACACGATCTGCCACTTCGGCGACAACGCCTAAATCATGTGTAATTAGCAAAATAGAGGAGTCGAACTTTTCCTTCATATCCACCATCAAATTTAGAATTTGAGCCTGAACCGTTACATCTAGTGCTGTAGTCGGTTCATCGGCGATTAATAGCTTAGGATTGCAAGACATCGCGATAGCAATCATTACCCTTTGTCGCATCCCACCAGATAATTGGTGTGGATATTCTTTAATAATTTTTTCAGCCCTAGAAAAACCAACAATTTTCAATAAATCTACTGCCTTTTTATAAGCATCTTTTTTCTTTAGTTTTTGATGCTCCATCATCGATTCTACAATCTGACTTCCTATCGTAAACACTGGGTCCAAAGATGTCATCGGTTCTTGAAAAATCATTCCAATGTCTTTCCCACGGACGTTGCACATTTCTCCTTCTGATAAGGTTAACAATTCTTTTCCTTCAAGTTTAATCGAACCCTCTACAATTTCACCTGGAGGACTTGGGATTAGTCTCATAATTGATAATGAGGTTATGCTCTTTCCACTGCCAGACTCACCTACTAATGCAACTGTTTCACCTTTATTAATCGAAAAACTGACATCATCAACTGCTTTAGCAATTTTCCCTTTCCCCATATGAAAATAAGTTTTCAATCCTTTAACCTCTAAAAGACAGTCGTTAACATCTAGCGGAGAAGGTTCACTGTTAATTTGTAGGCTTTGCATAAATTCACCTCTTCTCACTATTAAATACCAAATTTAATGGCTATATTCTTGATTTGTGTATAATTTCTTAATGCCACGAAACCTTTTTCTCTTCCAATTCCGCTTTTTTTATAGCCACCGAAAGGCATTTGGATTCCACCAGCTGCTCCATAGTTGTTAATGAATACTTGACCCGACTTCACCCTTGAAGCTACATAGTGAGCAACGTCGATATTTTGTGTCCAAATCCCCGTAACGAGACCATAATCAGTCCCATTAGCCAATTGGATAGCATCCTCCGCATCTTTAAAAGTAAACACACTTAATATTGGTCCAAATATTTCTTCTTGAGCTAATGAACTGGAGTGGGAAAGCCCATCTATAATTGTAGGCTCAATGTAATAACCACCTTCTGAACCTTCAACTGACACCGCTTTTCCTCCCGCAATAATGCTGCCTAAATTCTTAGCCTCTTCAATTCGACTCATGATTTGGTCATATTGCTTTTTGTTTAGAATCGGCCCAATATCTTTATCTTCACTCCCAGGACCAACTGTTAATGTATTAAACTTAGTTATTAACTTGTTCAAAAACTCTTCTTTGTATGATTCTTCTATCAAGAGCCTCGAGCCTGCCGAACATGTTTGACCCGCATTTTGGATAATCGCTTTAACGACCCCCTCCAATGCTTTCTCTTCAGATGCATCAGCAAATACAATATTAGGTGACTTACCGCCAAGTTCAAGAGTCACGGATACAACATTATTTGCTGCCGCTTTCATAACTGCAACTCCTGTATTCACAGATCCAGTAAATGTCACATGAGCAATGTCAGGATGCGCAGATAATGGTCCTCCGACATCTACACCTAAGCCTGTTATATGTTGGAAAATCCCTTTTGGTAATTCACTTGCAGAAAACCACTCTGCAATCGCATGGGCTGTCATTGGAGTATCTTCTGCACTTTTAACGATTACTGCATTTCCAGTTGCAATAGCAGCCGCTACACTTCTAGAAATAATTTGAAGCGGATAATTCCAAGGGATTATGTGAGCGGTTACACCAAGAGGTTCAAGAACTGTTGCATTTAAAATCCCTTCTTCAATCGGGATTGTTTCCCCCATCACTTTGTCTGCTGCACCGCCATAAAACTCAAAATACCTAGCGGCAGCTTCAACATCTGAACGCGCTTGTGACATTGGTTTACCAACATCTTCACATTCCCACTCGCTCCATTGTTCTGCATTTTCTCTAATATAATTTGCAAAGCTCACAAGAAGTTGTCCACGTTCATAAGCTTTTACCCTTCTCCACTCGTCACTTTCAAACGCTATTTGTGCTGCAACAACAGCTTGATTTACGTGAATTTTACTACCTTTTACGATTTCCGCTATTTTCTTTCCGTTTGATGGATTGAAAACCGGTAACCACTCATGGCTATCGTCACCAATCCATTCTCCATCTATTAACATTTGAATTCGTTTCATTAGCTATTCACTGCCTCTCGTTATTACAAACCTCTTCCGCCATCAACGTTTAATGTAGCGCCAGTTACCATTTTCGCATTATCTGATAATAGATAGATGACAGCATTCGCTATATCTTCTGGTTGAATTAATTCACCTAAAGGAACGCTTTGCTTAAATAGATCATTTTTCACGGCAGATACATCCGCGTTTTCCCCAGCAAATTGCCCTAGCATGTTTGTATCCGCAGGACCCGGATGAATTGTATTAACCCTGATTGAATGAGGGGCCAATTCGATCGCCATTGCCCTGGAAAAACTCTCCGCCGCTCCCTTTGAAGCAATGTACGATTGGAGACCTGGCCGTGGTCTAACGGCTGAAATCGATGCAATGGTAACAATTGAGCCCCTGTTTTTCGGCTTCATATATTTAACGGCTTGCTTACAGGTGATAAACAAACTGGTTGCGTTAATATCCATAAGCCGATGCCATTGCTCTAACGATACTTCCTCGATAGGAGTTTGAGATTGCGCAATACCCAATGCATTGACTAGACCATCTATTTTACCTTGTTCTTTATTAATCTCCTCAAAGATTTCCGAGACTTTTTGTTCATCTAAAACATCAGCCTCTTTGGCTACAAAGTTTGGTTGCTGAATATCTTTTAATGAATCTACTGACAAATCAATTCCAATAACGAAAGCGCCTCGTTCCAGCAATTGTGAAACGATTGCTTTTCCCATTCCTCCGCCTGCACCAGTTACTACAACGACTTTATCTGTTAATTTCATGATTTAAACTCCCCATTTTCTCAATGACATACCGTTCTTGTATTTTCTCAACAATAGCTTTACCCATTTGTTCAGTCGTTGCATTTCCACCAATGTCGGCTGTCTTTATTTTCCCTTCCAAAAGTACATCTTCGATTGCATTGATGATTATTTTAGATAGGTCTGCTTTGCCCAAGTGATCTAGCATTAAAGCTGCAGACCATATTTGAGCAATTGGATTTGCGATTCCTTTTCCAGCAATATCAGGTGCAGACCCGTGAACTGCTTCAAACATTGAAGGGTATTCCTTTTCGGGGTTAATATTAGCTGAAGGTGAAAGTCCTAGACCCCCTACAATTCCAGAACCAAGATCCGATAGAATATCTCCAAACAGGTTGGATGCAACAACAACTTCAAAGGATTGTGGCCTTTGGACAAAATATGCAACGAGCGCATCAATGTAGTAAGATTCTAGTTCCAACTCAGGATACTCTTCTTCCACAACTCGCTTTACATGCTCATCCCACAGCTTCATTGCATGGGTAACAGCATTCGATTTTGTTGCACTCGTTAACTTCCTTTTGCCGTTCTTTACCGCATATTCACTAGCTGCTTTTGTTATTCTTTCAATTCCACCGCGGGTCATAATTGTATTCTGAATGGCCAGTTCGGAATCCTGCGAATCAAACATGCGACCGCCACTATCCGAGTATTCTCCTTCAGCATTTTCGCGGAAGATGACAAAATCGATATCCTCGCCGTTCAATAGAGGTGATTTAACTCCAGGCAACGATTTAACCGGCCTGAAATTTACATATTGTTGGAATTTCTTTCGAATTGGCATAATTAATTCCCAGACCGTAACGTCATCCGGAACACGTGAATCACCAATAGCTCCAAACAAAATAGCATCGAAGTTCTTTAGCGTTTCCAGTCCGTCTTCAGGCATCATTCGTCCATTCGCTACATAATAATCCGAATTCCATGGAAATTCCTCAATATTCAACACAAAATTCGTTTCATATTCTTCCAACACCCTCAATACTTTTACTGCTTCTCCCATTACCTCAATGCCGATTCCGTCCCCCGGTATAACTGCGATCTTAAATTCCGTCATATTCTATCACTCCTTTGCATTTAAAAATCGGAGAGCCGCATCTCTAAATATTGCAGTTGTCACAGCTAGTTCTTCGATGTCGATATATTCGTTGATTTGGTGTGGGATATCTCGGTCCCCTGCACCAATTGTTACTATAGGTATGCCGTGCATATGAAGAAATGTCCCGTCCGTTGCTCCAGGAACTCCGTTATAAATCGGCTTCTCCCCTGTCACCGATTCAACCGCATCGTATATTGCCTGTACAACAGGGTCATCAGCAGCGGTTATTGTAGAAGGTCGGTTATCGAGAATCGTTAATTCCGATTTAAAATCTGGATCAGACTCTTTTAGTTTGTCAATAATCGCATTAATTCTTCCTAATAATTCATCGTGGTCTTGAGCTGGAACTGTTCGAATATCAAGCGTCATCATGCAGTGGTCCGGAATGACGTTAATCTGTGCATCTCCTTTCACGGGAGCTTGTAAAATCGTCGGAGTAATTGAAGGCCATTTTAAATAGGGATCCTCACCCAATCTTGCTTGCTCTTCTTTCTCCAATTTCTCCAGTTCTACTATGAGTCTTGCCATGCGCCAATTCGGGTTAATACCACTCCAAGAAATTGCACCGTGCGCCATCTTCCCAAAAATATCTACCCTTATCCGCATAGCTCCACGTTGTGCAATACAAACGTTATTCTCTTCCGGTTCGCAAATGATTGCTCCATCTACACCATCTGCCCAGCCTTGTTTAATGAAGTGCTTTATGCCGCTCATCATGCCTTCCTCATCCACAGGAATACATAAAATCATTTTCCCTTTGAACTCCTCTTTATCCTGAAGGAGTGAATGGACAGCAGTAATCATGCACGCCAAATTCCCCTTAGTATCATTTGTACCGCGACCGTACATCCGTCCACCCTCGATATGTGCACTAAAAGGATCATAAGTCCAAGCATCCCTATCTCCCTCAGTCACGACATCAGTGTGACCTTCAAATAGAAGAGTCTTACCAGGTTTTCCTGAGTCGACAATACCGATGACGTTCGGTCTTCCTGGCACAACCTCTTCCACATGTGTTTCAATCCCAAGTTCCCTTAAATACGCGGCAACGTGCATCGCTACTCTTGTTTCATTTCCATCCGGAGTATTTTCCCTATAAACGCTTGGAATGCGTACTAGATCCGAAGTTAAATTAATTACAGCCTCCCGATCTCGAATATAAGTCTTATTTTCAGCCTTTATCTTCATCTAATCTCCCTTTCCAACCTAGCATTTTTTCTTTAAATGAGATTTTACCAATATTACTCCACTCTTTAAATTAACTCTTTTGAATATTCTATATCAATTCTAAATAGTAGCCGCTTTCATTTAACTAGACAGAGTGTGAGCACTTCTTGGTAAAGTTTGGACAGATTGCCCAACTGGAAAATGGCAGTGTTTTTTTTAACACATTGTATGAATACTTTCCCTATTGATTTACAAGTCGTCTACTATAATTCAGAGATTTTGTTGTATGATTGGTATATTAAACTGCACAAATATTCAGTCACAGGTATTTGAAACCGCTTACACACCAAAGGAGGCCTACCACTCATTCCAGATGAACATGATTGACAAAATCATTCAAGACAGATTACGGTAATTTAAACGAGAAAATAATCAATTTTACAAGGGGGAATGTAGATGTCTCATCAACAAGGTAAGTTAAATCCAGATTTAAAAATCCGGCACATCAGTATGATTTCAATTGCAGGTGTCATCGGAGCTGGACTGTTTATCGGAAGTGGTGCGGTTATTAACGCTTCAGGACCGGGCGCGATTCTATCCTACGCATTTGCAGGAACAATTGTCGTCTTAGTCATGCGAATGCTCGGTGAGATGGCAGCCGCCCATCCCACAAGCGGATCCTTTTCCACCTATGCATCCGAATCAATCGGGCCGTGGGCAGGCTTTACAATTGGTTGGTTATATTGGTTTTTCTGGGTAGTCGTTATAGCAATTGAAGCAATTGCCGGTGCTGCTATAATGCAATACTGGATTCCTGATTTTCCACTTTGGTTAATGGCATTAATTTTAACTATCTTGCTAACACTGACAAATCTTTTTTCAGTAAAATCCTTTGGAGAATTTGAATATTGGTTTTCCCTTATTAAAGTCGTAAGTATCGGCTTGTTCCTCGTCCTCGGTCTTTGTGTTATTTTCGGATGGTATCCCGGCGTTGAGGCTCCCGGTACAATGAATCTTTTAGGTGCAGGCGGATTCATGCCAACCGGATTTGGTTCTGTCTTAATAGGAATTACAGTAGTCATCTTTTCATTCATGGGTACCGAAATTGTTACGATTGCAGCCGGCGAGTCTGACCACCCTGCAAAAGCAGTTCGGATTGCGACAAATAGCGTTATTTGGAGGATTCTCGTCTTCTACATCGGTTCTATAGCGATTGTAGTCACATTACTGCCTTGGAATTCCGCAAACTTACTTGTCAGTCCGTTTGTCGCTGTTCTCGATTATGTAGGTATTCCTGCCGCGGCACAGATTATGAACTTTGTTGTCTTAACCGCCGTTCTATCTTGCTTAAATTCAGCGCTATATGCGAATTCCCGGATGTTGTTCGGGATGGCACAGAAAGGCGATGCACCAAAAGCCTTTTTAAAATTAAGTAAAAGTGGCGTCCCTATCCGGGCCATCTTATTCAGTACAATCTTTTCATATATCGCGGTCATCTTTAGCTATATCTCGCCCGACAAGTTATTTTTATTTCTTATAAACTCGTCCGGGGCTGTGGCACTTCTGGTCTACCTGGTCATCGCATTCTCACATTTACAGATGCGAAGACGACTGGAAAAGGAAAACCCAGAGGCACTTCAAATTAGAATGTGGCTGTTCCCTTACTTAACGTACGCAACCATCGTCGTTATCGTGGGAATATTTATCGCAATGCTTATCATTGAATCATTGCGAGTACAAGCTGTACTTACGTTACTCATAGCTGGTTTGACCGTTGCTTCTTACTTCATTTTTGTCAGAAAGAAAAATGGTATAGGAGATTTGAAGAAAGGTATTGTACAAGCCTCTTCAAGAACGCTTCGCTAACAAAAAAACATCCAGTATCGCTTTTAATAAAAGCAATACTGGATGTTTTTTGTCTATTTCTAAAATCCCTGAGCCTTTGCCACACCTACGCCGAGGGTGTTGATTATTAAGTGGGTTGTAATTCGGAGTCTGGATTGTAGACCGCCTGGCGCTATGGAGATGCCTTTCTCCATGAGCCTGGATTGGCGGGCTTCGCATCTAGTCTCAGGGCTTCTGCTATCCCTTGTCGCACTTGCGCTGGAGTTGTATTTTTGAGATGTATGGAATGAGATTATAATGTGATTGCTATTTGATACTATCTTCATTGAAGAAAGACGCACTATAGGCTGCATGTCTAATTTTCCTATAACGAAATGTATTCTATCCCTAAAATGTATGAAAGTTCGTTACTTGGTAATCATAAACTACAGCACTATTGGACATGCTTTTATATAAGAAGGTATCTAAACAATATTTCATTAAGAAAAACGCTGAAATTGCTCAAATATACTCCTCTTTTTGAACATCAAATCTACTTTAATGCAAATTTCGTTAAAATATGGTATACTATTAGTAGACAACACATGAAATATAGTTTACGGTTAGTTGTTTTCCATCTTCATCTACTTTTACTTTTTGCTTTGGGTTTCCCAAAAGCACTCATTAAATAGATGGCAAGATGAGAATGGATAATAGGGGGAATTCGAATGGCTTTTCCACGTAGGGAAAAAGAAGTATCGGATTTTGTCGCAGCGCGCAGAATCGATGAAGAAATTTCGTTTGTCCGTAATGAACACGAAGTGAATGGTACTATTTTTAAAATACTTGAGAACTCCGTTATCGTTGAAATTACATCGAAGGACGCCGAACTTATTGGTGCTGCTTCAAACTTAACTGTTGTTTCACATAAGAATTACTCAATCGTTTAATAAAGCATACCTAACAATCAATGGGGATTTACCTAATCACCCATTGATTGTTTTATTTCTATAAAGACTAAAAAGGCATCTGCTTGAACAATGATGCCTTTTTTCTATGCAAACTTGGAAGAGCAACTCTCTCTATAAATTACAATTCGCAATAAATCTGTTCCGTGTATTAAGCACATGATTATTTGCCCACTTCAACTAGACAATTAAAGAAGGATTTTACTGGTCACCTCCCGAAAAGTAATAGAAAAGGGGGTTATCCTGATGCTTCGAATTCTTTTACTTACCGCAATTGTTGTATTGGGAATCATTTATATTTTCTTTATCCCCACTAACCCTATCGGTCTAAAAATTCTCATGAAACTCATTCCAATGGTACTCATTATTCTGTTTGCAGTAACGGCAAGACCACTATTTTCCCGTAAATATAAACAGATCATTATCGCTGGGCTTATCGTCTGTATGATTGCCGATGGTGTCATCTATTGGTTTTTACCCGGCCTTATCACATTTTTCATAGGACATATTTTTTATATTTTTGCATTCCGACATGTTGCATACAAGTCAATGCCATTCTGGGCAGCAGTTCCGCTCCTTCTATATGGTAGCGGCATGGCCGTATGGATAGCTGGTTCACAGTTTTCTAACGGACAGACAGTTCTTGGTATCGCTATTATTGCTTATATTGGTATTATTATAACGATGGGATGGATGGCCATCCGCACAAGATTAAAACTTGCGATTATTGGTGCTTTGCTATTCATGTTCTCAGATTCAGTTCTTGCAATTGATCGGTTTGTTTTTGAAATCCCTTATCGAGATGCATTCGTTATGATGACGTATTACGCGGCACAAACCCTTATAGCCGCCAGTATCGGTAGTCGGATTGTAAAGTATTCTGTAAACCGTAGCAATCTGTTAGGATAGATGAATCAGAAGTTTATTAGGAGGTTTATTTTAATATGAAAGAAAAATTATTTGAACGTCTTGTACGCTATGCAAAAATTGATACACAATCTGATGCAGCCAGTACTTCCACACCTTCAACACCTGGCCAATGGGACCTTCTGCATGAATTGCAAAAAGAACTTGCAGACATCGGGCTAGAAGACATTACGCTTGACGATCACGGTTATTTATTTGCAACACTACCCGCCAATACGGAACGTGATGTACCAGTTATTGGTTTCCTTGCGCATGTTGATACTGCAACCGATTATACAGGGAAGAATGTTAACCCAAAACGTATAGATAACTACGACGGCGACGATATACAACTGAATGACAGTACCATAATGGCCGTAGACAATTTCCCTGAACTAAAAAACTATGTTGGCCACACACTTATTACTACAGACGGAACAACACTTCTCGGCGCGGACAATAAAGCTGGTATTGCCGAAATTGTTACTGCGATGGAGTATTTCAAGGAAAACCCTGACTTAAAGCACGGGAAATTGCGTATTGCCTTCACGCCCGACGAAGAAATCGGACGCGGTCCGCATAAATTCGATGTCAACAAGTTTGGTGCGAAGTATGCATATACAATGGATGGTGGACCGCTTGGGGAGCTACAATACGAAAGCTTTAATGCAGCAAGTGCTAGAGTTACTTTCCGCGGAGTTAGTGTTCATCCAGGTTCTGCGAAAGATAAAATGGTCAATTCCATTTTACTGGCCAATCAATTCCAAGCAGCAATGCCTGTGGATGAAATCCCAGAAAAGACGGATGGCTACAAAGGATTTATCCACCTAATGCAATTCAACGGATCTACGGAAGAAACAACGCTTTCGTATATTGTTCGCTATTTCGACCGTGAAACATTCGAAGCGAGAAAAGGGTTAATGATTGAAAAAGCTGACAAGCTAAAGAAGGAATATGGAGAAGATGTGATTTCACTCGAAATTGAAGATCAATACTTCAATATGGGCGAAAAAATTGAACCCGTCATGGAGATTGTCGATATTATGTCTGATGCATTCAAGAATCTCAGCATAACTCCAAATATCGTACCCGTACGCGGCGGGACAGACGGGTCTCAATTGTCCTATATGGGTATGCCGACACCCAATATTTTCACCGGCGGAGAAAACTATCATGGGAAATACGAATATATTTCAGTCGATAACATGGAAAAAGCAACTCAAGTTATTATAGAGGCAGTAAAACTATTTGAAGATCGTGCATAATTAGAGGGGGATGACCTTTGAAAGAAATGTGGATTGGTGTCCTTTCTTCTGTTTTTTTCGCAGTGACTTTCATTTTGAACAGATCGATGGAATTAGAGGGCGGAAGTTGGCTTTGGAGTGCTTCCCTGCGGTATTTCTTTATGGTTCCGTTTTTAATAGCTATCGTGGCTTACCGAAAAGGGCTTGGAGATGTGAAGAAGGAATTTATCCGAAAACCTGCCCCATTCTTCATCTGGAGTGTAACGGCTTTCGTTCTGTTCTACGCCCCCCTTACCTACGCGGCTGCTTACAGTCCAGGATGGCTTCTTGCTGGCACATGGCAATTGACAATTGTGGCTGGCGTCTTGTTAGCCCCGTTGTTCACATTGATTGTGAAAACGAAAAACGGCGAAATGAAAATTAGACAAAGAATCCCACTACTATCACTAGGAATTACACTTGTCATTTTTGCAGGAGTCGTACTGATTCAAATACCGCATGCGCAGAATGTCGAGTTACGTACGCTTTTTCTTGGTATCATTCCCGTCATCATTGCAGCATTTGCTTACCCACTTGGCAACCGGAAAATGATGGCGCTTTTAGGGGGCAGGCTTGACACTTTTCAGCGCGTGCTCGGTATGACACTTATGACGATTCCCGTTTGGATTATTTTTTCCATCTATGCATTATGGACTGTTGGGCCTCCTTCCTTGAGCCAACTTGGTCAGTCTTTTATAGTCGGTGTCAGCTCGGGCGTTATCGCTACTACGTTATTTTTCATGGCTACCGACCGTGTACGAGGTGATCAGGGTAAACTCGCTGCCGTGGAAGCAACACAGTCCACCCAACTCATTTTTGTCATGCTTGGCGAAATGCTGATACTCGGTATCGCACTCCCCGGCACACTTTCTCTCATTGGAATCGCTGTTATTATTGTAGGAATGGCATTACATAGTTTCCAAACAGCACTAGCAAAAAAGAAATTGCCCATCACCAATTAAGGTGTGGGCAATTTCTTCGAGGTGCATATTTTATTACCAAAAACTCTGTCATGCTTTTGATACAGCCGATTAGCGTTCATATTCTCCAATTGTTTCTACCGCTTTTTCTGTTATTGAAGTATCAATCGCTTTATCAAAATCAATTTCACCACGAATGGCACCGTTTGCTTTGTATGCGTCATATTGTTTTTTTATATCATCGATGAACATCTTACCGTCAGGATCGAGACCAGTTACATTTACTTTATCCCATAAAGCGGCATCTTTTAACGCTGTATGCTTCGTCATAATATCTACTATCTCTTCTTTGCCTTCCCCTTTGATAAATGCATCGTTATAATCGCGCACCCCTTTCAAATAGGCCGACATGAATCGCAAAGAAATATCTTCCTCCTCGGCCATGAACTGAGGAGAACCTAACACCATTGCAATTTGGGATTCAGGTGCATAATCGGTCGCATCTCCGAACCGAACGTGGAACCCTTTATCTACACCTTGTGCGATTAGCGGTTCTATATTAATAGCGGCATCGATGGTTCCGCTGTCAATCGCACCGAGCATCGTTCCGAAATCGGCCATGAGTACGAACTCAACATCATCTTGAGTCAAACCTGCGTGCTTAACCATTTCCTCGTAAATGTATCCATCAATCGAGTTGCGAGAAGATACCCCTACTTTTTTTCCTTTTAAATCTTTATACTCTTTGATTACGTCAACCATATGATTACCAATAACGAGCGTGAAATAGGACTTCCCTGGTACGTTATGCCCTTTATCTGCAATAATCTTTACGTCAATGCCTTGCGCAATCGCATTAAAGAATGATGCGGTTGATACACCGCCCGCAATATCCACTTCTCCCGCCGCTAGTGCTGGTAGCATGTCATCGCTGTTTGCAAACTGTGCAAACTCCACTTCGATATTATAGTCTTCAAAATACCCTCGCTCTTTCGCAATGTAGAAACCTGCCCCCGAGGCTGCCCCGTCTTCCGCAATAATAACTTTTGCTCTTTTTTCGAGTGGTGCTAAATCACCGGAAGGATTAACATCAACTGTATCTTCAGGCTTTTGTTCATCTACTACCGGTTTTTCTGTCTCTTTCGGAGAACAAGCACCAACGAGGAGCGCTAACGCTAATAACGATAGCAACCATCCGCTTTTCATCCACTTTGCCATCGAATCTCTCCCTCTCTATTCAACGTCCCGTCTTGACCTTTGCACTTCTTCTTGCAGGTGTTTCCATATCTCTACGAATTGTCCGGCCATTATAGGGTTTTCTCGTATGTCTTCTATTTTTCGAGGACGCGGCATATCGACACTGATTTCTTGAATAATTTTACCCGGCTGCGAACTCATTAATAAGATGCGATCGCTTAACAACAACGCTTCGTCAATACTATGGGTAATGAATAAGATTGTTTTTCCTGTTTCTGACCAAATGGACAGCAACTCTTCTTGTAAGATAAACTTGTTTTGTTCATCCAGTGCAGCAAATGGTTCATCCATCAACAATATTTCTGGATCGTTAGCAAATGCACGCGCAATACTTACTCGTTGTTTCATTCCACCTGACAATTCTTTTGGATATAGGGATGAAAACTTTTCCAGACCCGTTTTTTTCAAATAATAAGCGGTGCGTTCTTTTATGAGTTCTTTCGGTAAATGACGCATTTCTAGACCGAATGCCACATTCTTTTCGACAGTAAGCCACGGAATAATACCCTTTTCCTGGAACACCATCGACTGTAGCGGACGGCCTTCTCCATCTGTAGCAATTGTAAATTCACCGATACTCGGTTTCTCGAGCCCTGCCAATATGCGCAGTAACGTTGACTTTCCGCATCCACTCGGTCCAACGAGGCAGACAAATTCCCCATCTTTGATTGTAAGATTAATGTCGTCCAGTGCTGTTACGCTGCCTTGTTTCTTGTAAAATGCTTTCGTCAGATTCTGAATCACGATTTTTGCTCTTCTGCTCACCTGCTCACCTCCACGGTAACATCTTTTTTTGAATTCCTCGGAGCAATAGAGAGAACAGATAACCAAAAAAGGAAATGAGAATGAGCCCTACATACATTTCTTGTAGTAAAAATGCTTTGTACGATACCCAAATTAGATATCCTATTCCGGATGTTGCCCCCATCATTTCAGCTGCCACAATCGTTAGTAGCGCTATCGCCTGCCCCATCTGAATTCCTTCCAACATGACGGGCATCGCGCCCGGTAAAGCAATTTTCGTAAAAAAGTTCAATTTTCCTGCCCCGTAATTTTTTGCTACATCTAAATAAATAGAGTCGATATTAATAACACCTGCAGCTGTATTGATGACAACAGGAAAAAAAACACTGCCCGCTATTGTTATTACTTTTGATAAATCACCAATTCCGAAAAGAATAATAATTATTGGAAGCAAGGCAAGTGTAGGAATCGGCATCAGGGCCATCACAATCGGCGAGACAAAATGCCTGATTGGCGAATAGAGCCCCATTAGTAATCCAATGATGACACCTGGTATGACGCCCATTAAAAATCCCGCGAAAATCCTATATAATGAAACGCCGATATGACCTAACATTTCACCACTGGAAATCATCCCTAAAAAGGTACTTACAATTGCGGATGGAGGGGGGAAGAAACGGATATCAATCATTCCAGTCCTCGACAAGAATTCCCACATGAGTAGCAGGAACAATGGAGATGCAATCGTCAACATCTGTTTCAACCGTTCTTTCGTTTGCCTTTGTCTCCATTCACGCTGCTCGATTTCAAACGGATCGTATCGGACAGCTTTATTATCTCTCTTCAACGTCACCACCTCTTCATTCAAATAGTATGTATCAGCCTAAAAAAGTGTGTTAGGCGCATGCGAAAAAACGGGTCTATTCAGTGATATTTCAACAAGAAATTCATGACAGTCATCTGACTAATAAACTATCTAGTCGATCGGACACAAATTGTGGGCGGTCAGGCGCGAGTTATGGGCGGTCGCCGCGGGTTATGGGCGGTCGCCGCCGGGTTATGGGCGGTCGCCGCCGGGTTATGGGCGGTCGGCCGCGGGTTATGGGCGGTCGGCCGCGGGTTATGGGCGGTCGGCCGCGGGTTATGGGCGGTCGGCCGCGGGTTATGGGCAGTCCACCACGGGTTTTGGGCGGTCGATAAGGATATATGAGCGGTTGAATTCGAGACAACATAAAAAACCATGGAGTAGGATTCTCCATGGTTTTGGTCACTTCAACTTATTCAAATAATAATCCCGGTCTTCTTTGCGTCAAACAGTAGCTCCTCCCGAAATGCCGGATGGGCGATATCGATGAGTGCTTTTGCACGTGCAGATAACGATTTTCCATACAGACTGGCGATTCCGTATTCTGTAACGATGTTGTCAACGTCGTTTTTCGACGTTGTAACGACAGAACCCGGCGTCAATTGCGGTTTAATGCGCGAAATAGTGTCATTTTTCACTGTCGAATACATGCAGATAAACCCTTTACCATGCTTTGCAAAACGCGCGCCACGAGCAAAATCAGCTTGTCCTCCAGTCGATGAATAATAACGGCCACCAATTGTTTCAGATGCACATTGTCCATAAAAGTCCACTTCCGTCGTCGCATTAATGGAAACGATTCTCTCTTCTTTCGCAATTTCACGTGGATCGTTCACCCTGCTGACCGGTAAAAATTCAACAGCAGGATTTTCATGGAGGAAATCGTACAAACGTTGTGATCCGAAAGCAAATGTCGCTACGATTTTCCCTTTATGTGTAAACTTCTGTGTACCATCGACCGCCCCTTCTTTTACTAGGTCGACGATACCATCTGTCAGCATTTCAGTGTGGATACCAAGATGACGGTGGTTTTTCAACATACCCATAACCGCATTTGGAATTGCGCCGATTCCTATTTGAAGTGAATCCCCATTTTCTATGATGTTTGTTACAAATTCAGCGATTTTTAGATCTTTCTCCCCGACCAAAGGTGACTTCTCTTCGGATAATGGCTGATCATTTTCGATATATCCCGCAACCTGGCTTATATGAATCTGATTTTCACCGTATGTCCGCGGCATATACTTATTCACTTCTAAGACAAACGGGACATGTCCGATGAATTCCGAAATATAGTCTGCCTGCGTTCCTAAAGAGAAATAACCATGTTCATCCATGGGCGATGCAACGGTCAAGACCATCGACATATTTGTGGTTTTCTTCAACATGCGCGGAACTTCATGGAAAACGTTCGGTACTAATTCTATTTTGCCTTCTTGGTAAGCTTTTCGTGTCGCACCGCTTAAGAAGTATGAAACATGTGATAAATGGCCTTTCATTTTACCGTTTATATAATCCCGCTCTCGAAGAGTCAGCATTTGATGAATTTTAACGTCATGTAACTTTGTATGATTCGCTTCCATTATATCCAGCAGACGGTGAGGTTCCCCATTTGCAATCGGAACGATGATATCCGCCTTTTTCCCAATCAACCCTATAAACTTATCTGCATTCAATCGTTTTTCCAATTTGATTTCCACCTCTGTAAGTTTTCAACTAGCAATTAGTATACAACAGACTGAACGCTCACTCAACTTGATGACCTATCACTTTGATGGATATAATGGATGTATGACAAACTTAACTTCGGATCAAATTAGACAACTGAATATGTATAGCATTTACGTAGAAAAACCGGAACAAAACTTATTCACATTGGAAACGCTGCTCGATGAAAAAAAAATGGAGGACGTATTAATTGTAATCCAAGCAGTGAGCGGAAGCCCTAACCGAACTGTAGCAGCGTCGTACTTCATGCGTCGTTTCGGAATGTTCACCGCGATGCAATTTTATAACTTGGCGGCGTACGATGAGGTATGGAATGGAGATAAAAAACATCTTCATTTCGGGGCAAAAGTAGAATACGAAAAACTGTCTGTTAGTATGTTTGCGAATGCGGAAGACTGGCAGGACGTGGACGATGGTGAACGTCGCGTTGTTATTAAACGAATTCTAAAAGATCAGTGTGACGCTGTCATCAGGCAAATCCGAACCATGACATCTGTTTCGCCGCTAACGTTATGGGAAAACATTTTCGGGTTTCTCCTTTGGCAATATCACGTACTGCTCGAAAATCCAGCTACATCCCTGGAAGCGCGTGCTGACCTCAATCTATTGAAAGATGATGCACTTTGGGAAGATATCGCTACACGTTCATTATTCGCGGATTACCTAGGTGGATGCGAACCTTCTGCCCTTTTAAACACTGAAGTCCGCAAGACATGTTGCTTCTCCAAAGATGTTCCAGGACTTATGAAATGTGGTTTTTGCCCGATAAAGTAATTCATAAACACGATTTACCTTGGTAATTCATAGACCAGATTTACCTTGGTAATTCACAAACCAGAATTCCCTTGGTAATTCATTAACCCGATTTGTCTTGGTAATTCACATACCAGACTTTCAGCGAATAAATTGTCCCACTGGCTGCGCCACCATAAAAAAAGCCCATGAAAATCCCGGCGTACAAGTTGCCTGGATGACTAATGAAAATGGATAAAACAAGTCCAGTGATAGTTGTAACTGTTGAAAACCAGGTCTCAGGTATTTTGAAAAGGACTCTCATTAGGATTAAAACTAGCAAAATTACTGGAATTGCCCAAAAAGCATCCCAAACATTCGTATGAATTATCGGAAACTCTTTCAATATGACACCACTCCTTTTTCACATTAGCTTTCCCATCATATTACTGTTTCAGTATAAATTTTAAGGCGAAAGGAAGAGAACCTATATGGAAATTAAAGGTCATACCGTTCTAGGTAAAGTACTTGATAACGAAACTCGCTGCGCCCACTACCATACAGAAGTCGATCGAATTGCTATCAAGTATTATTGCTGCGACACCTATTTTCCTTGCTTTGAATGCCACAAAGAAGACGGGTGTGGCAATCCCGCGGTCTGGCCCGATGATAAATTCATTGAAAAAGCAGTTCTGTGCGGGGCTTGTGGTCATGAACTGACAATTACGGAGTATTTGGAGAGCGGTTCGGTATGCCCTAGTTGTTCAGCTTCGTTTAATCCGAAATGTAGTTTGCACAGAAATCTCTACTTTCAAACTTAACAAGTCTAATTAACCAAAGAGACGTCTCAATCCAGGAATATGAAAAAACGCTAGATCTCACCTAGCGTTTTTTTAGTCAATTATATCATTTTTAGATTCAGGTAATGATTATTGACAATCCATCTTATACTCTGTTGATGAAATAAATCACCTGACTCGAAGATTAATTCGGATTCCGGAAGGATCTTCCGTCATAAATCCACTACCGTCCAATTCCACTTTCATACCTAACGCTTCCACCTTCGTAATAGCTTCATTCAAAACTGTTTCATCCGGATAAACGAGCGTATACGATTGAAGTCCAACACTTCCCGCTTTAGGGCGTGTTACACCTTCGCCATTCCACGTATTCAAGCCGAGATGGTGATGGTATTTCCCATTCGACATAAATAAAGCCTGTGGATAGGTGGTCACGACTTCGAAGCCAAGGGCATTGTAGAAAATTTCCGTTTCAGGCAGATTTGCCACATGCAAATGGACATGCCCCATCAACGTACCGGTAGGGAGCCCCTCCCATGTCTTTCCTGCACTTTCTGCAACAATACTTTCCCCATCGAGCGGGTCCGTACTCATGCCGACCTTTCCATTTTCCCAAGTCCAAACAGCAGGGTCACGATCCGTGTAAATTTCAATTCCATTGCCATCCGGATCTGACAAATAGAGTGCTTCACTCACTAGGTGATCAGCAGCCCCAATCCGTGTACTATTTTGCACGAAATGTTTAATAATCGCTCCGAGATCGGCTCTCTCCGGCAACAAAAGCGCAAAGTGATAAAGTCCAGAGTGATGTGGTTCTTTCGGAGTCACATTCTCCGGTTGTTCGATAATTAGTAGGGGCGTCTTCCCGTCCGCTGTCAATACTACCTTGTTGGATTCTTGTTCAAGTATTTTAAAGCCGATTATCTCTTTGTAAAAACGGACGGATCTGTCCAAGTCCAAGACGTTGAGATACACTTCCCCTGTATACGTAAGCGGTGCTTTATGAAAATTCATTTATATTCCTCCTAAATTCTTTTTATCAGTTACTTACTTTATGTAACTAACTTTATATGTTAGAATGAGAATTGTCAATAAAGGAGCTGGTATTTTATGAACGATTTTGAACTTTGTCCGCGTTTCGAAAAAGCCGTATCTATATTAAGCCAACGCTGGACTGCCCTTATATTGTATCAATTAACAGCAGGACCACAGCGTTTCCGTACAATGACCGACAAACTCAGCGTCAGCGGAAAAACATTATCTCAGCGATTAAAAGACCTGGAACAGCAAAACTATGTTGTTCGTACTGTATACCCGGAAACACCTGTACGAATCGAATATTCATTGACCGAAAAAGGAATGTCTCTTACACCAATTATGAAAGAAATCGAATTATGGTCAAAAACATGGGTTGCTCAAGTGGAAGAAAACGTATAATAGAACAAAACACCTTATCCATATATTCATATTATTCATATTATTAATATTATTCATATTATTCATATTAAATCGAATTTAAACAATAATGATTTAAACCTCCCCCTCACTATTTTATTGTGATAAAATGATGGAATACATAAAAAATGAATGATATTTCCACTATAGTTTCTTTCTAATTTTGAGGGGGAAAATCATGGCTACAGGCTATCAGGGCACGAATAAGATGCTGACAGGAATTGTTTTCGGTGTTATTACTTTTTGGCTTTTCGCACAATCTTTAGTCAATATTGTCCCGGTAATGCAAAACGATTTAGGGATTTCACTGGGCGTACTGAATATCGCAATCAGTTTGACCGCATTGTTTTCAGGTATTTTCGTTGTTGCAGCGGGTGGATTGGCCGATAAATTCGGGCGGAAAAAATTAACCTATATCGGGCTTATTTTAAGCATTATAGGTTCGCTTCTTCTTGTCATAACGAATGGGGCAACATTGTTGATTATCGGACGGATTATCCAGGGTCTGTCTGCTGCTTGTATTATGCCCGCCACGATAGCTTTGGTAAGAACCTATTATGATGGGGCAGATAGACAACGCGCGCTTAGTTATTGGTCCATCGGGTCTTGGGGCGGCTCCGGTATTTGTTCATTTGCCGGGGGAGCTATTGCGACTTCTATGGGTTGGAGATGGATTTTTGTCTTTTCAATCGTTTTCGCTATCCTAGCAATGATTTTGCTCAAAGACACACCCGAAAGTAAAGTGGTACAGAAAGTTCCTTCCCGTTTCGATTATACTGGGTTAGTCGTATTCGTATTGATGATGGTTGCATTAAACGTTGTCATCACACGGGGTGCCGATTTCGGTTGGACAAGTCCACTCATATTAGGTTTAATCGCAGCTACGCTGATTGGCGTGTTGTTCTTTATTAAAATAGAAATGGGCAAATTGAACGCCTTGATTGATTTTAACTTATTTAAAAACAAACCGTATACAGGTGCTACCATCTCCAACTTCTTATTGAATGCGGTAGCAGGAACGCTTGTTGTAGCCAATACATATGTGCAAGTCGGAAGAGGATTCTCGGCGTTTCAATCGGGGATTTTATCCATCGGTTATTTAGTATCCGTCCTCGTTATGATCCGTGTCGGTGAAAAAATATTGCAGAAAACCGGAGCGAAATTGCCAATGGTGGTAGGTTCTATCTTGGCTGCAATCGGTATCGGATTAATGGCATTGACGTTTTTACCAGACATAGCCTATATCATCGTCGTCTTTGTTGGATTCATCCTGTTCGGTATCGGACTCGGATTGTATGCTACGCCATCCACAGATACGGCAGTCTCTAGTGTACCGGAAGATAAGATCGGTTCATCTTCAGGTATTTACAAAATGTCGAGCTCACTTGGTAGTTCCTTCGGTGTTGCCATTTCTGCCTCGGTATATAGCGCGATAACACTTACAGGCAATATTGAAAAGGCGGCATCTATCGGAATCATCACCAACGTCATATTCGCAGTATTGGCACTGATTGCGATTATATTCTTAATCCCAAAATCATCTAATTCAGCCAAACAAGACGCCTCCAAACAGAAAGTCCGGAAAACTGATTATGCGCATCCTGTTAATGAAAATAGTAGAATATAATATAAGCCGATCAATTGTAAGACGAATTAAAGCGCTTCAATCAAAGTGGATGAAAACAGCCTTAAATCACATGTGATTTAAGGCTGTTTTATTCTCCAAATTAACTCTGATGATAAAAACAAAGCTTTCTTATTCTACTGCTTTTGTTTCTTAATACGGATTAGAATTACTATCCCCTCATCTTAGAAAGTTATTCTATTCCAAGTTTGCTCTTCTCCATTATTGAGCGTCCTCTTATTTACAAATCATTTTTGAGGTGTATAATGTGTAGGTGGTCAGATTACTTTTATTATTTCACTGCATTTTTTCAGTATAGTATAAATTAAAGATATTCTTTTCGGTAAACAAGAAAGTTTAAATTTTCCGAATTTACTTTCCAGCATTATAAGATAGTGGGTGGTTAGAGGTATGAAAACAGATCAAGAATTCACTCTTGTCGAACATTTAACGGAGCTGAGGAAGCGGCTCATTATTGTAGTTGCGACTTTTATAGTTTCACTCATAATAGGTTTTGCTATTGCACCAAAAATATTAACTTTCATCAAGATGCAGCCTACAGCCCTTCACGTAGAATGGAACGTTTTCGGCTATACGGA
Organism: Sporosarcina sp. Y1004; assembly: GCF_057669665.1. Taxonomy (NCBI): domain Bacteria; kingdom Bacillati; phylum Bacillota; class Bacilli; order Caryophanales; family Caryophanaceae; genus Sporosarcina; species Sporosarcina sp. Y1004. Next base: position 60,050 of record NZ_JBYHFQ010000008.1, on the reverse strand, counting down.
TGGGCTAATGATTTATTTAAAATGCGCTTTACTGTTGGCCATTCTGATTACATTGCCCATTGCGTTATACCAGACCTGGTTATTCGTGAAGCCGGGTATGTCCGGGGAAGAATCAAAAGGAGCAGTCATGTTTATTCCGGCCTCTTTTTTCTTGTTTTTGGCGGGCATCAGTTTCAGTTATTTTCTTCTATTCCCTTTAATGTTGAACTTTATGTCAAACATCAACGAATCGATTGGTGCAATAGAAACCTACGGGATGAAACAATATTTTACATTCATGTTTAACTTGATTATTCCAGTGGGTATTGTATTTGAATTACCTGTGGTCGTACTATTTCTGACAAAGTTAGGTATTGTAACACCGGAAAATTTGAGGAAAATGAGAAAGGTTGCTTATTTCCTACTTGTAATAGTCGGTGTTTCTATTTCACCACCTGACTTCATTTCCGATATTCTCATTATTATTCCTTTATTACTGCTATTTGAGATCAGCATCCTTGTGTCTAGCTGGTCACTAAAAAGAAAGCGGGCAAATGAATTGAAGCGTGAGAAGATGTTGAAGGAAGAAGATTAATGTATCTCTATTGGCAGTAATATTATATTGATTTTGGTTACCTTAAGCGTGTATTTGAATAAAGGAGGAGAAAACCATGCCAAACATCGGTGTACCGGGTTTAATTATTATTCTAGTAATTGCTTTAATCATCTTTGGACCATCCAAATTGCCTCAATTAGGAAGAGCTGTAGGACAAACTCTAAAGGAGTTCAAGAGTTCAACAAAAGACATCATGGATGATGTAACAGATGAATTCAAATCAGATGATAAAGAAGTAGCAGAGAAAAAGAAAATTTAATAGATAATTCAAAAGCCGGCATCAGATACGATTTATAATCGTATCTGATGCCGGCTTTTTGAGCGATTAAACTACGTTATATTTATGAAACATACGGATACATCCAAGCACGAGACACCTCAACTCCTGAAAAGTTTACATTTCTCTATACTGTAGATGTTGCCGCCTCTTTAATTTCCTTGCGTCTAGCGTAAATATTTTTGACAATCGCTTTACCAACTGCATATGTCGGAACGGCAACAATGATGCCTAAAAAACCTCCGATATTACCTGCAGCCAGTATTACAGTAATAACCGTAAGCGGATGGAGATCCAGCGATTTCCCCATCACATTCGGCGTTATGAGATTGCTTTCGATTTGCTGGGCAACAAGCATAACGATTGCAGCTAAAATACCAGTCTTCGGATCCTCTAGGAAGCCGATAATAATTGCTGGTACAGCAGATATCCACGGACCAATGAATGGAATTAAATTCATGAACAAGCCGAAAACAGCTAACAGTAAAGCATATTCCAAGCCAATAACCAGATAACCAATGTATAAGAAAATTGCTAAAATAAAACTGATTAACAACTGTCCCTGGATATATGAACGAAGTACCGTATCGATATCGTGTAGGGTTTTTTTAATCCACTCTCGTCTTTTCCCGGAAAAGAAATTATAAATGAACGGTGCAAACTTTTCATGATCTTTCAGCATGAAAATAAAGAAAAATGGAACAAGTACTAGCAAGAACATTGCCTGTAGAAACGACTGTAAAAACTGAACAATCCATTTCCCAAAATTGACCGCAATGGATTGAATCGAATCAGCTGCACTGTCAATAGAATCTTCCAACTGTTTTGGTAAATCATCTTTTTGTTGAAGAAGTGAGTCTTTCATGACGTTGATTTCATTAGTAATTGTAGGTGCATTATCAACCAAGTTATTAATTTGTTTCGTTATCGGAGGACCAATAATCGCTATAAATATCCAAACGACAGCTACGAGTATCGCAAAAATCGAAAGAATGCTTCCCCACCTTGGTACTTTCCTTTTTTCCAGAAACCGTTGGACTGGCTCCATAATATAATAAAGTACGCCGCCTAAAAGCAACGGTATGAAAATGGCTTTTGCAATAATAACCAGCGGTGAAAAAATCCCTTGAATCTCCATAAAGTATTTAATAATAAGCATTGCAAGTAATATTCCAACACCCACTTGGAACCATAGCTTTTTCGTCATATTCCCACTTCCTTTTCATATCACCATTTTGATACACTATTAATTTTAAGTATACGTTGTTTTACGGATGGCGTCGAAGAAAGTTTCAACTCCCCTTAATATGAACAATTCATTCGACACTTTTGATTGGACCATAAACCAGTACCGCGCTCACAACTAAGGTGTTTTTCCGTCCGTAGTCAATTTCACTTTCTTCGAAACTAGCTCAAGTACTTTAAACCCGATAACCTCATCATTAGATTAAATTGAACTTGGTGAAACACATTAAAATATACTTCTCCATTACGCATAATTGGTGTTTTATGAAAGTTTCTTTGGTTTCCCCTCCAAAAAATAGTAACTTAATTACTTTATGTAACTAAATTTATATGTTATAGTAACTTTTATCAACGTATTAAACTTCTGTAGAAAGGAACCGATAAACTATGAGCGAATTTGAACTTTGCCCACGTTTTGAAAAAGCTGTATCTGTGTTGAGTCAACGCTGGACTACTCTTATTTTATATCAATTAATGGCAGGACCGCAGCGTTTTTGTACCATGACCGATAAACTTGGGGTCAGTGGTAAAATATTATCCGAACGGTTAAAAGATCTTGATCAGCAAGGTTTTGTCATCCGAAATGTTTACCCAGAAACACCAGTACGGATTGAATATTCGTTAACTGAAAAAGGAATGTCACTTACACCCATTATGATAGAAATCGAAAAATGGTCCAAAACATGGGTTGCACCCGATTCCATTTCAAATAATACATAAAGCCAATCACACTCAAAAACTGGCTTTATGTATTCATATTTTGGAGAGATTCTTTGTATGTTTTTCTCATCATCACTTCAACAGACTGCCTTTCTCTACAATTAGTCTTGCAGTCCATTTTCATATTGATGTATGCAAAAGCAAGGATATAACAACTTCAACCATTTAATGACAATCGCCCTTCTTATATGTCTCTAAAAAACCCTTAATTTGCTCGGGCGTTTTCAAGTAATGAACAGTCTTCCCTTCCCCCGCATAACGCTGCATCCGCTCTATCATTTTCTTTTTCCGTGCTCCATACGTCGTCACAATAAATTTCAAAAATGCCTTATCTATCTTTTCCTTACACCCTTCCCCCATATCATCCCGAGTTTCCCCATGGAATTGCACCCTCCTCTTCAACACACGATACAAACAGACCCTGAGAGGGAGTTCCAAATAAATAATTGTATCCGCATATGGCTCTCGAATATTGAATGTACCCGAGTAATTACCTTCAACAATCCATTGATCATTTTGAACAACTTGTCGTTGTGCTGCAGAAAACTCTTCAAGCGAAGCTTCCACCCAATCTCGTTTCCAATACATTCGATCTAAATGCGTCACTTCGATTTCAGTCATTTCACCTAGTCGACGCGCAAATGTTGACTTTCCCACGCCAGATGACACCCCGATGACCATGATTTTATTCATTCGGACGCTCCCTTCCACATAATTCTAGAATCATATATATCTATTTCATTTGCAGACTATCTATTTGAATTTGAGAGTATATAAAATTACTCCAATACTTTGTATCTGTTCTATGTACGACCAAAGCATGGAAATAGTTTCAATCCTTCTTTTTATGCGGACAGGATAGGGCTGACTATTGTAACCACAATATTTTATAATACATACGTTAGTAGGGAATCTAAAAAGAGGAGTTGAAAGCGTGCTAGACGATTATATGGATGACCCATTTTACGGGTTGAATTTCCCTCCTGTACAAAGTCCCGAAACAATCGAAGATAAAACTGCCCCAGGGAATAATACTGAAATCCCTTCAAGCGTAAATAGGGAGGATGGACACACTCATAGCTACCTAGGTTCGACCACGTGTAATGATGGTCATATCCATATGCATCCAGGCGTAACCAGTACACCCATTGAGACGGATAAAGGCCATTTTCATCATATGAAGGGAAATACCTCCTTTGAAGACGACCATATCCATCGCTACGAAGCGTATACGAGTCTCCCTATTTTGATGCCGGGTGGTTACCATACGCATTATGTAGAGGTTCGAACAACGGAAGATGATGGGCATATTCATGTCATTAAAGGTTTTACACAACCCTCAAAAAGCTAATCAAAAAACCTTCTTGCAGATATCCTGATTAGTATCCCGCAAATCGGGTATATTATCACGAACACCAAAAACAAGGAGGATGATTTTTCTATGAACAGAATGGCAATGACAGCACTTGGACTCGGCGCTGCATTTTTAATGCGAAACAAAGGTGCCCGGGACAAACTGATGAAACAGGTTGAATCGTTTACAGGTCCATTCTCCATGAAAAATGGTTCGCAGAAGAATTCTTAAAGCGACTGAAAAACCGGTATTCCAATATGGGGTACCGGTTTTTTACATAGGAATACCTCTTCAAACTGGTATATCTTTGTTTAATCTCACTTGAATGGGGAAAACAACACCTCTGATGAGACCCCCTCCCACGAATGCCCCGGTCGCTATTTCGGTCGTCTTCAGGAAATCCCTTCTTGATAGACCTTTTTTATTTTCTGCCATTCTTTATCCTCCTTCAAACTACTTTCCAAATCTATTATGATATCTACAAATAAGCATGCCAGTCCTAACCCATTTTTATACAATACAACTTGCTATACTTGATGGGTTTCATTTTCTATTCCTCCGCACACCGTTATATACTAGTGAAAATGAAGTATGAATGGAGGTATCCGCTTTGAAACACCTTCTTCTATTGTTCTTTTTAATCATTCCGGCGGGTTGCAATCAGGAATTAAATCTAAATCAAAATCATGACCAAACTGAAAAAATTGTAACTCAACTGATTTCACCGTGGTCCGTTGACTATGATGGTGAGAACTTTTTCATTTCTGAGAAAGCAGGAACGATTGTTAAGGCTAGGCAGGACGGAAAATTGATACGTGAGGACGTCCATCTTTCAGCACCTTTATCGAATGCAGCTGAATCCGGTTTACTAGGTTTTGTTTTGGATAAAGGTTTTCAGGAATCCCGTAAGGCTTATGCTTACTACACATATGATTTTGAAGGAGCACCGGTCAATCGAATTGTGACGCTAGAGTATGATGGGAGCTCTTGGTACGAAAACGAAGTCTTATTGGATGGCATAGAGTCCGGACCAGTCCACCATGGTGGCCGTCTCGCATTCTCACCCGACAATGTTTTGTACGCAACGATTGGGGATGGTGCGAATCCTAATTCAGCTCAAAACCCAAAATCATTCAACGGGAAAATCATTCGTCTCACTAAAGAGAATGTTTTTGAAATTGTTAGCTCTGGGCATAGAAATCCTCAAGGGCTCGCGTGGGATGAAAACGGAAAGTTATACGCTTCGGAACATGGTCAATCCGCAAATGACGAATTAAATATCATTGTTGAAGGTAAAAACTATGGGTGGCCGATCATTGAGGGGACAGAATCGGAAGACGGTTTGGAAACGCCATTGCTTACTTCTGGTTCAAATGAAACTTGGGCACCATCTGGCATGGTATTTCATAAGGGATTGCTGTATATTGCAGCCCTTCGTGGAGAAGGTATTCTAGTTCTAGATCCGCATAGCGGTGAAGTAGTTGATAAAATTGAGGGTTTTGGCCGTATCCGAGATGTGTTTTCAGACGGAAAATCGCTTTATTTCATTACAAATAATACCGATGGACGTGGAAAACCTTCAGATGAGGATGATGTTTTATATCGCTTAACGAGTAGTTAGAATTGGTGAATCCAGACAATTTCCTCCTCTCTTTTTCAGTAGACATGCGCTAAATTATGCACAAGCGTCGATTTTTCGTTCTAATAATAAGAGGTCTCTTAAATAAAAAAACCACCAAGTTATCGGTGGTTTTCGAACTACTTTCCATTCAATTTGATTCCCATTCTTTAATTCTCTTTTTCACTTCGGCTTCCAAGTCTGCAATCTGCATTTCGTGGTTCTCCTGGTCAGGCTTCAATTGAAACCAGTTCACATCATTGTCCTTGTAATGTCCTTGGTATTCATTCCCGTCCAAGGTTAACTCGAAATGCAATGTCTCATTTGGTGTATCTCCAAACATTTCCTTACGTATATTAAAATTTTCTATCATTTAGTCCCCTCCAATCCGTTACTATACGATATTATTCACAGGTGAAACTTTTTTAGTCACTGCCTTCCGGTTTGCAGGGGATAGAACACGTTCCAACCAGCCCATTAATAAGTCTGCAATTACCGCCATTAAGGCAGTTGGAATCGCTCCTGCCAAAATGATAGCCGCGCCGTCCGTCACATTCGTGCCTCGGATAATAATGGAGCCGAGTCCTCCGCCGCCTATGAAAGCTCCAATTGTTGCGACTCCGATTGCAATAACAAGTGCAGTCCGTAGGCCCGCCATGATTACCGACATCGAAAGTGGTAGTTCAACCATGAACAGCATTTGTGTCCGTGTCATCCCCATTGCACGACCTGCTTCCAATACGGATTTTTCAACACTTTTAATTCCTGTATAGGTGTTTTTTATGATTGGCAATAAAGAATATAGAAATAAGCCCATCACTACCGTGTTCGGTCCCAGTCCCATCGCCAGCATTAAAACAGCGAGCATTGCGAGGGCCGGGATGGTCTGAATTATATTCGTTATCGATAATACCCATCCACTCAATTTACCATAACGGGCAATTAGGATTCCCACGGGAATTCCTACAATCGCCGCAAACAGGACTCCATAAGCAGACATCAGGAAATGCCTGACAAACTGATCCCATACGTAGGTGCCGTTTATTGTGAAATAGGCCCACAGTTCTTGTAACGTTTCCATTAGCTCACCTCCAGTGACTCAGTTGAAGTAATTGTTTTCAGCCAAGAATTCTTTTGCCACGATAGCAGGTTCTTTTTTGTTGACATCTGCTTCGTAGTTTAGACGTGTCATCGTTTCCCCATCAATTTTACCAGCAAGTTTTTTCAGAATAGTATCGATTTCTGGATGCTTTTCAATGACATCTTTTCGTGTGACGGGCGAGCACTCATACGGCGGGAAAAATTTCTTATCATCTTCTAACGTTTTCAAATCGAAAGCTTTCAGACGCCCATCCGTACTATACGCCAGAACAACGTCCATCTTTCCGCTATTCACCGCTTGATAGACAAGTCCGAGAGACATAGGCAATGCTTCACCAAATTCAAATCCGTATGTCTCGACAAATCCCTGGTAACCATCGCCTTCTCTGTTCAGCCATGAATTGTCTACGCCGAGCGTTAATTCATCAGAGATTTCTTCTATATCCGATACAGTATTAAGTCCTTCTTTTTCAGCGAGGGCATCCGTCACTGTAAGTGCATACGTATTTTGGAAACCATAAGAATCGTACCAAACTTGATCGAAACGCTCATCAAACTCTTTTTGGACTAAAGCCATTGCTTCTTCAGGATCGGATAGTGGCTCTATCTCTAAAACACTTGCCATGTCAGTACCCGTATAGCGTGCCGCCGTAATGTCTACTTGTCCACTGGTCAATGCCTGATGCTGTATAATAGACGTTCCCAAATTCTCCACCATTTCAACATTCAAATCAGTTTCTTTTTCTATCATTAATCGAATTACATGACCTAAAGTCGACGTTTCTGTACTTGTTAGTGTTGCAATACGGATGGTGTTTTCCCCTCCGCCAAGGCCAGGAAGTGAACAGCCCCCTATCAACAAGGTTGTAGCCAAGAGCGGAATTATAAATTTATTAATATTTTTTCTAAACATTGTATTCCCTCCTCAAGAAACCACTTTCCTGCTTTCTTTCAGTCCTTTTGGCGTTGCAAACAATTCAAACCGGCCGAGAAGGAAATCTACTAGAAGTGCAAGTAATGTCACCGGTATCGCACCACCAATTATTAAATCTGTTCGAAATAAATTCAAACCATCAAAGATAAAATCTCCCAGTCCTCCTCCACCGATGAACGAAGCAAGTGTTGCCCAACCGATTAGATAGACCGCTGAAAGCCTTATTCCCGCCATAATAACTGGAATCGCCAGTGGTAGTTCAATATTTAAAGTTCGCTCAAAAGCTGTCATACCCATACCACGACCGGCTTCCACGAGATCCTGATTGACTCCTCTCACACCGATGAATGTGTTTCTAAGAATTGGCAACATCGAATAAAGGAATAAAGCAACAATTGCAGGTACTTTTCCAATTCCAAGAAGCGGTATAAAGAAGGCTAGAATTGCAAGACTCGGGAACGTCTGGATGACGCCAACGACCCCTAGCACAAAACCAGCTACTTTAGGTACTCTGTTTAGCATTATGCCAAGTGGAACTGCGACAATAATACCGAGGGAAAGCGCTATAAATGAAATATAGAGATGTTCCCAAGTCTTTGTTGCAAGCTGACCTCCATACTCAGAGAAAAAATCAATAAGTCCGTTCATTCAAAAACCTCCTTTACACTTGACCTAGTGTTTGTTCTTCTGATTCTCCTTCGCCATCTCCCCAAATGGAATCATAGACGATATCGACTAGGTTTGTTCTTGTAATCAGACCGACCAGATGTCGATTTTCATCGACAACAGCTACATATTTCAAGCCCCGCACAAGAATATTACGTGTCGCTTCTCGAAGAAGCGTATCTTTTTGAACAACGGTCAATTCTGTAGACATGACGTCCCCGACTGACGTTTCCATATTCCTGCCTCTGTCTATCATTTCTACATTCAGCAGTCCTTTTAACACGTTATTTTCATCAACAACGAGGAGTGAGTCGACACGACGTTCACGCATAAGTTGAACCGCCTGCGATAGGGTTCCTCCAGCTTGGATAGATATCGGATTTGAATTCATGATTTGCCCTACAGTCTGGATATGTTGCTGCGCTTGCAGGAGACGATCTTTTCCAATGAAGTCCTCTACAAATTCATTGGCGGGTTCCCTTAATATTTCGTCTGGAGTACCCATCTGAACGATTTTTCCGTCCTTCATAATTACAATTCGATCTGCTAGTTTAATGGCCTCATCCATATCATGTGTGACAAAGATGATTGTTTTCCCAAGTGTTCTTTGAAGATTTTTGAATTCCGCTTGCAACGAATCCCTAGTAATTGGATCGAGCGCACCAAAAGGCTCATCCATTAAAATAAGTGGAGGATCAGCGGCTAATGCACGAAGTACACCAATACGCTGCTGTTGCCCTCCGCTTAGTTCATGTGGATAGCGATCTAGGAATTCCGCCGGCATATTCACTAGCTTAATTAGCTCATCTGCCTTATCATTGCGCTCCTCAATCGACTTTTTCATAAGCCGAGGCACGAGAGCAATATTTTCGCGAATGGTCATATGGGGGAAGAGACCAATCTGTTGGATAACGTATCCAATTGAACGACGTAATTGGACGATGTTCTTTTCCATAATATTTTCTCCGTTAATTAAAATTTTGCCATCTGACGGTTTAACTAACCGATTAATCATTTTCATTGTTGTTGTCTTTCCGCATCCACTAGGCCCAATAAAAACGATAAATTCACCCGCATTAATATGTAAGTTCAAATTATCTACAGCTTTCTTTCCGCCGGCATAGATTTTCGATACATTTTTAAATTCTAGCACTTACTTCGCCCCCTATGGTTAAACTGTTCAATAGGTTATTTATGTACACTTCTTTACAATACCCTCAAATGTAAATACCCTGTTTCATAATTTATTAAACGAAATTCAGTTAATTTCATTACCAATAAATCCTCCTCTTAATAATCTCTATTTAACGCCGATGTATGACACAAAGGCAGGAGGTTTTTGCGATGCTTGGAATTTGGCAATCAACAGGAATGAACGTTATCCGCAATATGAACTTGCAAAACAAACAAGTAATGCAGTCAATGGAACGATTGTCTTCAGGCATGCGCATAAATCGTGCTGCGGATGATCCAGCTGGTACTGCGATTTCTGAGAAAATGCGCGCTCAAATCCGTGGACTGTCTATGGCAGGACGCAATATCCAAGACGGAATTTCACTATTCCAGACAAGCGAAGGGGCTTTAAATGAAACTCATTCCATTCTCCAGCGAATGCGAGAGTTAAGTGTTCAGTCTTCCAACGGAACATTGACTAATTCAGATCGCGAAAACCTTTCTCTTGAATTTGAAGAACTAAAAAATGAAATCACCCGCATATCCAATGATACGGAATTCAACTCACTCCCTCTGCTAGATGGCTCACGTTCTTCATTAAAAATCCAAGCCGGGGCTAATGGCCGGCAGTCGATTGAATTTTATATCGATAATATGAGTGCTACTTCAATAGGGTTGAAGAACGTGTCAATTATAGACTCCGCGAAATCCAATAATGCCATCGATGCACTTGATAATGCCATTAAAATCGTCTCGTCTGAACGTTCTCGAATGGGTTCCTATACCAACCGACTTGAACACGCTTATAATAATACACTAGTTATGGAAGAAAGCTTAACTGCCGCCGAATCTCGCATACGTGATATAGATTTCGCAAAAGAAATGATGGCACTAACGAAAGCGAATATCCTGCTACAAGCAGGTCAATATGTCCTTTCAATGCATATGCAACAGGCCCAATCCGTACTTCTGCTCCTAAAACAATGAAAAAGGTAATCCTGTGTGTCCACTTTCGACATACATGATTACCTTTTCATGGGTTTAAACCATTAAAACCAAGTATAGGAATTCGATCTTCCTTTAATTCCACTCCATGATCGTTCAAAGCAATTTCGATGATGTATTCAAACTTCCCATATGGGCGAACGTCAATTTTCTCCTTGACAAATGGATTATTTGTCACGAGTGCCAATTTACCTGTCTTTTCGTTGTAACCTTCCACAGCAAAGCGATACCCCTCTATCATCGCATATGGAATAATTTCATATGCATCTTCCAATTCCCTTACTGAGACCGGTCTAATGAAAACAGGGTTTTTTCCGTTCTTTTCGATAAATCCATTTTTTAAATCTAAAGGATTGCCTGATTGCAAATAATATTGTCGTAGGTATGATATCAGTTCAAACTCCTTATTTCCCCATAACGCATATCGACCTTTTCTAAACATTTCATCTCCCCCACTATTTTATAGTTGTATCCATTATACGCAATATATCGACAAGTAGGTACACTTGATTTGTCACATTTTAGACGAATACTATAGGTATCTAGACCCATCTTTAGACAAGGTATTCCAAAATCCGTACACTATTCACAAGTTTAGGTTTTTTCTTGGCGGGTATATTGTAAACAACGAAAAAATTGGAGGTTTTACTATGACGAACGATGGTTTATCAGACAAAGTAAAAGGTACAGTGAATAAAATAAAAGGTGAAGCGAAAGACCAGATTGGTAATGCTTCAAATGATGCTTCACTGCAAGCCGAAGGAAAGTTTGAAAAAATAAAAGGTGAAGCGCAAAAGGCAGTCGGAGAAATAAAGCAGGTAAATAGTGAAGGTGAAAAAAGCTGATTCCAACTGGAGTCAGCTTTTTTCTATCCAACTATAAGTTATTTGTATTAATACGTGGAACGGTGTCTTGTTGGTTATTATCTAATCCAGCCAACTGTTCTCCACTCAAACTTCGTTCAGCCCTGCTATCCATTTCTTCAGGGTGCTGTTCCGTCGTCTGATCATGGCTCGCCCTATCCTCTACGAACAATGCAACTCCGCCATTTTTCACCTCATTATAGTACTTCCTTGATTTCTGTTCTGAAATCCCCATGCTTTTAAAAGCTGCTAGGATCGGTTCTTCGTTACTCAAAAATAGTTTGAATCGGTCTAACCCGTTTCCATTGGTTGTACCTAAAAGTTCGGCTTCTGTCTGTCCGCGCAACATTGAAATAGTATCTTCTGCGATCGCAACTACATACATCTCACTTTCAACATATCCTTGCGCCTTCATTTCCGTGATTTTATATAAAACAGTATTTTCAGAATGAAATGTACCGATAAATTTCTTGTGTTCCATTTTACATAGCTCCTCCTTGATAAATAGTCTCTTTTTCATAATGTACCCGTCAATTTCATAAAAAAACTTTAATGTTTAATTTCTATAAAATAGTGAATAACATAAGGACAACAGAATATTCCACGGCAGATTAAAATAGAAAGGAGTCTGGTTTTAGTGACTAAAAAGAAAGTATTCACTGAACGTGACCGGAAAGATGCAGATGGGCCATATATGGATAATCCAGAATACCTCCGAACAGATAAAGAGAGCATTTATGATATGCATGAGGATATGCAAACTGTTGATGCGGTACCTCTTGAGGACGCTCGGATGGAATGGGAAGAAGAAAAACGTCACCACGATACTAAAAGCAATTCGTCCAGCGCCGAGAAATCACCAGGATCCGGTTTGCCCAAGTATTGAAAAAGCTTTGTACCACTCACTTCATGTGAATGGTACAAAGCTTTTTTTCACTCTATTTTTATAAGATCCAGTGGCGTAATTATTCCGAGTAATTTCTCTTCGGGTTTACCATTTTCAGTTATTAAAAGAGCTTCGAGGCGCTTTCCTTCAGAGACAAACTTTTTGAAGTATTCTTCAGCTTCATAAACAGAAAGATTACTTTTAACAAATCTGTATGTGTTTTTTTGTTTTTCATGAGAATAAATGTCGAGGAGTGTTGGCATTTCCCGGGAAATGATAGTATCTGTCATATTATCTGCTAGCCAATATGTAATTCCCGTAGCTGTTACAAGTCCAATGAACTTATTACTCTGATAGATAGGGATTTGATTGAACTTTTTTTCACGTATCATCTTTAATCCGGAGGATAATGTATCAGAAGCCTGTAATGTATGGACTTTTCGTGTAAACATATCGCCGACTGTAACTGGTTTTGATAGTTCGCGTTCGATATACTCAATCAGCTCGACTATATCATCATGCGGTTCCGCAATTGCATACTCATTATCTGTGCGATGATGAACGATTGCGTTACGCAAATCGCCATATTCCCGCAAATCCTGCTCAAACTTGCGGATAAATGCGTTCAAATGCTTTGATTTGTCAATTAAGCGCGAGAATGGCATATAGCTATTTAAGCCACTAATTTTCTCCATTGACTTTTCAATTCGGTTATATGCAAAAATAAATCGGTCCGAGTTGCGTACTGTCATATATAATTCCCCCTATCTCGTAAAATAAGTTTCATTTTTTAACCTTGAACAGCGTCTAGACTATGTGCTTTCCTTATAATAATAACGGAATTTTCAGTCACACTGTTGTTTTTGCTGCGTTCCGTTTTGCCATGTAAATACCGAGTACGATAAGTGCGACTATAAGGACCAATGTGAGGCCTGAACTCATCCATAAATCCGCTTTATCTGATTCCGGCTTAAACCAAAAAGAAGCATACATCGACAATTTCCAGGGTGACACGGTCCAATATGTTCCGATAAGTGAATCGATAACCTGATAAATAAGTGTAATCAGAATTGCAAGGCCCGCAGTACCACCTGTTGGAAGTGATGCACTCAACGCTAGGACAACCGTCACAACAAAGATAATCCACAGGCTATAAGTCGCAATAAATGCGAAGACCGACATTATATCTATATGGTTGTAGAGAAGTTCAATGTAATACCATGCTCCAACGAAACCTAGCCATACGCTACCCAGTATAATTCCATTAATAACGATCCACTTGCTCAAAAAGTAATTACGAAATGACATCGGGCGGACGTAGAGAAGAGTCGCTGTCCCATTTTTCCGTTCACCTGAAATCGCACCCATGAATGCAAAAATAATAACAAGAATGCCAATGAGTTGATATTGCCCAAGTAATGATATGAAAATATCTTCCCCTCTGAATTCTGGCCAAGTAAATTCGGCTCCTTCTGGCAAATTGCCAACACTTTTCATGATTTCAGGTAAAAAATGATTCGTAAGGGGCTCTAATATCCCGAAAATGATAAAGACAATAGGGATCCATAGTATCTTAAAGTTTCTTGTATGCTCACGCCATTCTTTACGCAATAACACGCTCAATCCATTCATCAAATCACCGCCACTTTCATGAAGATTTCTTCAAGGGTCGCCGTTTGAAGTTCAACTTTTCTAACTAGGAAAGCACCCGCACTTAATACGGATAGAACAGATGACATTTCAATCAATTGCGACTGAACATCAATAGATGTAACCAATCCTTTTGACGTCACTTGCCACTCGACCATTTCCTTGAAACGTCCCAATTCTTGCATACCTTCAAATTCTATAATAATACGCGGTTCTGCATGGCGTGCACGCACCTCATTAAGCGAACCCTGTTCAACAAGTTTTCCGTGTCTCATAAAAAGCACCTGATCGGTCATTTCTTCCGCATCATTCAAAATGTGGGTTGAATATAAAATCGTTGTTTCCCGTTGCAATTCTTTCAACAAATTCATCACTTGGCGGCGTCCAACTGGATCCAGTGCAGATACCGGCTCATCCAACAACAGCAACTTCGGTTTATGGACAATTGCTTGCGCAAGCCCAAGTCGTTGTTTCATCCCTCCAGAATAGGTACCTATTTTTTTGTTAAGGGCTTCCCCAAGACCGACAAACTCCAATGTCTTTCTTGCTTCGATAGTTGCTTGTCTAGATGCTACTCCACTCAATTGAGCTACCATTTCCGTGAACTCAAGTGCAGATAGCCATGGGAAGAATTTTGGATACTGTGGGAGAAATCCGATAACCGACCGTATATCTGGTTTGGGGTCACCTTGAAACTGCATTATGCCGCCAGTCGGCGAAACCAGACCTGCAAGCATCGACAGTGTCGTCGTCTTTCCAGCCCCGTTCGGTCCAATCAAAGCTGTAGCGGTATTTTCATCAAGCGCAAACGAAACCTCTTCAACTACCTTATTGGTCCCATATCTTTTAGACAAATTTTCTACTTGAAGCAAAGTGTTCATACTTGCCGCCTCCCAAAAATAAAGTACAGGATAGGACCAATCAGATTTACAAAGATGATAATGAAAATCCACATGATGAACGGTCCATTTGTACGCTGATGCCGAATAACATCAACGAGGGCAATACTCATGAGAATGACCTGCAACACAATAATCGGCATAATAAGGCTCCATGGAATATTTTCGAGTTGAGACAAAGACTTCACAACCTTTCTGTTATTTTCAGTAAATTCAGTATAACAACTCTGTTATACATTGTATATAACAAATTAGATAAATATAACAACCTTCCATCTCATAAATGAGTCCTCCCAATCAATATGACTGGGAGGACTCATTTATTCTTCTATGTCTATAAGCCAAGGCATCGCCGACAAGGCTCCTGATTTTGTTACACAGATTGCGCCAAGTTTGTTACCAAAGGAAATAAAATCAATCCATTCATCAGTCGTTTTAGGTTGTCCTTTTAAATGGATTTGGCGAAGAATTCCTGCCATGAATGCATCGCCTGCTCCCGTTGTATCGACAGGAACGACTGGTGTGATCCCCACATGAGTCACTGCACCATCGATAATAGCGTACGTTCCAAGCTCTCCGGCAGTAATAAGTATGACAGGAATTTGATAGGACTCCAGCTTGCCGATACCGTCAATAATTGTCTCTGTCTCCGTCAGAAAAAAAAGTTCCTCTTCCGTCAACTTCAACAGATCCGCTCTCTCAACGAAAGACAAAATCGTCTCGCGGCAAAGATTTTCACTTTCCCACCTGAGCGGTCGGATGTTTGCGTCAATCGACAAAAGTACACCATGTTTTTTAGCAAGATGCACCGCTTCCCGTGTAGTCTCCAAAGCAGTCGGATGAAACATCGTGCCTGAACAAATATGCAACACAGATGCATCCTGGAACGCCTTCACAGTCAAATCGGAGGCTTCCACCTGGATATCAGGTGTCTCATCGATATAAGTCTGGAAAATACGGTCGTTATCTTTCGTCAAATGAATATAAACACCGCTAACCCGTTTATCATTCTCAAGTTTTGCGAATGCCAAATCGACGCCCTCTTTTTGCAATTCATCTCGGACAAATTCAGAAGTCGGATCATCACCTGTCACTGTAATGAATGCAACTGAGGCACCTAGTCTGGAAATACCCGCGGCCACATTGACCGTAGCACCGCCAAGGAACATTGCAAATGTCGAATTGGACTGGTCTTTCGCTATATAATCGACAAATGCATCACCGTAAATAAGAACATGCTTTTTCTTAGTGTTAACCATCGAAACTCTCCCTGTCACTCTATTTTTCTAATCGTATCATGGAACGCGAACTACAGATAGAATACAAATAAATATAGTTATATTCAGAACTTGGTGAACTCATTTCAATTTATGTACGGGTCTTTGAAATTTCTCAGCATAACTTATTGTAGTCCTCCGACCTCAGACCTGTAAGCCTTTCCCAAATAGTGATATACTGATGGAATGGAACAGGGGGTTATTTTATGAAACATTGGATTTATCCGTTACTTATTATCTTTGCAGCAAGTTGTTACGGAATTCTTTCGACGATTATTAAACTGGCGATCCTAGATGGTTTCACAGCTGCTGAAGCAGTGACGAGCCAATATTTCGTTGGATTTTTTATAGCACTACTCATTTTCGTTATTGTACGACATAGAATCCCTAAATTTGGTGGTGGTTCTACGCTACTGTTAGCGGGTCTATTTACCGCTACAACAGGCACAGTATATGGACAAGCTATTGAATATATGCCCGCTTCACTTGCGGTGGTCATGTTATTCCAATTCACTTGGGTCGGTATGCTGTTCGACTGCATTGCGAAGAGACGGCTGCCGAAACAAATTGAAGTTATTTCACTACTCTTCCTTTTTGGAGGAACCATACTTGCAGCTGGAATTATCGATGCAGACCTTAGCGGAATTCCATGGCAAGGATGGGCATGGGGAATGGCTTCAGCTGTCAGCTTTGCATCTTTCGTTATGATTAACTCGAGACAAGTCGAAGGTATGGATACGGAAACGCGTCTGCTATTCACATCGTTTTTTGCAGCAATTGCCATCTTCTTTTTCCAAACGCCGGAAATCGTCTGGAATGGTACGTTGTTTAGCGGCGGTTTATGGATATATGGCATCATTCTCGGATTATTTGGGATTGTCATTCCAATTTATCTCTTTTCGATTGCCGTGCCAAAAGTCGGTACTGCAATGACCTCTATATTAAGTGCCGCGGAACTGCCGGTTGCCGTTACCGCCTCCGTTATTTTATTGAAAGAATCGCTGACCATTTTCCAAATAATCGGGATTATTATCATCGTTATCGGTATGACCTTACCGACTATTTCCCAACGAAGATTGAAATATAGTAGATAAGTTGAACCACCTACTGCATTTGCAGTGGGTGGTTCTTTTTAAATAGGTAAGAACGTTTGCTATAATCAGAGGATAAATAAGGAGGATTTTCAAATGGACATAACGATTCGGCAGGCACAACCGATTGATGCAACTCAGGCAGCACCACTTATAATTGACGCAATCGGTGATATTGCCAAAAGAATGACAGGCGAAACAGACTGGGACAAGGTGGAAAAGGAACTCTGTATACTGTTCAAGCGTGAAGATAACCGACACTCCTATTTCTATACATATGTTGCAGAACTAGATGATAAAGTGGCCGGTATTATGGTGTTATACGCAGGTACAGATGCCCCTGATCTCGATCGAAATTTAAGTGAATGGCTCGCAAAAAAAGGTGCCGACAATTCTGAAGTGGATGCGGAATCGTTACCTGACGAACTTTATATCGATACTGTTTGTATTGATCCTTTGTTTCGCGGTAAAGGAATCGGGACGAAACTGTTTCAGTATGCGGAAGAAATTGCGAAGCAAAAAAACATCGCAAAGCTCTCTTTAAACGTAGAAACACAAAAAGAACCAGCTATTCGTCTATACAAACGGCTTGGTTATGACATTGTCTCCCCATGGACAATTATTGGTGAACCGTTTCATCATATGGTGAAAGTTATTTAACTGGATCGGCTGTACAATTGAATACAGCTTAGGCGTCTTACAAAGGGTAGCTGAAGCAAATTTGAAGGATTTCTTTATTTTAATTTATATAATATACAAACCGCCCTTAAGATTTCTCCAATGGAAATCAAAAAGGCGGTTTCTTTTATTATTTAACTTCTTGTTCTTTAACAAAAGTAACAAACTTTTCAACGACTTGATCTAAAAACTTAAGTGTCATTTCATCTATCAGCTCGCCGTCTAAGAACTTTTGTCCGGCAGAGCCGATGAAAATTTCATTTCCTGCAGGAGGCATTGTATTCGCTTGGATACTCCCTAATACTTGTCGTAAGTGCAACTGAGCCCTTACTGTCCCGAGTGCTCCCTGTGAAACGCCCATCGGTAAGACTAGCTTCCCCGCTATCACCTTATCGACCCTGGACAGCCATTCCAACGCATTTTTTAAAACACCGGAGATGGACCAGTTGAATTCCGGTGTACTAATAAGTATAGCATCTGCTTCAATAATCATTTTCTTAAATTTCTGTACCACTTCCGGAGGTGTCTTTTCATCATCTTCATTAAAGTACGGAAGATTACCGATTTCTGCAATTTCTATTTCAAAAAGGTGACTGTACCTCTTTTCAATCGTTTTCACTAACTGCATGTTAAATGACTCTTTCCTCAAACTCCCGACAATCGCAACGACTTTCATCAATCTCTCTCCTCTGTTTTCACACTTTTCATACTTCACCTTTTAGTTTACACGATAGCTTTCATCCGCATATGTCATTCGACTTGGCATTACAAAAATAAGATTGTAGACACGAAAACTTTTTCATAGTTCTGAGGGTAAGTATAGTATGAACAACAAAATACCGTTGTTCCGAAGGAGTTGAACCTAAATGGAAAAAGAAGAAATAATACGAAATATACTGGCTGGCGATAAAGAGTCATTCCGTATCTTTTACGAAGCATATGCTGATTATGCAATCCGAACGGCTTCTGCAATTACGCGAAACCGTGAAATGGCGAAAGATGCCGTTCAAGAGACATTCATCCGCGTGTATCGACAAATCGGCAGCTACAATCCCGAATTGCCTTTCGATCCATGGTATTATCGAATCTTGACGAATGAATGCCTTCGTTACCTAAAGAAAGAATCACCACTATCAAAGTTCGAACATCCCGATTTAGAAAATGATCCTTCCCTTGCTGAAGATTCTTTCGATCATCTATCTGATTTATACGATACGATTCAATCACTAGAAGACATGCACCGGATTCCGCTCATTTTAAAATATGTGAAAGGCTTCACCGAAAAAGAGATTGCAGACATTCTAGGTTTGAATCTGAATACTGTAAAATCACGGTTGTTTAAAGGCAGGAAGAAGCTGAAAGAACAGCTGGATCCGTTAGATAAGGAGGATGGGTTACGATGAGTAATTTCGACAAACGAGTAAATGAAGAACTTCATACACAGACCAAACAGGAAACGAATGGGCTCAAAGATGAAATATGGGGTAGTTTGGAAAAAGAATTGTTCAGCGAAGAGCAAGATAACAAAGGGGAGGTAAAAAAAATGAAAAAGAAAAGCCGAGTAATTCCCATCATTATTACAGCTGCCGCCGCCCTTGTCATTGCATTCAGTTTACAAACGGATACAGGACTGGCATTCATTAAAGGCATTAAAGATATGTTCGTCCCTGAAAAAGAAATCATTCAAAGTATCGAAGGTCAGGACGAGGCAGCGAACGTTAACTTGAATGAAGGTACCAACTCCGAGTACATCATTTATGTAGATGAAACACGCTACAAAATGATCAACGGAAAAGAGGTAGATATCATTACCACAATTGATCCATTACCTGAAAAATACCCTGAAGTAACGATGGAAATTAAACAAGTCGCCAATGAAAAACCGGAAGACCTTGTTGGCAAAATCGAAGCAGAATTGAAGAAGGATTTCCCTGAATTGCGCGCGGTGGAAACAGTAACAGAACCGCTCGAAGGATACTGGTTGCATGGTATTACAGGCAGTGAGTGGGATAGTAAAGTCGTCACTGCTTACGTCTTAAGCAACGGAAAAGAAGGAAGCTTCGTCATTACAGAAAACTATTTCCTTGAAGCGGCGGAGGGTCACGGCGCTAGGTTCCACCATATGTTGGAGAGTTTCGAAATAATAGATTAACACCACGGGGAAGAGGATGGGTGATAAAACCATCCTCTTTCTTTATTTTTATTGTAAAAAATGTGTGCCTTTCTAGGCATAAATGCAGGATTGGAAGGGTATATATTATGTATATAGCATCTTCCGAAAGAGTCATTCTTTTAGTTGATTTTAAAAGGGAGGTTATGAGCAAGATGGATATATTCATAGTTGTAGTAGATACGCTCGTCATCATATCGTATATCTTACTTATTGCTATGATTTCCCCACATATAATGCGGTTTATCAAGAATAGAAAATACGATATATTTTTTCAATTGTTACCTGTGCTGGCTATCATTTTTGTAAGTAGTATTGCTGTTTGCGTCGGTTATGGCGGGTTTCAAGAAACACTATTTTTCCGGTTAACAACTATAATCTCTTTTTCACTATTTCTAGCCTTGCTATTCTTGACATTGTTAATGAAAAAATTATGGAAAGAGAACTACGAAAAACTAATAAACTGGTTACTTTCCTTTCGTCTAAAGGAAATACGCTTTCTGAAAGCCAGGCAGCGAAACTAAAATGATCTACATGTTTAGATACGGCTATTCATTAGCCGTATCTTTTTTTGCATAATTTTACCCCTTAATGCAACCATTTTTAAATATATCGTTTACTATAGTTGGATCTAACATATTGTTTATCCTAACTCCGGCAAAAAATTCATGCTCAGCTCTCTACGAATACGCGTAATATGTTCTTCCATCAGTTTCTTTGCTTCCTGGGGATTGCCCGATGCGATTGCCACGTAAATCTCCTTATGCTCCTCAAATGTATCCTCAAAGCGATTGTCATTTAAAAAACGATGTTTGCGTGTCGCTCGTATTGTGTCTTCCATTCGTTCAGTAAGCGTTTGAATCAGATTAATCAGTAATTTATTTTGAGAAGCTTGGACGATTTGCAGATGAAAATGCAAATCTGCCTGTACTCCCGCTTCTGCATCTTCCTGGGATGCGGCCATCAGTTCCAGTGATTGGCGAATCTTTTCCAAATCTGCGGAAGTTGCGCGTTGTGCGGCAAGTGATGCCGATTCGACTTCCAAAGCACGACGCAATTCAAGCATTTCATAGACCAAGTTGTTTTCGGCTTGAATAAACGTAGAGGAGAGTGCATCACTTATCATTTGAACTTCAGACGTTTTGATGAAACTCCCCCCACCTTGTCTAATCTCAATCGTACCGTTAGTCTCCAGTGCTTGTAGTGCCTCTCTCACAGACGTTCTGCTGAAGTTAAACTGACTCGCCAGTTTTCTTTCGGGCGGCAGCTTATCTCCCGATTTCAGTCCTCCATTTAAAATGAGTTCTTCTATTTTTTCAACAATTAATTCATAGGTCTTTTTTCTCTGTGTAATCAATCGCTTCACCCCGATTCGTACTATTAACGATACCAACCATTATTAGATTAATCAATGACTTAAAAATAAGTATTGTATTGTTCAGATTGTTGGTTATAATGATAAACATTGGTTGGACCAAAATCTAATAATTCTAAATCACCAAAATTCCCGGTATGACCACTTTTTAAATGAAGGAGAGAAATCGAAATGACAACAGCTATAGACGATATAGTCCACATACTAAAAAATGTACTTAAAGACGATCAGGTGACCATCAATGAAACCGTGAGAGAACTGCACGGAAAGGATGAATCCTATCACGCCGCAAGCCTTCCAGACATTGTTGTTTTCCCAGAATCTACTAAAGACGTTAGCAGCGTGATGAAAATATCGAATGAATACCAAATTCCTGTCGTGCCGTTCGGTCTTGGTTCTAGCCTCGAAGGACATATTATCCCTACCAAAGGTGGAATCACGATTGACTTTTCATTGATGAATAAAGTATTGGAAGTTCGAGAAAATGATTTTCTGGTAAAAGTACAACCCGGCGTGACACGTACACAGTTAAATAAAGAACTGAAAAAGCATGGATTGTTCTTCTCGGTCGATCCAGGAGCAGATGCAACACTCGGCGGAATGGCGGCAACAAACGCTAGTGGTACAACGACCGTTAAATATGGTGTCATGCGTGATCAAGTTCGTGATTTAGAGGTTGTAATGGCGGATGGATCAATTATCCACACCGGAAATATGGCTGCAAAATCTGCTTCGGGCCTTCATCTAAATGGCCTTTTCGTAGGGTCTGAAGGTACGCTTGGTTGCTTTACAGAACTGACACTTCGTGTGTACGGAATTCCGGAGCATGTTACGGCCGCGCGTGCATCCTTCCCTACCGTCAATGACGCAGTGGAAGCTGTCGTTTCTATTTTACAAGCTGGGATTCCGATTGCACGGGTGGAATTAGTAGATGAACCATCTATAAAACAGACGAATCTTTACAGTGAAACCAACTATAAAGAAAAACCGACATTATTCTTGGAGTTTCATGGGAATGAAGCGGGATTGAAACAAGATGTCGATTTTACAAAAGAAATTGTTAAAGACCATCATTGTGAAGACATTGAATTTGAAACGGACAACGCTGGACGTAACAGGCTGTGGGAAGCACGTCACAATTTAGCCTATGCTTTCATCCACGGCTACCCAGGGAAAAAGATGATGGTTACGGATGTCTGTCTTCCTATTTCAGAGTTGGCAAGTGCAGTTGAACACGCGCGCGAAACGGTTGAATCACTAGGTTTGACTGGCGGAATCGTCGGTCACGTAGGCGATGGTAACTTCCATGTACTACTGATGATGGACATGAACGACGCTGAAGAACTTGCAAGAGCTGACGAATTGAATGAACGAATCGTCATGTATGCACTTGAACGCGGCGGCACATGTACTGGAGAGCACGGCGTTGGTAGTGGCAAACAGAAATACCAGGAGCAAGAGCACGGTGCAGCACTCCTCGTCATGGAAAAAATCAAAAAAGCACTTGACCCGAATAATTTATTGAATCCAAATAAAATCGTGAAGATGGACTAGAGAGGATACTTATTATGAAAACACTTGAAGCACTCAGTACAATTGCAGGAAAATACTTCGCCTTTTGGGTTATTATCATTGCCATTATTGCATTCATCGTGCCCACACCTTTTTTAGGATTAGGCGGCTATATTACAATTTTACTAGGAATCGTCATGTTCGGAATGGGATTGACTTTAAAGCCCGTTGATTTCAAAATCGTTCTGACAAAGCCATTACCTGTCATTGTCGGCGTTGCAGCTCAGTTTATCATCATGCCCCTTGTCGCTTTCGCATTAGCGCACTTACTTAAGTTACCTCCTGAATTGGCGGCGGGCTTAGTGCTTCTCGGTTGTGTTCCAGGTGGTACAGCTTCCAACGTAATGGTCTATCTAGCAAAAGGAAATCTTGCGTTATCAGTTGCAATGACTTCCCTATCCACTTTATTGGCTCCAGTCGTTACGCCACTCTTGCTACTTTTACTTGCAGGGCAATGGCTGCCAGTTGATCCAGTCTCGATGTTTATGTCGATTGTACAAGTGATCATCATTCCGATTATTTTAGGGTTTGCAGTTCAGAAACTTTTCCCGAATGCTGTTGAAAAAAGCGTTTCGGTTGTCCCTCTTATTTCAGTGCTAGCAATCCTAATCATCGTTTCCGCAGTCACTGCCGCAAATGCAGATAATGTTGCAAGTTCAGGATTTATTGTTTTCATTGCTGTTTTCCTTCATAACGGATTCGGTCTGTTACTTGGCTACCTCACGGCTGTAATGCTCGGCCTAAACGAAAATGATCGAAGAGCCATCTCTATTGAAGTTGGCATGCAAAACTCTGGATTAGGTGTCGCACTTGCGACTGCGCATTTCAGCCCACTCGCAGCACTACCAAGTGTATGGGGCGCCATCTGGCATAACATTTCAGGTCCGATTCTCGCCACAATCTGGTCGAAAAAACCGATAGTTGATGAGAATGATGAAACTGACGAGCCGCGGGATAAGGTTTTATCTCCTGCTGGCAAGCTATAAGACTAATCAGAAAAAAAGAGCGGCAATCCCCATTGGATTGCCACTCTTTTTCTTTATTCGTGATAAATTAGAAAAAAACTATTGGAGTCGATTGCATGCTAAAAGATCGTTTGTATAATACAGATCCATTTTGTAAATCATTTACGACTCAGATAAAGAAGGCAGCACAAGATTCAGATGGGCATCACTATGTCGTTTTAGACAATACAGCATTTTATCCGACAGGTGGCGGTCAACCGCATGATATAGGTACATTGAATGGCATCGCCGTACTCAACGTCGAGGAAGTGAGCGATGAAATCCGCCATACGGTAGCTGAAAGTCTCAGTTCTATGACCGAAGTGGAGGGCGTCATTGACTGGGAAAGACGCTTTGACCATATGCAACAGCATGCAGGACAGCATATTCTGTCAGCTGCTTTTGTTGAACTGTTCGGAGTTCCGACAGTGAGTTTCCATTTAGGAAGAGAGATTGTATCGATTGATTTAGATATTGAAGAAGTATCTTTGGATCAATTACATGCAGTGGAAGAATTAGCGAATGACATCATTTTAAAAAACTTACAAATTGAAATAAAATGGGTGACGGAAACTGAACTTCATCGATATCCCCTTCGCAAGCAATTGGCGGTGACAGATGAAATCCGGCTCGTCATCATCCCCGATTATGACTACAACGGCTGTGGTGGCACGCATCCACATTCAACTGGACAAGTAAGTATGCTGAAAATTTTATCGACCGAAAAGCATCGTGGCAAAGTGCGCGTCCATTTTGTTTGCGGTGGACGTGTTTTACAGCAATTGAAGCGTAAAAATAATGAGTTGACGGAAGCTTCAAGATTGTTAAGTACACCCGATAACGGCGTTACAAAGGCGGTGCGGAAGTTATTGGAAGCGAATCATTCGCTTGAGAAATCGTTGGCGGATGCACAAGAAGCACTGTTGGCATTCGAAGCGAAAACGTTATTAAGTCAACAGGAACACGGCGTTGTGAAAGCACTCTTTACAGGTAGAACTGTTCAGCAATTACAGAAACTTGCCCGGCTCCTTGTGGCTGAATCAGATGAAATAATTGTACTTCTTGTTGCCGAAAATGATAATAAACTACAGTTCGTCACAGCCCGTGGAGCTTCTGTGAAGACGAGTATGAAGCCAATTCCATCTATTATACTTCCCCTCATCAATGGCAAAGGCGGCGGAAATGATGCGTTTGTCCAAGGTGGTGGCGAACGGTTGGTATCAGCAGAACAGTTGCTAACTGAAATAAATGAAACTTTAGTTAATATCGTTCGTAAAGAGATGTAGAGGTGAAAACAATGAAAAAATATTTAATCTTTATCAGTAGTTTTGCAGTACTGTATCTTTTATTCCAAATTTCATCGGGAGCGATTCTAACGCTTTTATATACACCTAATTTATCAGGCGTATCATCCACATCTGGACAAGAAGTTATAGTAGAAAGTGCTTCCACCAATTCTCTATTCATCATTTTCCTGTCATCGACAATTGCCTTTTTGCTTTCACAGAGACTAAATAAAACCTCAAAAGCTCCAGCCAATGTTTGATGCACACTAAATACAAGAAGCCTTCCAAGAAATCTACCTGGAAGGCTTCTTGTATTCCAAATGTCAGTACACTTCGTAATTCTGGCCATTTTGCAGGCCAAAGACGCTTTTTTCAAAAGCAAGAACCACACGCTTTACAGGAACCGCTTCGAACCCCTGGAAAAGACCACTAAGCCTATGCATCGACTCTTGTAACACATTTGGACTTACGCTATTAATACGAATTCCTCTTGGCATTTCAATTGCCGCAGCTTTAACGAATGCTCTGACACCGCCGTTTGCCAGTGCAGCTGAAGCCCCCAATGCAATTGGATCATCCATCATAATTCCCGTCGTTAACGTGAAACTTCCACCATCATTCAAATTATCAAATCCCAATAAAACCAGATTGACTTGCCCTTTCAATTTGCTGTTAATCCCTACATCATTCAACTCGGGTGTCATATCCGTTACTGCGTCAAAATGGGCACGACCTGCAGCATTAATAACCGCGTCCACTTTACCAATTTGTTCGTACATCTTCTTAATACTCTCCACTGACGTAATATCAACAGATACATCAGCACCGTTTCGTCCCGCGCGGATCACCTCATGGTTTTTCTCCAATTCCTCAGTAACCGCTTTCCCAATCGTGCCACTTGCACCCACAACGAGTATTTTAATATGTAATCCTCCTTCTTTAGAGTGTGTAGCGCTAACTAACTATTCTTCCATGATACTTATCAAATGCATTAATTATGAAAAATGTTCCGATTGGAATCCCATAGAGTCCGTCGACAAATTCTGTATTCCACTATAAACCCTTTATGAGCTTGTATTTCATTATACTTATCCAAAATAATTCACTGCAATTTGCATAATTAAGAGCACGGTGACAACGCGAAGTATTGGTTTAACATGCTCAGTTTTCAATTTACGCGCTAGACGTACGCCGAGTTGCGCACCACTTATCGAACCAAGCATTAATGCAATCGTAAGCGGCCATATTATTTTCCCTGTTGAGATATAACTGATCGATGCTCCAAAACAGCTTGAAAAAATCATAATCCGAGAAAGACCGACTGCTTTTAAGTAAGAAACCTTTAATCGTGCATATAAATACAGCGCTAATGTTCCGCTGCCTGGACCAAACACCCCATCGTAAATACCAATCCCGTATAATGACGAAGCACTTTTTTTAGTTACACGAAATGATTCACTGCCTCTAAAGTCCGATTTCCCAAGAAACGAAGTAATGAACGCGAATGTTAATAGTACAATCGCGATAACAATCATCCATTCTTCTTTTAGGAAGGACGCGATAAGTCCACCGGTAATTCCGCCGGCTAGACTGATTGGAACAACCCTAAGTGCTTCTTTTATCGTTACTTCTTTATTTTTATAAATCACTAGAAAACTCGAAAATGAGCTTACTGTGTTTGATACTTTATTCGCACCGATTGCAGAATGTACCGGCAATCCCATCAATAGCATGGCCGGCAAACTGATGAGTCCCCCGCCCCCTGCCAAAGTACCAAGCGTTGTTGCGACAAAGCCGATGAAGTAAAGCATAATGTATTCCATTTAAAATCCTTCTTTCCTTAAAAGCCACTATATGAATAGCATATTCTTCCTCTACTCATAAGTAAATTCAATTGTATGAATGAAAGTCCATTTACAAGTCGAATGAGCATCCTTGAACTTAATTATTATAAAAAAACGCTCCTGCCGATTTCTTCGGAGAGCGTTTTTCATAATAGTGATTTAGTTAATAAGCTCGACCGAACCACACTGTGTGTTTTGCATCTTGTCCGCAATTGATGCATGTCGATTTCTTTTCCGTGCAAGTAATCGAAACAGTCGCCATGGACTTTATCGACCAAAAGAAGGGATTCTTCAATTCTAAATCGAAAGTGAATTAGAGAGTGTTCAATGCTAAGCAATTGGGAATTTTATTTGAACGAACCCGTGAGGAGGAAAAATGATGAGTTTGGGAAATGAGTATTTGAAGATTGTCCAAGAACGATTTAAAAGCGTTAAAGACCTTGGAGATAAAACAATAAGTCAATTATCCGATGAGGACATTCATTGGGTTTTAAATGCAGGTTCGAATAATGTTGCAGTTATCGTGAAACATTTAAGTGGCAATATGACATCTAGGTGGTCTGATTTTTTAACTTCGGATGGGGAAAAGTCTTCTAGAAATCGTGAACAGGAATTTGAAGATACAATTTCATCAAAGCAAGAATTGATGAGAACTTGGGAACAAGGATGGACTATTCTTTTTGAAACGCTAAGTGGATTAGTTGAACAAGATTTGTTGAAAACAGTATATATTCGTGGTGAGGGTCATACGGTACTTGAAGCTATTGAAAGACAGCTAGCTCATTACGCTTGTCATATAGGGCAACTTGTTTTTATTGGGAAACAATTAAAGGCCGAGAATTGGGAAAGCCTTAGTATTCCCACAGGAAAATCGGAAGAATACCTGCAAAAAATGCTGAGGGAAAACCAATCAAGATAAATTGTTTAGTGACAGCTATTAAAGCAATCGCGAAAGTTCAAACAGATGTGATTGTTTAAACTTTCGCGATTGAACAATTACCGGTCACCCATACATCCTTTGTTTTCCTCTCATTGTAATCAACCCAACGTAAAAGATTGGCAATATCGTTGTAAAGATAATGATACCCTTCCAGCCGATCGACTCCCAAAGTGGACTAAGTAGCGTACTTCCTGCCGTGACACCTACATAATAAGCTACAAGATACAGACTTGAAGCACTCCCTTTATGATGTTCAGCTTTTCGGTATTTAATGAGAATTGTTATTGACGTTGAAGCCGGGAGAAAACGATTCAGTAAAGTAAGAGGCCAAAGCTATTTTTCCGCCCTCGATTGCCCCTAATGCGCTCGTCTGGACTGCATCGAATTCGTTCAAATCGGCAATCGTATGATCCATCCCACTTCTTTCGCACATTTCGGACGCCTCCCTAGACATCGCTGTCATTCACAGTGGTTTTTCATCACCAATAATTTATTATAAAGGAAAAAATGCCACAGAAAACTGCTTTTCCTGTAGCATTCCAAATTTAATTGACTTGATAATGTACCATGTCATATGGGTAATAAGGTATTCCTTTTAAAATCCTGTCATCCAACTGTAGAATCTTTGCAATAGCACCACTTTCAAAACTCCAATATCCACTGTAAATATCATTTTTATTTTTATGAGACTCGTACCAACCGGTATCATTATGTCCCTCATACCATTCCAATCTTAAATACTCTTTTAATCTAATTACACTCAAGTCCTTGTCTTCACACTTTATAACTTCTATTAGTTTTGCATATGGAACCTCATGTAATAATTTCACATCAACCACCTTCCGCTCAGTTTTATTTCTTGAGTTAATAAGAAAGTTGATTAAGAAGTCTTGTACACTATGCCCTTTTACTAGGTTATTCAACTTTTCGAATTGATCATCATTCATATCTAGCATTATCCCAATAGACAACATCCAAACCATTTGGACATAACCACTTTCAGGTTTCCAAGACTTCTCCATCACATCGATGGCTTCGGGAAGAAGTGCCTTGATCTCCTCAAGTGAACAACCGTATGAATACATTGCCCTTAATTTATTAAAATAAAATCCGCTTATAGAAATGTATGTTCTTTGAACCCCTTCATCTTCCGTTCCTCGTTGGTTTATTACAGTATTAATAGCTGTATTAAACTTCTCTATTCTTTCATTTTCATACCTTAAAAACTCATCGAAGTATTTTTCGTCTTTCAAAAAATCCCTAATCATATTGTTGCCCTCCCTACTTTTTATGTCCATTTTTATTGATGGTTTGTTTTAATATGCCTCCATCTTCTTTAACCCGAATTAAGTTTTTTTCTACATTATTAGGGTTTAATAGGGCTTCCAATCTAACCTCATCAGCCATTTCTTTTCCTATCGCCCCATCTAAACGTTCTTCTATCCAATCATCGCTCATCTGCTTCCCACTTTTAGTATTACCTAATTGGGAAGTATTATATTTCGCCTCACCAATGATAAACTTAGGCGGCGGACCGGTGTTCTCATAAACACCATCTATTCCTTTAACGATTTTATCGTCTAAGCTTGTTACTCGATCTGTACTAATCCTAGTATAACCTTGGTTTTCGAAATGAACATCCATCTTTATTTCACCATAGTTCCCTTTTTGTTTGTTAGTTTTAAGTTTGACACTGCCGTTTTCGACAGAGTTTATTACTGAACGTTGCTGAGCTTTCGCAATATCTACAACATTATTCGTGCCCTTATGTGTCCCTTTACTCATAATTTTATCTGGCTTCTTAGGACTTACCCATTTTGCCACCGGAGATTTACGAATAAGTTTATATCCTAATTTACCAGCCTTCAACCCTTTACCAGCCGGCGTGACTGAAAAAATCGCAACCCCTTTTGCTACTAGGGAGGCATTTGGATCAACTACAGTTTTCACATCATCCAGGATAAGGAAGTCAGCGGTATCTTTTAGGAACCTTAAAAATTTATTCTTTTTCTTCTTCGGATTCTCCACCTTGGCAGCAGAAGTCGAGGTCACTTGCCCAGTCACTTTCTTCCCATCTGATGTGATGACTATACTCCCAGCTGACGCAGTCGCATCGCTTATCCTGGCGTCATAGAGAAGACTGGCTTGAGTTGCCATGCCAAGAAGTGAAGAGGCACCTGTTTCGTGAAGCTCACCTGGTCCATATTCGAATCCATACTGGTTCATAACTGAATCGATATCCGCTAAATCCGTTCCAAGCCCGGTTGCCGACATATCATACGTACCACTCATCCCAGCAATCCCTGCCATTGCCGCCGTACGATGCGCTAAATCCGTCTTAAGCATATTTTTTGCTGACAAAGCCGCCCATCCTTGTAATGGAAAATCAATTTCAGTTACACTGTCCGTGAACAATCCCTCGATATCCGA
Source organism: Sporosarcina sp. Y1004 (assembly GCF_057669665.1). Classification (NCBI taxonomy): domain Bacteria; kingdom Bacillati; phylum Bacillota; class Bacilli; order Caryophanales; family Caryophanaceae; genus Sporosarcina; species Sporosarcina sp. Y1004. The sequence goes on along the minus strand of NZ_JBYHFQ010000008.1, from coordinate 29,397 downwards.
AATCCATGTCTCCATTGTCAGAAGATCATTTTCGATTATCGTTAAGGCATTTATTTGGATCGCATCGAATTCATTTAAATCGGCAATCGTATAATCTCGCTTCCTTCGCGCATCGCGGACGCCTTCTTGCATATCGCTATCATTTAGATGTGGAAGTCCGATAATATCGGCGACTTGATTCATAATATCGTTCGCTTCTTCTGTTAGACCACTTGTTAGTTGCGATATCTCCGTTAGTCCACCTTCAACCTCACCATCTAGAAAACCTTCTCGGATGAACCCATTCGAATCCGGTTCCAATGTGTCGAGTGCAGAATCCATTTGGGTGAGGATGCTTTCAAAACTACTTTTAAAAGTCATGAAAAATTGCAAGAGTGGCAAATGGCAATTATTATAAAATGCGCGGATTGCATCGCCCCCTTGCCCTTTCAATGAATCGTCCATTGCGACAAGCCCCTCGATTGCAGTCTTGATGGTGCTCATTTCGCTTTCTAAACGACCAAGCATCGCAATATTCCGTCGCAAGCCATCATGAAATGGGCTAACGTCCAATACTTTCATTATAATACCACCTTCTTGAAACCATTATCGTCATACGTGTTGAAATTTCTCCAAGATTCCGTTATCTCAGCACAAGAAATTTCTATCAATATCACTTTTAGTGTATTCGTACTTGCATTTAGAAAAAAATATATTGTCAAAACGTATAAGAAATAAAAATGTTTCTTCTAATACAGCAACTACTTTCATTTAGACTTTTTTTCGTTACTCTTATAAATAACACCAGAAAATTTTTTTGTCAAAGAAACCCAGTATAAGGGCAATTAAATACTAGCCCTATCATCCCAGAACTTATTATTCGTTCGAGTTAAGTATTGTTAAACCTCTTAAACTTTTATTAATAATATTTGTACTATCGTCAAAATCCGTAAATGAGTTATTTTTGGTCCCTGTCACTCATTTAATCATGAAACGATCAACTACATTATTGATATCATAATTAAGATATGTTAGGATTATCTTACATTTTTCAAGCGCAGTACTGAAGTAAAACGGCAGCTGTAAGGTTTCGATTCACTTTGCTTGGCTAATTGAATAGCTATGAAGGCTCTACTTGGGTAGAGTATTCGAATAGGTCTGCCTTTTAAGTAAATTCAACTAGATTAAACAGGGAGAGGGACTACTCTCTCTTTTTTTGTTTCTAAACATATCCATCCCTACATTTTTATTGTGTGATGGAAAGTGTTTATGTCTAAAATTAATTATGCAGATTTGCTCCTTTCGTCTACTTTTTACCCAAGATAGGAATTGCGGTTAAAAAATAATATAGACTGAAGGAGTTTTTGTATATGGAAGATAATCAAGAACCAAAAAAGTACGAGTATTTGGCGGATAATCCGAATGCTAAGGTTATCCCTATTATGCTTTCCTTAATTATTGGAGCTTTTTTCGCGATATTAAACGAAACACTTTTAAATATTGCGCTCGTCACATTAATGGAAGAGTTTTCAATCTCATTAACGACTGTACAGTGGATGGCGACAGGTTTCATGCTCGTGATGGCAGTTGTTATCCCTGTGTCTGCATTGTTACTCCAATGGTATACAACCCGACAACTATTTTTAAGTACTATGGTTGTTTTCACCATTGGGTCAATTATCTGTGCGAGTGCACCAACGTTTTCAATATTGTTAGTCGGTCGATTAATCCAGGCAATTGGAACGGGATTATTAATGCCCATCATCTTTAATGTATTTTTACTCATTTATCCCCCAAATAAGCGTGGAAAGATAATGGGCTTAGTTGGCCTTGTCATTATGTTTGCACCCGCGATTGGACCTACGCTTTCTGGAGTTATTGTTGAATATTTAGGATGGCGTAATTTGTTTATTATTGTCATTCCATTTTCTTTGTTTTCTATTTTATTTGCTTACAAGTATTTAATTAATGTTTCAGAAATAACCAAGCCGAAGATTGATGTCATATCAATCATTTTTTCTACAATCGGTTTCGGATCAATTGTTTATGGTTTTAGTTCAGTGGGAGAAAGCGCGGATGGATTTTTGAGTACAAATGTTTTAATCGCAATCATTGCTGGAGTCGCCGGAATTGTATTATTTGTAATTAGGCAATTAAAACTTGAAGAACCCATCATGGATTTAAGGGTTTTTAAATATCCAATGTTTACACATGCAGTTTTGATGTTTTTAATCATTATCATGGCCATGTTCGCTTCAGAGATTATTTTACCAATTTATATGCAAGGCCCTTTAGCTTTGAGTGCGGCTACAGCAGGTCTCGTGCTCTTACCAGGGAGTCTTTTGAATGGAATTATGTCACCATTTATGGGGCATCTTTTTGACAAGTTCGGTCCTAGAGTATTAATGATTCCTGCAACACTTGTTTTAAGCGGTACGATGTTTATGATGAGCAGATTGACGACTGAAACTTCTTTATGGGTTGTAATCGTCGGTTATACTTTATTAATGTTAACAGTTTCAGCCATCATGATGCCTGCAGAGACAAACGGCTTAAACCAGTTGCCTAAACGACTATATCCACACGGAACCGCTGTTATGTCAACATTACAACCTGTGGCCGGTGCCATCGGCGTATCCGTGTTTATTAGTATCATGAACGCTAGGCAACTTAAATTTTTACAACAAACAGATACACCTAATGATCCGGCTACAATAAGTGAAGCAATGGTAGCCGGTGTCGAACTTGTCTATTTCATCGCTTTTGCCATGTCTATTGTAGCAGTTATCTTGGCGTTTACTGTTTATCGTGCGGAGCCAAGAGAATTGGATGAACCGACCCAAAAGAGTAATTGACAATAACTTATCAAGCGCCTTTCCCACAATTTAAATGTTGGAGGAAAAGGCGTTTTTTTATTCAAAGAAACAGGCCTATTGAATAACTAAAAAACTTGAAAATAACTCAATCAAAAAATAGGCGCTAAGTGTTTAGTTTGTTTGGATTGTTCTGAGCCCGATTAGTTAAAATACACTCGTCCAAAAACCCTGACTTATTACTCTGCATGTTGTGGTTCAATTCCACTTTCCTCTATCAATGTCCCTGACACCGTCCACATACTAACTTGTTCTATCACTGTATCTTCAATTGCATATTCGTACACCACTTTTGGCTCGCTCTCGAAAATTACATGTAGACTTATAATAGGCTCTACCTTAAAGTCATCTGTATCTGAAATCCTCCATGAATCAATGGGGTACTTTTCTACCAAATGACCTTCTAATACCTCTATAGCCTTCTCAGTTTGTTGCTCTATTATCAAAGGCCTGATTGCTGCTTGATAGATATAAATACAAATTAAAACGATGCCCAGTAAAACCCAAACAAACTTTCTAACTCTCTTAGGTAATAGAAAAGTTAAAAGACTAGCTACAAAAATGCCGAATGTAATAAAAAATAACCCAATTATAATTGTTGGCTCCACTTACCATTTCCCCTTCACTACTTCACGAATATTGAATTTTAAGAAAATCACTGTATACCACCACTATATATCTATCAGTCTTATTTCCCTATTCAGATATGAACTTTGCAACACCAATTACCGCCATGCCTATGAATTCGGAAACTTCCTTACTCTATATAATAATCCAATACTAAGAACGGAAGCTTAATCGCACCTAGAAAAAAAAACCGAATTTCTCGCTGCTATAAGCGAGGAATTCGGCTTTTATAATTTAGGTTATAATAGTCCATCTTTACTTACTCGTTGCTTTCCTGACGATTGGAGCCACTTCTGTAGCTAATAGCTCAATACTCTCGGCTACTTTTTCAAACGGTAAACCACCTATGTCTAACTGCGCCATGAAACGTTGGTGTCCAAAGAGTTCGTGTTGACGGAGAATTTTTTCGGCTATTTCTTGGGGACTTCCTACGAACAAAGCAGAGTCCGGAGCTGTGATTTGCTCAAAGTCTGTCCGTGACATTTTCCCTTCTCCTATTCCTAACTGACGGTCTACGTATGATCGATAATTTGAATAATAAGGATAGAATTCATCTTTGGCTTGCTGGGTTGTCTTTGACAAATATCCATGGCCAGTTACACCGATTTTGAGGTTATCTAGGTCATGCCCAGCCTCAATTCCAGCTTTACGGTATAAATCCACCAACGGTTTAAACCGCACAGGATCACCGCCTAGGATTGCTAGTGCCATCCCAACACCCAACCTGCCTGCACGGGCGGCACTACTTGGAGTACCTCCAACACCAACCCACATTGGCAATTCTTTCTGTATAGGGCGGGGTGCAATTTCAGCATTCTTTAATGACGGGCGGAAGTGACCATCCCATGTAATTCTCTCGTTTTTGTTTAGCTTTAAAAACAAGTCGATATTTTCCTCGAACAAGGCATCATAGTCATTTGGGTCATAACCGAAAAGGGGGAATGATTCCAGGAACGCACCACGACCTGCGATTAATTCTGCACGTCCATCTGATAGCAAATCCAATGTAGCGAAGTCTTCAAACAAACGAACAGGATCAATCGTACTTAACACTGTAGTCGCACTTGTCAATTTGATTCGTTTCGTTCGTTGGGCTATGGCAGCTAAGATGACTGAAGGTGAAGATATGGCATAGTCTAAACGATGATGTTCGCCTACACCAAAAATATCCAGTCCAGTATCATCAGCAAGTTTTGCCGCTTCCATTATTTCCTTAATCCTTTGCCCTGCACTGATCGTTTTTCCAGTTAACGGGTCAGCCACTATATCTCCAAGTGTATATAGACCAATTTCAATTCCCGAATTTTTAATTCCTTCACTTTCACGCATAGTTGTATTAATCCTCCATTTAATCCTCAGACTCTTATATGAATACGATTTCCAGAAGGATCTGTAACAACGGTAGAACCATTGTCTTCAGTGACGGAAGCACCAATATTCTTTAATTGAGCGATCATTTTATTTTTCTTTTCCTCATTTGGAAGCATTAACGTAAACGATTCAAGCCCGACGCTATTAGGTGATGGCGCAGGAGCTCCTATTCCATTCCAAGTATTTAAACCAATATGGTGATGGTAGTGACCATCCGAAATGAATAGTGCCTGAGCTCCAAATCGATTTACTACTCCAAATCCGAGTCCTTCGATATAAAATTCTTCAGTCTTTTCTAACTCGGAAACATGCAAATGGATATGTCCCATAACAGTGCCGGCAGGTAAACCTTCCCATGATTGCTGTTCATCTACAGCTAAGAGGTCTGTAAAATTCAATGGATCAACTGTCATAGCCACTTCTCCGTTATCCCAATCCCATACGGAAGGGTCACGGTCTATATAGATTTCAATCCCATTTCCATCTGGGTCAGATAAGTAAAGTGCTTCACTCACAAGATGGTCAGAGGAACCAAACCGTAAACCAATTTCCCTAAAATGTTTCACGATTGCAGCTAAATCAGAACGTTTAGGTAGAAGAAGTGCATAGTGATACAATCCCGTAGTTTTCCCTTGTTTAGGAACTATATGATCCGACTGTTGAATTGATAATAATATTGTCTTTCCATCCGCTGTCAGGTTTGCAGTTTTTTCAGTTTGCTCTACTACCTTAAATCCGATTACTTCTTGATAAAATGCTAACGATCGTTCTAAATTTTGTACCTTTAAGTTAACTTGGCCTACGAATGTTATAGGCTCATGATGAAAATTCATTGCTGTTACCTCCTCATTTTTAAACACAACATACTAGTTAGTTAGTTACTTTATGTAAGTAAGTATATAATTAAAATAAGCAGTAGTCAAGTAACTAATTTGCAACAGTTGATTTGATGGAAGAAGTCGACTTGCCCTAGGTTTGTAAGGTCATAGGTGGATGGGGTGGATGGGGTGGATGGGGTGGATGGGGTGGATGGGGTTAATGATATAAAGTTAATACCTGGTCCACAGACCTTTTGCATTCTTGAATCGGTGTGAGTAGCAGAGTCCTATTAGAGAGGATAAAGGATTTGGAAAACGAGGTTGTTAGGTGAGATTATACTCATTTTACATCAAGAAAAAATTGTCCCCAGTTTAAATGTCTGAGGACAATTTTTTAGCTTTCACAAACTTTTAACAGGGAACCAACCCTCCACGGACATCATGAGTTCCCAAAGTGGATCTGGTACTTGGAGACGGGCCTGATCATTTTGAGTGATCGTCGTATTGATTTCGTTTTCTTTTCCATGTTGCACTTTTTCTACCCATTCCGGCTCCATAATAAGTTCTCTTCCTAAAGCAATAAGTGGAATGCCCGTTTGCTCGAGTGCTTGTACTGCTTGATCTGGTGTGTGGATGGAGCCTACTCCTATAATAGGAACACGGTTTCCAACATATTCCTGGATGAGTTCAACCCGTGAACGATCACTTTCCACACCGCGTCGAGGTTTCGACCATAAGTCGTTTAACGCCAAATGAATATAGTCTATTTCCTCATCCATTAGTGAGTCGAGAAGCACGAACGTCTCAGCCATCGTAATTCCTGGCGTTTCCGGTTCCTCTGGAGACAGACGATAGCCAATAATAAACGGTTCTCTGGCATACTCAGCAATTACGCGTTTCACTTCCTCAATGACGGCAAGTGGAAAGGCCAATCGGTTCTCAATGGATCCGCCCCAGCGGTCTGTTCGTGTATTCGAATGAGGGGAGAAGAATTGTTGAATAATGTACCCACTCGCACCATGCAATTCCACTCCATCAAAACCAGCTTCTATAGCCCGCCTCGTCGCCTCGCCAAATGCTATAACTAATTGAAGGACTTCCTTATCCGTCAAGCTTCGAGGTGTTTTCTCGATACTATAGAAACCACGGTCAAGAAGGGGAGCAACACTGCTTGCACTTACAGTTTCTCCTTCTGGAATCAGATGTGGCACGGCCAATCTCCCGCCATGATAAAGCTGCAATACAGCCTTCGCCCCTTTATCTTTTATCGAAGAAGCAACACTTCTCAAACTAGGAATCATCGTATCCCGATCCGCTGCAAATTGCCCCTCAAAACCTTTTCCGCTTGCTTGCACATACGTACACGCCGTAATCACCATACCTGGTCCACCCGAACGAGCCGCATAGTAAGCTAGCTCCGCGTCTGAAGCAGTATCATCCGAATTCGCCGAAAAAGTGGTCATAGGCGGCATGACAATTCGGTTTTTTAACTGAACTCCATTATTTAGTGTAAAAGGTTCTAATATTGGTTGGTATTTCTCTTTCATTGTTGGATCTCTCTCCTTTGATATACCTATAAAAAATGCCATATGAATATTTACCTAAAAATACTGTCAATCTTTGCGATCTCGTTCTCTGTTAATTGAACATCTAGTGATTTTAAATTGTTAAGCACTTGATCTGCCCGTTTAGCACCAGGAATGACCGCATCGATTGAATCACGTGTTAAATACCAAGCTAGAACAATATGTGCCACTTCAGCCTGTTTTGCATTCGCAATTTCACGAAGCTGTTCCACTTTCCCCAGGTTCATTTCAAATTCTTCGCCCTGTAGATGTGGCATGTTGGCACGTAAATCATTAAATTTCATGTCTTTATTGTATTTTCCTGCTAACAATCCTGATGCAAGCGGGAAAAATGGAATAAAGGAAATGTTTTGCTCGGCAGTATAGGGAAGTAATTCTTTTTCAGCTGAACGCTGGATTAAATTATATTCTCCTTGATATACATCAACGTAACCGTCTCTGTTTGCCTCTTTTAACTGATCCAGTGAAAAATTTGATAAGCCGATTGCTCTAATTTTTCCTTGATCTTTTAATTCTTTTAATGCTCCCACAGCTTCATATCCCGGTGTAACGCCATCTGGATAATGAATATAGAACAAGTCGATATAGTCGGTTTGCATACGTTTCAAACTATCTTCTACTGCTTGTTTCAAAAAGGATGGCGTATTGTCATTTTGCATTTCCTGGCCAACGAATTTCATTGACCCTTTCGTTGCAAGAATAATATCATCCCTTTTTCCTGTTTCTTTAATCACCTCTCCAACTAATTCTTCTGATCTTCCCGGTCCATATAGATAGGCTGTGTCGATAAAATTCACACCATTTTCAATCGCAACTCGAACGAGCTCTTTTCCCGCTTCTTCGTCTAAGTTAGGATATAGATTATGTCCCCCAACCGCATTGGTTCCAAGTCCAATCGGATTTATATATATTCCTGATTTTCCAAGTAGTGTTTGTTTCGTCATTATGGTTTCCTCATTTCGCATTTTAATTGCATTTATGATTTCCTATGCAGGAGATTCAATTCTTAATACCGAATGTTTAGTTCCTTGGTTATTTCTTCACTTACAGCTATCACTTTATTCGTCAATCCTCTTAGGATAGTTTTTTTCATTTTGTCTATTGGCCCAGCGATTGCGACTGCTGCAATTACTTGATTCTCATGGAATACCGGGGCAGCAATGCAACGAATGCCAACAAATCTTTCTTCGTCGTCGATGGAAAATCCTTGGTTTTTTATAACTTCCAAGTGTCGAGAGAAAATTTCCTGATCTACAAATGTATTATCGGTGGCTTGATTAAATGGAAGGAGAGAGAATACTTCTTGTTGGTCAGTTGGCATTAAATTTGCCAGTATGACTTTACCAAGAGCACTAATGTGGGATGGGGAACGATCCCCTATCTCGGGCTGGTACGGTTCTATAAAAGGAGGTTTAATCATTTGTTTCATAACTACTTCAGTTCCTTCTAGCACCCCAATATACACACCTTCTGCCGCACTTACTCCCAATTGGTAAGGTGTTTGTAACGTGGTCCAGTCAATGGATCTTTCACTTCCATCCATTTGGAACTTTTCATTATTCCATGTATAATACTTGCCTTTTTTTGAAATATAGTTCATATTTTCCAGAGTGCTCAGCAACCGAAAAACAGTAGTCTTATTTAAATCCAGTGCCTTTGTAACTTCTGTCAAAGTTAGATATTGTTCCTGTTGTAGCAAATCTAGGATTTGAAGCCCTTTTTTTAACGTCGCAACTTCATATTTACTCATCCAATTCACCCCGTCTCTAAAATCATCTTAGGTCACCTTTTAATTTGATTCAACAACTCAGCACTTTGTTTCATTATTTGAAACATATTTGAAGTAAGCCCATAATCTACGTTTTTAAAAGCCGTAGTGCAGCTAGATTTTATTATATTAAGCTCAACATTTTATGGAATCGAACAAGTTTTAGGTGTCTGACTATTTCAAGGATTGTTGCTAGTTTACATGTGTTTGGATATGATTGTCTGAAGGGAGGGGAATATTCAATGTCTAACGATAATGAAGGGTTCTTTGACAAAGAAACACAAAGTGATTCAAAAATGAAAGTAGAAAGAAAACTAGGAGAACCCACTTCAGCCTTCAAAGGTGCTTCCTTAGCAGCGCTTCTAATAGGTGTATCGGCTTATCTCTTAGGTTTGTATAACGCAGTCATGGAACTGAATGAAAAAGGATATTACTTTGCAGTTTTACTATTCGGACTGTATTCATCTATATCTTTACAAAAAGCAGTCAGAGATAAAGATGAAGGAATACCAGTTACGAATATCTATTATGGAATTAGCTGGTTTGCGCTAATTGTATCTATTTTATTAATGGCCATCGGATTATACAATGCAGGAAGTATTGTTTTAAGTGAAAAAGGATTTTATGGTATGGCTTTTGTTCTTAGTATATTTGCAGCGATAACAGTTCAAAAAAATGTTAGGGATACACAGAAAGCAAGAGAAATAGATTGAGTTCCCATTCTCTAGTTTGACAATTCTATTTAATTAAAGAGCAATATATAAACCCCGTTCTAAATCTAGAACGGGGTGAAACTTGTTAGAGACGTCTACAAGAAAAATATTATGTCTCTACTCTTTTACTTACCTTACTTAAAAGATTCACCATTGTTTTGGACTCATCTTCAGTTAAAGATCCAAACATGTAATTAACCATATCTTGATGTTTTGGCATGATTTTCCGCATTAAGCGGTTTCCATCTTCCGTTAGTACCACATGGATTACTCGTCGGTCATCAGGACATGCATTTCTATTTAATAAGCCCTTATCTTCTAATTTATCTATAACATAAGTCATAGAACCACTAGCAATGAGTATGCTATTACCAATCTGCTGAATGGTTTGTTTCCCCTGCAGAAATAATACCTCTAAAACAGCAAACTCCGTAATGTTAAGCTTATTAGTAATCATTACCCGCCTTATTCGTTCCTGAATTGCTTTTGTTGTTTTCATTAACAACAAATATGGCTGGTTTTCACACTTTTCATTCACTTAATCACCTACTTAAAATAGTTTACCTGTTTAAGAGTAAATCTGTTCATACCACTGTTTAGCAGCTTCCACTTCTGTCATTGTGAGCTGATGTCCAGTATCTACCCATATCACACCAACCGACGCACTTGCATCTTCTAACAGTTTTTTCAGATCAACGGATTCTTGTTGTGGACAAATCGGATCATTTGTTCCTGCTGCAATGAATACTTGGATACCTGTTAAATCTGGAAGTGCTATGCCACGTCTTGGCACCATAGGATGATGTAAAATGGCACCTTTTAGTGAATCATTAAAGTGGAATAATAGACTGGCCGCAATATTAGCACCGTTTGAATACCCAATAGCCACGATGTTTTGACGGTCAAATTTATATTCTGCAGCAGCTTCATCTAAAAATGCATTGAGCTCATTTGTTCGGAAAATTAAATCCTCCTCATCAAAAACACCTTCAGCTAAGCGTTTAAAGAAACGTGGCATCCCATTTTCTAATACATTTCCACGTACACTGAGTACAGAAGCATCAGGATCTACGATATCTGCTAAAGACAATAAAGCATTTTCATTGCCACCAGTACCGTGTAATAGTAATAGAACTGGTTTTTCACTATTTGTTCCTTGTTTAAATATATGTTGCATAATATTTATTCTCTCCTTTCAAAAGAGGGTAATCTAAGTGGATTTTTCAATACTACTTCGGTCTTTCAATAGAAAAAATGTCGCCAATTTTTGCGTAATTGGTACCAGCTAATCGGCTGACAGCGTTTAAGCCTCTCGGGTCAATTCGACCATCTTCATAAATCTCTTTGTCAATGTGAAAGCGTACAATCTCTCCAATAAACAAATCACTACCAGGTCCTTCTCCACCCAAAGGAATGGCTTGTACAAGTCTGCATTCCATTCGAACTTTAGATTCCTTCACTCCCGGTACAGAGACAATTTCACTTTGTACAAGCGTTAGATTCGCCAATTCAATTTCACTTTCAGTTGCAGGTAATGAAGCTGCGGTTTCATTGATTTTCGCCACATTTTCATCATCTACAATATGCACTACGAATTCACGACTACTATAAATATTTCTTGCAGTATCTTTCAAATTATTAGGTCTCGAAATAGCAAGTGAAACCATCGGCGGGTTGGATGAAACAATATTGAAATAGCTAAATGGTGCACCATTAACGATACCATCCTCAGACACAGTAGTGACAAAAGCAATAGGTCTAGGAATTATAGTACCAATGAGAAGTTTATAATTATCCCGCTCACTATTTTGTTTTGGGTCAATCGAAATCAATTTATTTAGCCCCCTTATTTAGTCGATTGAACGCACTTGAATTGGAATAAGCGCATTAACTAATTGCTCACGACGTTGTTCATATTGTACAGGTAACATCAACTGAGTGCCCATTGTTTCAGGTGTTTCATCATGTGCAAATCCTGGTGGATCTGTTGCAATTTCAAATAATATTTCACCTGATTCACGGAAGTACAGTGCGTTGAAGTAGTTGCGGTCCTTCAATTCTGTTACATGTTGACCAAGATTCCTCGCATGTTGTTGCCATTCAAGATGATCTGCATCATCCTGAGCCCGCCATGCAATATGGTGAACCGTTCCAACACCCAGCTTGCCACGAACACCAACGACCATTTTTAAATCTATGATATTACCTATATCAGCAGAAGCTTTAAAGCGAGTATAGTCACCTTCTGTTCCAACCAATTCAAGTCCCATTACATCCGTTACTGTTTTAGCAGTTTCTTCTGGTCTGCTTGAGTATAGAGTTGCCCCACCAAATCCTTTTATTGCGACTTCTTTGGTTACTTCTCCAAATGTCCAATCGTTTAGCGCTCCCGCTTCACGTCCAACAATTTCAAGATGTAAGCCGTGTGGATCATCAAATTGTAAATATGTCTCACCAAAACGCTCTACTTGTTTATATTCAATTTTAAATTTCGCCAAACGCTTTTCCCAAAAATCCAAAGATCCTACTGGAACAACGTACGACGTAATACCAACTTGCCCATCTCCAATTTGACCTTGAGCAGCGCCTGCCCATGGGAAAAAGGTAATAATAGTACCTGGTTTTCCACCACCATCTCCAAAATACAAATGATATGTGCCCGGATCGTCGAAATTCACTGTTTGTTTAACTAAACGTAAACCTAATACCCCTGCATAAAAATCAATGTTTTCCTGTGGATGACCAACAATTGCTGTGATATGGTGAATACCTGCTGTTTGTTTTTTCACAATTATTTCCTCCTCTATTGTTCTTTCCTTTTCCTATCGTAACTACTTGTACTAGTTCCCCTTGCCTTTACTCAATGGGTTCTAATTTCGCCTCAATTTCAACTCGCTTACTCTCCAAAAATGGCGGTAAGTCTAACTTTTCCCCCAAGGATTCAATGGTCGAATCCACTGTAAAACCTGGTCCGTCTGTCGCTAATTCAAATAAAATACCATTTTCTTCTCTAAAATATAAACTCTCAAAATAGTAACGATCTGTTATTTTATTCACTGCAAAACCAAAATCTTGAATACGTTGGCTCCACTCACGTAACTCATCGCCATCTTTTACTCGGATAGCTACGTGGTGCACACTGCCTTTTCCTGGTTTCTCTTGTGGACCGCCCTTCTCCACAATGACAATTTCACCAAAAGACTGTCCTTTTACTGATTGATAGATAGCTTCTTTCGCTTTACGTGAGGCTAGTTCATACCCAAACAAGTTTTCTAATGTATTCGCTAGGCTATCTAAAGATTGCACGGTCATTTCCACTGCGCCCATTCCAAGAATACGATGTTTCTCTACAACAATTGAATCGTCCCATGTCTGCCACAGCGTCGGAACCTCGTCATCGTTATTATTTAATAGGACTAGACGTAAACCCTCAGCATCTTCAAAATGGAGTGCGTCACGCCCTGCGTACTTGGTTAACTCCCCATGTTTTACATCAAGTAATTCAAATCTATCTTTCCAATACAGTAAACTATCATAAGACGGAACGAGTAACCCAATCCGCGTAATGGCATTCGTTCCTCTCCTTGTGCTTCCAGCCATCGGGATTTCAAAGAAGGACAACTCTGTTCCGGCGCTACCCGTTAAATCTCCATAGAACAAATGATACATGCTTGGATCATCTTGATTGACTGTTTTTTTCACTCTACGCAGTCCGAGCACCTTTACATAAAATTGATTGTTTTGTTGTCCTTTTTTTGTAATCATGGAAATATGGTGATGACCCGCTATTTTATTCATCTTAGTATCTTCCTTTCCGATATAAATTCTAAGCAAAACCTTCAATCCGCTTGAAATCGTTTTGCTAAGAATTTATTTATTAAAATCACAAAATGTGCATATGCACATTTTGCGACTTGTATAGATTTACTTGCGTTAAAATTAGTTACGTACAGTATTTAATGCAGTTGTCCAAGGGATAACTTGGTCGAGCATTTGGTTTACTGAATCTGCTTGTACAGCAGCTGGTTTGAAGTCTGTACCATTTTCGAAATCTGTAAATAACGATAACGCTGGGTGAACACGAACATGCGCTACAGATAATTCACTTAAAATACCACGTAAATGTTCTGTTGCACGAGCTCCACCTACTGAACCGTATGATACGATACCTGCAGCTTTATTGTTCCACTCATCACGTAAGTAGTCTAGCGCATTTTTGAGTGCTCCTGTAATCGAGTGATTGTATTCTTGAACGATGAATACAAATCCGTCTTGTTTAGCAATGATTTCTGACCATGCTGCTGCACCTGATGCATCGCCGCCGGCTTCACCTAAAAGTGGTAATTTGTATTCTGCGATATCAATAATCGTGTAGTTTGCATCCCCGCGTTTATCTGCTAATTCTTTTACCCATGTCCCAACTTGTGGGCTTACGCGTCCTTCACGTGTCGATCCTAAAATAATACCTATGTTTGATTTTGTCATTGTTTTTTCCTCCTCTTGTTGTTGTGGTTGTTGTGTTCCGAATAACTTACTAAAAAAACCCATTCTCCAATTCCACCTCCTTATAAGTACTCTTTGTCTATTTTAATCGTGCTACGTACCGTATCGATTGGTCGTACTGATGCCTCGATTTGTTCCCGTTTCCCTTCCAGGAATGGTGGTAATGATAAAATTTCACCTACTGTTTCGTAAGGCTCATCCCCCAAAAAGCCAGGACCATCTGTTGCCCACTCAAAAAGGATGCCAGGTGCTACTCGTGCATATAGAGATTCGAAGAAGAAGCGATCTACATACCCAGAAGTACCGAAACCAGCAGCTTGCATATGGTCAATCCATTCATATAATACTTTCGTGTCTTCTACACGGAAGGCAGTGTGATGAACTGTACCATAGCCTTGGCGACCTTCTGGGAGAACCGTATTATGCTCTACAATTACTTGCGCACCATTTCCACCTTCACCCATTTCAAATAAATGCATTGGGCCTTCTTGTGCGATTTCACGCATTAACATCACTTTCTCCAAAACCTCTTTTAAATAATCAAATTGTGCGATACGAATATGAATTGGTCCTAATCCTGTAATTGCAAACTCCAATGGCACAGGACCATTTTGCCAAGGCGTTCCTGATTCAATACCCTCATTAAATTCGTCAGAAACCAACATATATTGTTGCTCATCAAAGTCCACAAATGAAATTGTTTTCTTACCGAACACTTCTTCAATACCACTATTTTTCACTTTATACTTATCAAAACGTTTCACCCAGTAATCAAGTGCAGCGTCTGTCGGCACACGGAAAGCTGTTTTATAAATCTCGTTCGTTCCATGTGTTCCTTTTGGAATACCAGGGAAATCGAAAAATGTCATATCAGTACCCGCAGAACCTTTATCATCTGCGAAGAATAGATGATATGTTTGAATATCATCTTGATTGACTGTTTTCTTTACTAAACGCATTCCCAATACGTATGTGAAAAACTCATAGTTCTTTTCTGCGCTACTTGTGATGGCCGTTACGTGGTGAATTCCTTTTAAATGGTTCATTGTGTTTCCTCCTTTGATTTCCTTGGATTCAAGGTGTGTACTTAATAATTTCTTTCCTATCAATACATGACTCTGATGGTTTCAATTTATACTTCGCTGAATCTTTTCAAATCGTTTCATGAATTGCAGAAACGATATTCAACTTTTTAGGAGCCATATTCAATTGTTTCACTCTTCTATAGCATTTATTCTAATTACCTTTAATTCAAGTATCTCGAATTCAAACTAAATTTAACATGAATACGCTATAACTGTCAACACTTTAGATCTAATTAGTTTGTATTTGTAGAGAATCCTTGGTATTTACTAATATTTCGCAGTTAATACAAGGTATAGTGAATTACTAGTTTGAAGTTATGGAGTAGTTCACTATAATGAGGAACTCTTATTATCTTTGTCTAAACACCTATGTTGATTTAACATTTACTTGCAAAATGCGCTGGTGAGTAGGCCCTGAATGCCGCCATTTTCACTGGACAATTTCCGGCCCGCTTTCGGAGAATTAACCATGACACTATTACCGAAGGGCAGGTGTGGCTAGAAGCGACTCCGTCACTTCTAGCCACACACTTTTTGGTTATACTGTTGTGATTAATCTCCTGTCGCGTTCCTACAATAGACAAGTGAAAAATGCAGTTGCTTTGAATGAATAGAATAGTTGGGCTTCTATAAAGATTGTAAGTGCCCGAAGATGCAATTTCGGGCACTCTAGCACCTTGCCTACTGTATTCTCTAATTTACTTTTATACAATTAGTACCCAGTACGTAATTAATATTTATAATTAGCGATAAATATTTATTTCTAAACGATAAATATCATGCTAATATAAAATTAACAATAAAGAGGTGAGGTGCTTTTTATGAAACGAGGTTCAACAAACTTTTTGAAAATAGCTGTTATTTTTCTCGGACTCCCAATCCTTGCTATATGTATATTTGCGTTGCCAATACTAGCGAAAGATGCAACAGAAAGTAATTCGGAGTTCGCTTATGTGGTATATGGCTTTGTAACCGTTATGTATGTGTCGGCGATACCGTATTTCATCGCATTGTATCAAGCTTTTAAACTGTTAAGTTATATTGACAAGAACAAAGCATTCTCGGAAATATCCGTAAAAGCTTTGAAAAATATAAAGTATTGCGCAATCACAATCAGTGGCTTACATCTCATTGGACTGCCATTCTTCTTTATCTTTGCGCAGTTAGATGACGCTCCGGGTGTCGTATTGGTTGGAATGCTTTTTATATTTGCTCCATTGGTAATCGCAGTCTTTGCTGCTGTTCTCCAAAAACTTTTGCAAGAAGCTATTACGATAAAATCTGAAAATGATTTAACAGTCTGAGGTGAAAAAATGGCGATTATAATCAATATTGATGTGATGTTGGCAAAAAGGAAAATGAGCGTAACAGAACTTTCAGAGCGAGTTGGGATAACAATGGCTAACATTTCTATATTGAAAAATGGAAAGGCAAAAGCGATTCGATTATCAACTCTAGAGGCGATTTGTAAGGCTTTGGACTGTCAGCCTGGAGATATTTTAGAATACCGAAGTGATGAAGACACCCCAGTTTAATAAAGTTGAAAGGAAAAGAGATACTTCTTTTTCCATTATTTCGCATAATGGGATCACTCATGTAGTTAACCATTCAAAATGGAGGCACAAATCATGAGAGCACTAAAACAACTCGTTCGTTTTGGCCGCGAGCAGGCTCTATCATGTTTGTTTCCTGTCGTTATTTTTGCCTCTTTGGCTTTTACCAAATTCATCCCACTTCCCCTCCTACCACGTTATGACTGGCCGCTCATCATTTGCCTTCTGATGCAGTGGTGGATGGTGCGATCAGGTCTTGAAACACGCCTACTTTTACGATACTTAGAAGTAGTAGTCCACTTTTATTGGGTTACGTTAGCTTTACCTATGCTTCATGGCGAAAACTCGAAAAAAACACCACGCCACAAATGCGAGCACTTGTGGCGTGGTGTTTAAATTCTAGCTATGCAAACAATTCTAATAGCCTATCTTTACTGCTATAAACTTGTTAATTTATTTAGCCGCTTTTCTAATGACTCTTTCCACTCTCCAGCCAATTCCGAAACGTCTAGTATCTTTTTAATACCTTCAATATCTCTAGGGTTATGAAAATAAGTCTCGTTTGCGAACAGGATTGACATTTGCTTAGGATGCCGCTCAATCAACGTTATCTTTGAATCTTGTTTAACTGTTCCTTCCTCTAAAACACGGCAAAGGTAGCCTGTAAAACCTGTCTCTACCATTCGTTTTAGAAGTAATGGCAGATTCGTTCGCTTAGTAATTGTACTACACGGAATTCTGCCTTGTGTGATTTGGATAACCGCCTCCCCCAACCTAAAGATATCGCCAATATGAACATCTGCTTCCAACATATTTAAGACTGTTAAATTCTCCCCGAAGGTTGCGGCAGGTAAAGGGGTTCCAAATTCTTGTTCCCACTGCGAATAATGTTCATATGGATAAACGCAAACGGCACGATCAGGGCCACCGTGAAAACGTAAGTCGGCAACGCCATCCCCGTGAAACCCTTCTTTTCTTAAAAAAGCCTCTTCCACTGTTCCCTTGCGTATTCCGGTATTTATTTCCTTCCCACCATCATATTTCATTAGTTTCGGTGATCCAATAGAAATGTTTTTCAGCTCAATAGAATCCTTATTCCCCACTTTATGAATTACCCCCTTTCCCTCGTAAAATATCTATTACCAAAACTATACCATTTCCAAAACCACCACGCATAGTTAGCGTCATTAATCTGTCTCTGTTGTTGAATTATAATCGTGAAATTCATGTGCTATTGAATAACGATTTATCATCTTCCTAAACATTAAAAAAGGTGTAGCCATTAAAAACTGTTTTCGGCAGCGGATTTAATTCTAATCCAACGGCTTGTTGTTCAAAAGCGATTTGGGCCAGACCCCGCGTCATATCTGCAACATCCATTGACTCCATTTCCTCCAATGAGAAAAAGTCAGCACCATCTACTTCAACGTCATCTGGTTGTGGCTGCCCTTCTAAATATTCCATCGCAAATCCAACATAGACGTTATGTATTCGACCTGGATAATCCCCCAACATTACGACCGATTTCACTTTTGCAGTTACACCTGTTTCTTCTAATACTTCGCGTATAATGCTTTGTTCAATGAGTTCTGTTTGTCCGATATAACCACCAGGGTTCGTCCATTTCCCTTTCCCTGGATTATCTTTACGGCGGACGAGCAACATTTTTTCATCTTTTATGACTAAAGCTCCAACACTTATACTGTAATTTCCCCAATGAATAAACGAACAACTTGGACACGCCTTATACTCTTCATCATTGATAATACGCACTTCTAACACTTCCCCACAGTTCGGGCAATAATTCATTTCCATCTAAAAACCTCCATATTATTGTTTTTATATTCGGATAAACAAAAAGCACCATTCAGTATATTCCGAATGGTGCTTTCTTATTTGTATTGAATTTCCAATACAATGATATCATTCCTATGACTATCATATACAACCGATTGATATTAAACCAATACTGCAGATAACTCTTTAGCGACAGCTTCCACTTTTGTTAAACCTTCAGCAATAATCGCTTCTGCTTGATCAGGTGCGGATGCATGACCTTCAATAATAACTTCCTGCACGATTTCCATACCGAATACGCCACCAAAGACGTTTTTAATATAGTTAGCAGCCATTTCCATTGGTGCTGCTTCCGGTGTTGAATAAACACCACCACGCGCATTTAAAATAACGGCTTTTTTGTCAGTCATTAATTGTACAGCTTGACCATTTTCATCATATTTAAATGCATAACCAGCTTGGTATACATAGTCGACGAATGTATGTAGTTTAGCCGGAATTGTTAAGTTCCATAATGGGAAGGCGAAAACAACGATGTCTGCTGCTGTTAATGCATCCATTGCTTTTTGTTTTGCAGCTAAAAGACGTTGTTCGATATCTGTCATTTCTTCGCCCGATTGTACTTTACCGAAAGCGTCGAATAATTCTTGACCAATATAAGGCATATCTTCTTCGAATACATCATAAGTCGTTACGTTTACACCTTCAATATTATTCATGAAAGTTTCATACATTTTACTTGATACAGCTTCTGAAGCTGGGCGGTTATTCGCTTTGACTACTAATATGTTCATTTTATTAATCTCCTCTTTAAATCTTTATTGTTATTACCTCGAATTCATACTATATGAATTCAGGACAAATATCAACTCATTAGTTTCAGTTTGCTTCTGGCACCTTTCCACCACTATACTATGAAAAAATTTCCAGAATGAAGTAACGCCGAAATTGTAGATTTTGTCGGCCTAATTATTTTTGAGGCTCTATCATATTACGATATGTATGAGTAGTTTCCCAATCATGCTGAACTTCTAAAATAAGTAATTACTATCTTTTATTAGAGCCCGTACTGGTATGATACCCCCATATGGTCGCGTAACGTAGTGCCCTCGTAATCTTCATGAAACAGCCCGCGTTTTTGTAGAATAGGAATCACATGATCGACAAAATCAGAAACCCCATCAAAACTAACATCCGGTTGAATAGCAAAACCGTCGCAAGCTCCCGCAACAAACCATTGCTCCATAAAATCCGCTACTTTTTCAGGTGTACCCACAATAACAGGATGGTAATTTATGACCCCATGCGCCAACACATCACGAACCGTCATGCCACTTCTGGCCAGTTCAAGCGCATAGACTGATCTAGGATCCTCAGGATTCGCATAGGTATGCTTCAGCAAGTCTTCCGATACAGGAAGATCAATGTCATCGATTGACAGCGGCACCCCGATCATATGTCCAAGATAACCAACTCTCCCTGGTAAATCGATAGACTGATCAAGTTGTTTGCGTCGTTCCAATGCTTCTCGTTCAGTTGATGCAATCGACGGAATAATCCCTGGTAATAACTTTATCTCGTTAGGATTTCGCCCGAAGCTAGTTACACTCTGCCGTACCATGGCCCGGTGAGTCATTGCAGAAGGAATGTCGAAAGGATTTGCATAAACGCCGGACGCGTATCGGCCTGCAAGCTCCAATCCCTCGCGACCACCACCTGCTTGAAAAATAACAGGTTGTCCCTGCGCAGAAGGTGGTATCGGCAATGGTCCTTGAGAAGACAAGTATTTACCACCTAAATTGATCGGTTTAATCTTATTCATATCAGCATAATTACCGTTTTTCGTATCAAGTAGTAAAGCATCCTCACCCCAGCTTCCCCACAATGCTTGAACAAGTTGGATAAACTCATGCGCCCGCTCATATCGTTCCGTACGATTGGCAACAGTACTACCGTAGTTTGCCGCGGCTGCTTGATTTGATGTTGTTACCGCATTCCATCCTGCACGTCCATTACTAATTACATCTAATGTTTTGAGCTGACGAGCTACGTTATAAGGTTCATTAAATGTTGTCGATAACGTCGCTACAAGTCCGATACGTTCAGTCTCTCGTGCAATCACAGCTAATGTCAGCATTGGATCCATTGGAGTTTGCGGTGGCTGATTACTCAAGTCCACTGACAATACTGGCGTATCTGCCATAAAGAGCATCTGTATCTTCCCTCGTTCAGCAATTTTGGCCAATTTTACATAGACGTCCATATTTGTATAAGCAGTCGGATCAGCGCCCGGCATTCGCCAAGCACCTGCATCTAAGCCATATCCAGAACCCAACTGCATAGCTAATTGCATTTTTGCATTGCTTTTCAAAACAACCATCTCCTCAGATTAAATCGACGTGCTTTTTGTGATTAATCACATATATTGTAATAAAGAATCCTACCAACAACGCTTGGCGCTAAGGGATGCCTCCCACATTAAGCCGGACAGAAAATCACTGTCAGTCTTATTGCTTCGGCTACCCCAGTAGACGCCTTCGCTGGAGATTATATAAAATCATTAGTTTAAAATACTTAGTTAGATGAAAGACCAAACTCTTCTGCCAATAGTCGGTATGCTTTATGTCGATCGAGAGTTTCTGTATAAAAATCCATCATCATGATTTCATCTACCATCGCATCTGTAGCAAGGCTTCTGAGTTTCGCAGCGACCTCTTCTACACTACCTATCACAAAACGCGTTTTATTCTCACGTCGCGCCCGTTCCTCTGCTAATGAATAGACATGAGAACTCGCTTCTTCAAGAGTAGGAATAGGCAATTCCATATTCCCTGTTACTAATCGAGCCCAAAACAGTTCTACTGGGCCTGCCAAGTACTCTGCTTCCTCGTTGGTGTCAGCCGTAATAACAATTGTCGATAAAATACTTTTTGGCTCAGACATGTATGAAGAAGGCTTAAAATTTTCGCGATAAGCACGTAACATCGGAACTGCCAAATGAGGTGTAATATGCGCTGCAAAGACAAAGCCCAATCCTTTTTCAACAGCAAACTGCATGCCCCCATCACTTGACCCCAACATGTAAATTGCAGGTATTAATGATTCATCTGCTGTCGGTGTAATTCCACTAAAAGGATGATTAGCAGGAAAACTCCGAGAAAAGAATGCAAGTAGCTCATCTAGTTGTTGCGGAAAATCATAAGTAGTCACTGCTTCACTTGAACGCCTTAATGCGTATGCTGTCATTCCATCCGTTCCTGGTGCCCGACCAATTCCCAAGTCGATCCTGCCAGGATTCAAAGCTTCCAATAGCGCAAAATTCTCGACTACTTTAAGTGGACTATGATTGGGCAACATAATACCACCTGACCCCACACGTATACTGTTCGATTTCGCCGCTACATGAGCACTCAATAAATCAGGAGAAGTACTAATTTGGTTTTTGGCATTATGATGTTCCGCAAACCAATAGCGCGTATAGCCCAAATTTTCAGCTAGCTGCACAAGCTCAGTTGAATCTTGTAAAGTTTCGTTTGCAGTCTTACCTTGATAAATATTTGCTAAATCTAAAATTGATAATTGTAATTTACTTTGAGTGGTCGAAGTTGACATATGTTCAAAACTCCCTTTTACCATTAATAATAATAATAATTAAGTAGCATGCTAACTAATTGATTAAAAATAGGCTGAGCTTACTTAATATTTTCAGCCATTTTTTTCAGAAGCTTTTTTAATACGATGCGCTCTTCGGACGAAACACCATCCAATAATTTATCTTGCTGCTTTACCCAAATACGCTCGACAGGTCCTTTTATATTGTGACCTTTAGTCGTTAAATAAACCCTATTGACCCTACCGTCTAGCTCATCACGCCGCCGGTAAATCAAATCATAACTTTCGAGCGCTTTCACCATATTTGCCACGGTTGGCGGTTCACAGTTCAAACGTTCACTTAACTGGGTCTGCGTAACGCCATCCTCACTCCAAAGGCGGCACAATAACTGGTCTTGACCCACATGAAGGTTTAGTTCACGCAGCATTTCCGAGTAATTCCTACGCATCTGTGCCGATATTCCATCAAGTATTTCACGAATCTCATCATCAATCAAAAGTTCACCTTCTCATAGAAAGAATTAGATAGCATGCTAACCATATCTGAAATTCATATTAATATCCATAAATCTATTCTGTTAGACTGTTTAGAAAACTTATAGTATAAAGTAATGAGTCTAGGCCTAAACCAGATGGGAACTGCTAAATTACTTTCCATTCTTGGTGATTTTTCACACTGATTTCCCATTGCTCTATCTATCCTGTCGCTCGTTATCATAGTTGGAGTCTAGCATCATGAGCACCGCTGCCCATGTATATCATTGTAATCGTATGGAGTATTAGAACCTGCTTCATTATAAATGCGTTGGATTCCTTACTCTTTTCTATCCTTATTACTATATTAAAAAAAGCAGACCAACCCTTTAAAGGATTGGTCTGCTTCTGTAATATGTTTACCAGTACTTAAGTAAAACGAACAAGTACTACCTTTGTTCACTTACTCAGTCAGGTAAACAAATTTGTTCCTCGGATTTGAGTCCGATTCTATTTAACATGCTTAGACTAGCATGTTTCCTTCTTTACTATATTTAATGATTCCTTCTGATGCTCGGTAAGCAAGCGCTCCTAAAGTATGAGTCGCATTGTAACCACTTTGGTGAGCATATGCTGATCCACCAACAACGAAAACATTATCTGCTTCCCACATTTGTAGGTAAGAGTTGACAGCAGATGTTTCAGGGTCTGCTCCCATGATAACACCACCTGTATTATGTGTCGCTTGATATTTTGTTATGTCATAGTGCTCAAGTGACTCATTGTCAGAGACATGCGTTGCTCCCATTTCTTGCATGATTTTCTTAGTGTGGTTGTTTAGGAATTCACCACGTTTACGGTCCGTTTCCGAGAAGTCAAACGTCATGCGAACAAGTGGTTTACCGTGTATATCTTTATATGTCGGGTCTAAATCCAAATAGTTATTCACATGAGGCATAACTGCTCCATACGTGTGAACGTTAATCATACGGTTATAGTATTTTAACGATTGCTGTTTAAATTCTTTACCCCAGCTTGGTACACCAGGAGGAACTTGGTTGTTCTCAATTGGTCTTTTTCCTGATTGGTTAATGGTAATCATTCCACCATGTATAAAATCAAGATCTGCATGGTCAAAGTTATCGGCATTATAGTTATCTAATGTTGCACCGAGTCCACCTGAACCAATTGCAGTATTAAATTTACGATCATCAAAGAATCCGTTCGTACCTACGATTATTTGGTAACAGTAATTCTTTCCAATTGTACCTTTTTGCGTTTTAGGGTCATAGGCAGTACCAAGTTTTGAATTAAGTAACAAACGATTATTATTAAACGTATAACTTGTTATTGCAACAATATCTGCAGGTTGTTCAAATTTCTCACCTGAACGTGTATCGACATAAATAACCCCTGTTGCTTTTCCATCTTTGTGTAAAATTTCGATGACCTCAGAATATGGGCGAAGGTCAAAATTACCAGTTTTCAATGCTGTTGGGATAACCGTAACGTTTGGACTTGCTTTTGCACCATATTCACAACCGAAACGTTCACAGAATCCGTTCATTTGACAACCAGCTAAATGCTGACCATCTGGATTTTGATAAGGTCGTGAGTTGTTCGCTGCTGGCATGGTGAAAGGATCCAGTCCCATTTTTTTCGTTGTTTCTTTAAATAAATCAAGCTCAGGACCATGTTTCAATGCTGGATTTGGGAAGGGTTCCGAACGTTTCCCACGTAGAGGCGTCTCGTCGGCAGAAATACCAGCCATTTTATCAAACATCGTATAATATGGCTCCATTTCGTCGTAGGTAATTCCCCAGTCCTGGATGAGTAGCCCATCTGCAATTTTCTTCTCACCATATCTTTCAACCGTTTTTGATCTAATTTCAAAGTCATATGGGTTGTAACGGTCGGTCATTCCGTTCCAATGTGTACCTGCTCCTCCAACACCATTTCCTAACATGAAGGATCCATATTGACGCATTGGTAATGCGCGCTGACCACCATTATTTCTAAATGTTAACGTTTCTCTCGATAAATCCTGCATCAATTCACCGCGTATTGCATAGCGCAGTTCATCATGTTTCATACCAAAGTTTTCCGTTCCGCGATTTCCACCACGTTCTAATCCGACAACTTTTAGACCTGCTTTACTGGCCTCAGCAGCTATAATTCCGCCTGTCCAGCCTACACCTACCGTTACAACATCTGTTTTAGGTAGTTTCGTAACCATAATGAATAACCCCTCTTCCTGCTGTTCGTATTTTATGAAGCTTTTTTATTTAGCTTCATTATTTTATATAGTAATTAGTTTAGTCTGTCATGAAGACTCACTGGTGCAACTTCAATGAATTCTTTAGATGCCACTTGTTCAGCCGAATAAGTCATTTGAACACCAGGATACTCTTTCATCTTCCAACCTTGCATATCCTTATTCCCACCGTAAAGTGGATCAGCATACGCACCCTCTAAAGTTGCTTTGCGTAAAATTTCAAAGAAGAAGCTTGATTTAAGACCAGGTATCTTCACTTTATCATTTTCAAGAGCTACTAAGACCTCATCCTGCTGTTCGCCCTCTAATGCTGTAAATTTCTCTTTAAATGTCGCTTGACTATGATTCTCAATTGCTTCTATTCCTAAGTCAAAAACCTGATGATACTTTAATTGTGTTTGATAACCTTGAACAGCCTCTCCCACATGAAAGGGTCCCTGTCTATAATCTTTCGCATTGATTCCCCACTTACCTGCTAATTGGTGATCGATATAATAAGGAACTCCTAGACCAAGCGCACCTGGTCCATTTTCATCTTCAGGAAAAATTCGCTCTGTGGCCTGTCCCAGCAATATGAAATCCGCTCGATTCGTAAAATATTCTAGAGCGTGATCATACTGCTGTACTTTGGTTGCAACTGGAGAAACTTCTTTAGTTTCCCCCAATTGAGTTCCGAGCAATCCACCTAAAACGCTACCACCAACAACTCCACCGGCTACATAACCAGATTTTTTAAGAAAATCTCTGCGAGTAGATTTATTCGCTGTCTTTTTGTCCGCCATCGTTTGCCCCTCCTAATAAACCCCAAAAAAAATAGTGAAAGTTCTATTTTTAATTCATAATAAAAAAAGGGTTTTTATAATCTAGTATTTTTTTATGACACATAATGAACTATAAGTTTCCGCACAAAAAAACTTACAAACCCATTACCATAAGTTTATATTTTTCGACAAATATTAACATTTTTCGACATTTTTTAAGATAGAAGACCCACTATCTTATTGATCTCTATCTCGAAATGCTCATATAGTATACCACAAAAATCGACTTTTTTCTACCTTTTGTTTACACTATTGTGTTAGATTTTTGTGGTTACTATTATAATTTGGAGAATAATCTTTTTATATATTAAATGTATTTAGATTTTCCCTTGTGAACAAAATCATTTGTTTCATGATGAAAGTCAACTCTTCGCGATTTGGGTTCCCGGCGCACGCCTTCTTATCTCTAGTCAATTTTTTATTATTTTTTCTACCAGATCACTATCTGGTTATCTGTGAGGGCAAAATAATTGGCTGTGGCAGAAGTCTCTATAAAATTGACTCAGTTCAATATTGCTTCCATTAGAAAACCTCCTTGAATTATGCGATAATAGTAGAACTAACGTTTTTACCTTATCAGTGAAAGAGGTCTTGTCATGAAGCCAGTCATCCTAGCCGAAAAACCAAGCCAAGCGAAAGCGTATGCAGACGCTTTTTCTGTGCGACGGCATGAAGGTTATTTGGAATTATTACCTTCTCCGATATTTTCTGAAGGTGCATACATTACATGGGGAATCGGCCACCTTGTCGAACTAAAAGAACCAAAAGAGTATGATCCAAAATGGGCCAAGTGGTCGCTTGCCAGTTTACCAATCTTGCCGGAACACTATGAGTTTCAAGTCGCAAAAGGAAAAAGCAAGCAGTTCGCCATTGTAAAGAAGCTGATTAAAGGTACTGATACTGTTATTAACGCCTGTGACGTCGACCGTGAAGGATCGAATATCTTCTATAGTATCTATTATCAAACAGGTGCAAAAAACCAGACGATTAAACGGCTTTGGATTAATTCCCTCGAAGTGGATGAAGTGAGGAAAGGATTTGCGAACCTACAAGACAACCGCAAAGACCTTCTCATGTACGAGGAAGCGAAAGCCCGGCAGATTAGTGACTGGCTTGTCGGGATGAATGGTTCTCGCCTTTATTCACTTTTGTTGCAAGCACGTGGAATTCGGGAAGTATTTTCGATTGGCCGTGTGCAATCGCCAACTGTTTACCTTATTTATCAGCGGCAAAAGGAAATTGAAGCATTTGTTTCAGAACCATTCTATGAAATCGAAGCTACTTTTACCGCCGTAAATGGAACGTACAAAGGGAAAGCGAAAGCAAAGGAACCGAAAAGGGAAATTATCCGAGACCTACTTGCGAAGCATGACATCCAACCAAATTCACCGGGGGTAATTACCTCTGTAGAAACAGTTGATAAGCGAACGCCACCGCCTCAATTACACGCGTTGTCTACGCTACAAGCTACAGCAAACCGCTTGTGGAAAATCAGTCCCGCCAATGTATTGAAGACTATGCAAGGACTTTATGAAAAGAAACTTGTGACGTACCCAAGGACGGATTCCCGGTACATTACACCAAGTGAATTTACCTATCTGGCCGGACAAGTGACCGACTATCAACGACTCATCGGCCACCCTTTCCCTGTCGCATCACTCACTCCGAAAAAAAGGTATGTCGACAGTTCAAAAGTACAGGAGCATTACGCAATCATTCCTACGAAGAAAATTCCGTCACAAGGGGTGATTGCCGGACTATCTACCATCGAGCGCAATTTATACGAAGAAGTTGTCCGGACGACGCTCGCCATGTTCCATACCGACTATCTCTACACTGAAACAAAAGTAACAACGGACGTCAACAAGCTACCTTTCTTCACAACCGGTAAAACAGAACGGGAGAAAGGATGGAAAGCATTGTTTGTCCGTTCAACGAAGGAAAACGACAAGGACGAGCCTACGCTACCACCGCTTACGATGCGCGAACCGGTCGAAAGTGATATCAGCATTAAAGAAGGCAAAACAATGCCGCCTAAGCCTTATACAGAAGGTCAGCTAATCGCGATGATGAAAACATGTGGGAAACTTGTCGAGGACAAAAAAGAGACCGATATTTTGAAAGAAATAGAAGGACTTGGTACAGAGGCGACCCGAAGTGGAATCATCGAAACAATCAAAAGGCATAACTACATCGATGTAACGAAGAACATTGTTTCTATCACGGATAAAGGGCGTATTCTTTGCCAGGCAATAGAAGGGAATCTGCTTGCAAGTCCATCTATGACCGCCAAGTGGGAAACCTATTTGCGGAAGATCGGCAACGGTGAAGGAACGCAGGAACGTTTTCTAGGTAGTATTGCAAAGTTCATCTACAGCTTATTGGAAGAAGTACCAGGTCAATTGAAATCTCAAAAGATTGATACAAAACTGATATCCAATTCCCCTGCTTCCCCCGCCATCGTCACGAATGGAATTGTTCCGTGTCCAGCATGCAAAACAGGTACAATCGTTGCACGGAAAGATTTCTATGGCTGCAGTGCATACGCAAGTGGTTGCAAGCAGACTTTCCCCGCTGTTTTTCTAAAGAAAAAGCTTTCACCTACTCAAGTAAAGCTTCTTTGTACAAAAGGGAAAACAAACGTTATCAAAGGCTTCACTTCCAATTCGGATAAAAAGTTTGATGGAACCTTAACATTGGTAAACGGTAAGATTACTATAGAGTTCTAAGTTTCCCAAAAAAGATACGTAACCCAAGATTTGTGGGTTGCGTATCTTTTTATCGACTTTATTAGTTAACAAAATAAAGAAGTAGGTTGACACAAATGATGGTTTGAGCTTAAAATACTCGATATCAACTAAATTAACCTATGTCTGGGGATGTCTTATGAAAATTAGAGAGATGACACACGTTGCTTTATTCGCTGCAATTATGGGAGCGTTAGGTTTACTTCCTCCTATTTTTCTATCATTTACACCCGTTCCGATTACACTCCAAACGATTGGCGTCTTGCTTGCCGGAGGGATTTTAGGTGCTCGTTTAGGCGCAATGAGTCAAGTCGTTTTCTTATTACTCGTTGCTGCTGGGCTCCCGCTCTTGTCAGGTGGCCGGGGCGGCCTCAGTGTATTTGTTGGACCGAGTGCGGGTTATTTGCTATCTTATCCCATTACAGCATTTTGCTTAGGGGCCATTCAGTCTCGCTTCAAAGAAGTAAGGGTTGCTACTATTTTACCCATTAACTTAACTGTTGGTATTTTCCTTATTTACTTGTTTGGAATACCTGTACAAGCTTTCGTTATGAATATCGATCTGCTGCTTGCAGTCAAGATGAGTCTTGTCTACTTGCCTGGTGATCTCATCAAAGCAACACTAGCAACATTACTAGTCGTCAAATTAAAGAAGTATCCCGTTTTCAATAGAAAACTACTTTTCACTTGAAGATATAAAAGTTGAAAAATTTCTACCTGGGTCGGTATTGGGGCTGAAGTACGCCTCCTCGTGCCTGCAAGGAGGCAGGTATGCAGTCGTTGCGACAGGACGTC